>JBOHDO010000001.1:0-16249 GCA_050699415.1 Marmoricola sp.
CTTTTGATCGCCGATCAAATAAATACAAACAAAAATAACCCGAGTAGCCCCACGGCGGGCGGCCGCGCGGCCGGGTCGACCATCGTGCACTGGCCGGCCGCGACCAGGGACATCTCCGCGAACGCCCCGATGCCCAGGGCCGGGGTGAGCCCGGTGCCGTCGGCGAGCGTCATCTGCTGCGTGGCGTTGTGGGTGGCGAAGCAGTACCACGGCTGGCCCCGCCGGCAGGCCCGGCAGTCACCGCACACCGCCCGCCAGTTCAGGATCACGAAGTCGCCGGCGGCCACCCCGGTCACGTCGTCCCCGACCGCCTCCACGATCCCGGCCGCCTCGTGCCCGAGCAGGAACGGGAACTCGTCGCTGATGCCGCCCTCCCGGTAGTGCAGGTCGGTGTGGCAGACCCCGCACGACTGCACCCGGACCAGAGCCTCGCCGGGCCCGGGGTCGGGCACCTCGACCGTCTCGATCGTGACCGGTTCCCCGCGCCCGCGGGCCACCACGCCTCTCACCTGCTGCATGCAGTGCCTCTCCTCCGTCGTGCCGCCATGCGAGCACACTGGCAACACCGCACCGTCGCCGCAAGCACCGGGAGCGGTCCCGGTGCGTCACCCCGGTCGTCGCGACCCGTGGCCGGTGCCGTTGCCGGCCTGTCTCGCCGGGGGGCTCGCGGCTGAGCGCTGCTCGAAGGCCGCGACCAGCTGTGCCTCGGCGACGTCGAAGTAATCGGCCAGGGCCTGCTCTGCCCGGTCGAGCTCTCCGGCGGCGAGCAGGTCGAGGATCTGGCGGTTGGCCGACAGGTAGGACTCGTGGAAGGCCCGTGGCGCGGCCATCACGTGGAACACCAGGCGCAGCTCGGCCATCAGCTGGTGCACGGCCTCGTCGAGGCGGCGGCTGCCTGCCAGGCCCACCAGTGCCTCGTGGAAGTGCATGTTCGCCGTACCCACCCCGGGCCAATCGCCGGAGCCGGCCGCCCGCTCCCCATCCTCGACCGCGGCCCGGATCAGGGCGAGGTCACCGGGCGTGGCGTCGGTGGCGGCACGGACAGCGGCGCACTCGACCACCCTGCGGAACCGGTAGAGGTCGCGTACGTCCTCGACGCGCAGCGTGCGCACGAAGACACCGCGGCTGAACTCGTGCACCAGCAACCGCTCATGGGTGAGCAGCCGGAAGGCCTCACGCAGGGTGTTCCGGGAGACGCCCAGGGCCAGTCCGATGTCCTCCTCGGAGAGGCGGGTACCCGGCATCAGGCGCCCCTCGATCACGTAGGTGCGCAGCACGTCGGCAACCCGCTCCGCGGTGCTGGAGCGCTCCATCGAGCCACGCTCCGCGGCCAGCTGGGTGACCCACGCTGTCGTCTCCCCCGCCATGGCGCCTCCTTCGGCCTCGCCGGCCGGTGCCCCGGCCACACGGCCCAACCTATCAATCCGACTATTGCAGAATTGTTGAACAATCTTCTAGGGTGACGGACACCACACCCCCGGGAGTAGTCATGGACGAGTCCACCACCACCGCCCCGCAGGGCGCCCCCGAGGGCACCGCTGCCGGACGCCGCCCCGGCCGGGGCGCCCTGCTGGGTGCGATGTTCCTGATGGCCACCAGCGCGATCGGCCCCGGCTTCATCACCCAGACCACGGTGTTCACCGCCAAGCTCGGCGCGGCCTTCGCCTTCGCCGTCCTCATCTCGGTGCTGGTCGACATCGCCGTCCAGCTCAACGTCTGGCGGATCATCGGGGTCTCCGGCATGCACGCGCAGACCCTGGCCAACAAGGTGATCCCCGGCGGCGGCTACGTGCTGGCCGTCCTGGTCGTATTCGGCGGGCTGGTGTTCAACATCGGCAACATCGGCGGCACCGCCCTGGGGGCCAGCGCGATGATGGGCGCCGACGTCAAGGTCGCTGGGACGGTCTCCGCCCTGATCGCGATCGCGATCTTCTGGAGCCGTCGTGCCGGAGTCGCGATGGACCGGATCGTGGTCTTCCTCGGCCTGGTGATGATCGCGATGGTGACCTACGCGATGGTGGTCTCCCACCCGCCGTACGGCGACGCGCTGAAGCAGACCGTCGTCCCGGGGAACGTGGACTTCCTGACCATCACCACCCTGATCGGCGGCACGGTGGGCGGCTACATCACCTACGCCGGTGCGCACCGCCTGATCGACAGCGGGGTCTCCGGCCCGCAGGCCCTGCGCCAGATCACCCGCACCTCGGTCACCGGCGTGGTGGTCACCGGGGTGATGCGGGTGCTGCTGTTCCTGGCGGTGCTCGGCGTGGTCGCAGGCGGAGTCACGCTGGCGACCAGCAACCCGCCGGCCTCGGCCTTCCAGCACTCCCTCGGCGAGGTGGGCCTGCACCTGTTCGGGGTGATCCTCTGGGCGGCCAGCATCACCTCGGTGATCGGTGCCTCCTACACCTCGGTCTCGTTCCTCACCACGTTCTCCCCGTGGCTGGAGCGGAACCGGAGCTGGGTGGTGACCGCGTTCATCGTCTTCTCCGCAGCGGTCTTCCTGGTCGTGGGCCAGACGCCGGTCACCCTGCTGGTGCTCGCCGGAGCCCTGAACGGGCTGATCCTGCCGATCGGCCTGGGAGTGCTGATGTGGGTGGCGATCCGGCACTCCGGGACGCTGTTGCACGGCTACCGCTTCCCGCGTTGGCTGCTGGTGCTGGGGGTGGCAGCGTGGGCACTGACCGTGTACCTCGGTTGGGAGTCGATCGGCGGGCTGGAGGCGCTGTGGCAGTGAGCATCGACCTGAACGCCGACCTCGGCGAGAGCTTCGGCCAGTGGCAGCTGGGCGACGACGAGTCGCTGCTGGGGGTGGTCACCAGCGCCAACGTGGCCTGCGGCTTCCACGCCGGTGACCCGACCGTGCTGCGGCGTGCCTGCGACCTGGCGGCCGAACGGGGCGTGGTGATCGGGGCCCAGGTGGGCTACCGGGACCTGGCCGGCTTCGGCCGCCGGTTCATCGACGTGGCGCCGGACGAGCTGACCAACGACGTGCTCTACCAGATCGGCGCACTGGAGGCCTTCGCCCGGGTGGCCGGGACCCGGGTGCGCTACCTCAAGCCCCACGGCGCGCTCTACAACGCGATCGTGCACCACCGGGCGCAGGCGGCCGCGGTCGTCGAGGCGGTCCGGCTCTACGACCCCGCACTGCCGGTGCTCGGGCTGCCCGGGTCGGTATGGCTGGAGCAGGCCGCAGCGGCCGGGCTGCGCACGGTGCCGGAGGCGTTCGCGGACCGTGCCTACACCCCCGAGGGCACGCTGGTCTCCCGCCGGGAGCCGGGCGCGGTGCTGCACGAGGTCGAGGAGGTGGCCGCCCGCTGCGTCCGGATCGCCACCGGTCACGAGGTGAGCGCCGTGGACGGCAGCGTCGTCGAGGTGCGGGCCGGGTCGCTGTGCGTGCACGGGGACAGCCCCGGCGCCGTCGAGATGGCCCGGGCGGTACGCCGTGGCCTGCAGCAGTCCGGCGTCGAGGTCACCGCCTTCGCCGACCCCGAGAGCTGAGCAGCCCGATGAGGCTGCTCCCCTGCGCCGACACCGGGCTGCTGGTCGAGCTCGCGGACCTGGACGCCGTACTGGCCCTGTACGCCGAGCTCGTCGACCACCCCCCGGAGGGCGTGGTCGGCCTGGTGCCGGCCGCCCGCACCCTGCTGCTGCACCTCGACCCGCGCCGCACCGACCCTGCAGCGGCGGCAGCCGCGGTCCGCGACGTGCGGCCCACGCCCGGGAAGCGCCCCGACGCTGGCCGGGTCGAGGTTCCGGTGGTCTACGACGGGGCGGACCTCACCGAGGTCGGCGAGCTGACCGGGCTGGGTGAGCGCGGCGTGGTCGAGGCCCACACCGACCGGGAGTGGGTGGTCGCCTTCTGTGGGTTCGCGCCGGGGTTCGGCTACCTGGCCGGTGGCGACCGGCGGCTGCACGTTCCCCGCCGGGAGAACCCCCGCACGCGGGTGCCGGCCGGTTCGGTGGGGCTGGCCGGGGAGTTCACCGGTGTCTACCCGCGTGAGTCCCCGGGCGGCTGGCAGCTGATCGGCCACACCACCGAGCCGATGTGGGACCTCGGCCGGACACCGCCTGCGGTGCTGTCAGCCGGGGTCCGGGTCCGCTTCGTGGAGGCTCGATGAGCCGCCGCGAGAACGCGCTGGAGGTCTGCGCCACCGGCCCGCTGGCCACCGTCCAGGACCTGGGCCGGCCCGGGCAGCAGGCCCTCGGGGTCGGCGTCTCGGGTGCGGTGGACCGGCCCAGCCTCCGTCTGGCCAACCGGCTGCTGGGCAACGACGAGGGCGAGGCCGGCATCGAGGTCACCCTCGGCGGCCTCGTCGTCCGTGCCCACGGCGACCTGCTCGCCGCGCTCACCGGAGCCCCGTGCCCGGCCCGGCTGGACGAGGTCCCGGTCGGCACCGCCGCTCCCTTCCGCATGCCGGCCGGCTCGACGTTGCGACTGGACCCGGCACCGTCCGGGCTGCGCACCTACCTGGCACTCCGAGGCGGGCTGGACGTGGCGCCGGTGCTCGGGTCGCGGTCCACCGACGTGCTCGCCGGGATCGGGCCCGCCGTGCTGGCCGCCGGGACCGTCCTGCCGGTGGGCCCACCACCGCTCACGCAGCCCAACGTCGACCTGGCCCCGGTCCGCGGCCTCCCCGAGGCCGAGGTGCTGCTGCGGGTTGCCCCCGGTCCACGCACGGACTGGTTCACCCGGGGTGCACTCGCGACGCTGGGCTCCGCGGCGTACACGGTGACCGCGGAGAGCAACCGGGTCGGGATGCGGCTGGACGGACCGAGGCTGGAGCGTGACATCGAGGGCGAGTTGCCCAGCGAGGGCATGGTCTGCGGGTCCCTGCAGGTGCCGCCGTCCGGGCTGCCCACGCTGTTCCTCGACGACCACCCGGTCACCGGCGGCTACCCGGTGATCGGGGTGGTCTGCTCCGCCGACCTGCCGCTGGCCGGCCAGGCCCGTCCCGGCTTCCGGCTGCGCTTCCGGCTGAACTGCGATGCACTCGAGGAGCGGCGATGACTTCCCCGCCACCGGCACCGGGGAGCGGCCCGGCCGAGGTCGCCTCCCAGCGACCCGACCAGGCGCGAGCCCGGTTCCGTGCCGGCCTGCAGGTGCCCACGGCCGGGTGGTGTGCGGGCTGGACCCAGGCGAACCTGGTCGCGGTGCCGCGCGACCTCGCCTACGACGTCCTGCTGTTCGCCCAGCGCAACCCGGCACCGTGTCCGGTGCTCGACGTGACCGAGCCCGGCCACCGCAGCTGCCGGCTGTTCGGCGGCGACCTGGCCACCGACCTACCCGGATACCGGGTCTACCGCGACGGGGAGCTGGTCGAGGAGGTCAGCGAGATCACCGCCCACTGGCGCGACGACCTGGTCTGCTTCCTGATCGGGTGCAGCTTCACCTTCGAGGCGGCGCTGCTGGAGGCGGGAGTGCGGGTACGCCACCTGGAGACCGGCCGCAACGTGCCGATGTACCGCACCAGCCGGCCCTGCATCCCGGCCGGGTCGCTGTCCGGGCCGCTGGTGGTCTCCATGCGGCCGGTGCCGGCCGGGCAGGTGGCCACCGCGGTCCGGGTGACCGCGCGGTACCCGGCCGTGCACGGCGCGCCGGTGCACGTCGGCGACCCGGGGCTGCTGGGCATCGCCGACCTCGACGAGCCCGACTTCGGCGACCCGGTCCAGGTGCGCGCCGGCGAGGTGCCGGTCTTCTGGGCCTGTGGGGTCACCCCCCAGGCCGCGGTGATGCAGTCCCGGCGGCCGTTCGCCATCGGCCACGCCCCGGGGATGATGGCGGTCACAGACGCGCGGGACGCCCAGTACGTGGTGCCCTGAGCCAGCCGCGGCTCAGGCCAGCACCAGCTCCACCGGCATGGAGGAGTCCGCCGGCAGGTCCATGGCCGAGGCGGCGCGGCCGCGGGTGACCATCTGCGAGCCCAGCGCCGCCACCATGGCGCCGTTGTCGGTGCACAGCCCGGGGCGTGGCACCCGGACGCGGATGCCGTGCCCGGCGGCACGCTCCTCGGTGAGGGTGCGCAGCCGCGAGTTGGCGGCCACCCCACCGCCGATGAGGATGTCCTCGATGCCCGCGCTGGCGGCGGCGTCCACCGCCTTGCGGGTGAGCACGTCGCAGACGGCCTCCTGGAACGACGCAGCCACGTCGGCGACCGGCACCGGCTCGCCCGCAGCCTGACGGGCCTCCACCCACCGGGCGACGGCGGTCTTGAGCCCGGAGAAGGAGAAGTCGAAGCGGTGGCGCTGCAGGTCACGCTGGGAAGTCAGGCCCCGCGGGAAGTCGATGGCGACGCTGTTGCCCGACCGGGCCTCCCGGTCGATGTGCGGGCCGCCCGGGAAGGGCAGCCCGAGCAGCCGGGCGACCTTGTCGAAGGCCTCCCCGGCCGCGTCGTCGATGCTGGCGCCCATCGGCTGCACCTGCCCGGTCACGTCGTCGACCCGCAGCAGCGAGGAGTGGCCGCCGGAGACCAGCAGCGCCAGGCACGGGTCAGGGAGCGGGCCGTGCTCGAGCTGGTCGACGGCCACATGGGCGGCGAGGTGGTTCACGCCGTACAGCGGCTTGCCCAGTGACAGCGCCAGCGCCTTCGCCGCGGCGACGCCGACCAGCAGCGCGCCCGCGAGGCCGGGTCCAGCGGTCACCGCCAGCGCGTCGACGTCGGCGAGCCGTACGCCGGCGGTGTCACAGGCGCGTTCGAGGGTGGGTGCCATCGCCTCGAGGTGGGCCCGGGCCGCCACCTCCGGTACGACGCCCCCGAACCGGGCGTGCTCCTCGACCGAGCTGGCCACCGCGTCGGCGAGCAGGGTGTCGCCGCTGACGATGCCGACCCCCGTCTCGTCGCAGGAGGTCTCGATGCCCAGCACCAGCGGTTTGTCTGCCATGTCCCCATTCTCCGTGGCCACCCGAGAACGCATGTAACGCGGGGTTATTGCTTGCGCACAGGTCGTATGGTCGGCGTGTCGCCTGTGTAACCCCGCGTTACATGGAGCCACCGCAGCCAGCGACGAGTCCCCGCCGCATCACCACGGCGGTGGCACCGTCGGCGTAGTAGCGCGGTCGCCGGTCGATCTCGACGAACCCCTGCGCGGCGTAGAAGCCGAGAGCTGCGGCGTTGTCCTCGCGCACCTCCACGAGCAGGCGGTCCGCCGCTGCGGCGCGGCCCAGCCGGACGGCCTCGGCCAGCAGGGCCCCGGCCACGCCGCGCCGCCGGTGTGACGGGTCCACCGCGATGCGCTGCAGCTCGGTGATGTCACCGGCCACCGCGACCACGGCATGGGCCGCCACCGGGTCGCCGGCGACCAGGAAGTGCACCGCCGGTGACTGTCCGGTCAGGCCCTGGGCCACCAGCACCTCCGACCAGGCGTCGTCGCCGAGGCAGGCCTCCTCCAGGGCGGCGATGGCTGCGGCATCGGCCAGCGTGGCCGAACGCACCGGAATCGGGTCGTCCACCGGGTCAGCTCACTGGTTTCGGCGGGTGGGCCGCCATGGCGTCGGGGCGGCGCAGGTACAGCGGCTCGGGGTCGAGCAGCTCGTAGCGCTCACCGGCCACCACGTCGCAGAGCACCGCGGCGCTGGGGTGCTCCGGGGAGCGCGCATCGGGGAAGGCGTCGGGGTACAGGAACCCACCCCGGCCCACCACGGGGACGTCGGTGGCCGCATCGGCCGGCCGGACCACGACCGGGCCGGCGACCCGGTCGCCATCGTCGTACGACGCCAGGTAGACCTCCTTGCGGCGCGCGTCGGTGGCGACGATGAACGCGGAGAGCCCCGCGTCGACGGCCTCCGCCGCGAGCACGTCGAGGCTGCACACGCCGTACACCGGGATCTCGAGGGCCAGTGCCATGGTGCGGGCCGTCACCAGCCCGACCCGCAGACCGGTGAACGGTCCGGGGCCCACGCCGACCGCCACCGCGGTGAGGTCCCCGCTGGTCGCCCCGGCCTCGGCGAGCACCGCCTCGATCCCGGGCGCGAGCATCTCGCCGTGCTTCATCGACTCGGATGCGGAGTACGTCGCCACGACCGACGACCCGTCGTGCAGGGCGACCGTGACGTGGGGCGTGGCGGTGTCGAACGCGAGCAGCACGCCCACAACCTAACCGGCCGCCGGGCCGGTCACACCGGACAGGTCGGCGTCGAACCAGCGTGGGCCCACGGGCGCGATCTCGACCGTCCGCACGTCGTCGGGGGCCCGGGTCATCCGGATCTCCAGCCGGCTGCCGGCCAGCGCCTCGGCCAGGCCGGACCCCCACTCCACGATCGTGACCGCCTCGTCGAGGTCGGTGTCGAGGTCGAGGTCGTCCAGCTCGGCGGCGTCGTGCAGCCGGTAGGCGTCGACATGGGCGAGCGCGGGCCCGCCCCGCAACGACGGGTGCAGCCGCGCGATCACGAACGTCGGCGACGTCACCGGCCCGCGCACGCCGAGGCCCTCGCCGATCCCCTGGGTGAGCGTGGTCTTGCCGGCACCGAGGTCGCCGCTGAGGACGACCAGGTCGCCGGGCGTGAGGATCCCGCCGAGCCGCTCCCCCAGCGCCCGGGTGTCCTCGGCGTCGGGCAGGGTGACCGTGACCGGCAGCCGACGCTCCAGCCACAGCCGCGGGCCCGAGCGGTCGACCTCGGCGTACCCGAGGCGCTGCCAGAAGCGCACCGTCACCGGCAGCTCCTCCCGCGCCTCCAGCACCAGGCCGCGGTAGCCGCGCTCGGCCGCCACCTGCTCGGCCCGGTGCACCAGCTGCGCCGCCACGCCGAGGTGCCGCACCTCCCGGAGTACGCCGACCCGGCGCAGCTGCAGCAGCGCACCGTGGTCCTCCAGCAGCAGCGCCCCCACCGGCCTGCCATGGTGCACCGCCAGCAGGCCGCCGTCCCCCGACAGGGCGCGGGCGACCGACTCCACGGTCTCGTCCATCGCGGTCGCCGGCGGGTCCAGCACCGGGCGGTCGCCGAAGGTCTCGTGGACGATCCCCACCACGTCAGTGGCCCGCTCGGGGCCCACCACGGAGAACTCCACGTCGGGCAGTGTGGTGACCGGAGCGGTCATCGGGGTGGTTGCCGGGCCAGTCATCGGTCCAGTCATCGGTCCAGTCATCGGTTCAGTCATCGTGCACCCACGTCCGTGGCTGCCGGCCGTGCATGCGGGTGACGATCTCGTAGGAGATGGTGCCGCACCAGTCCGCCCACTCCTGCGCGGTCGGCTCGCCGTCGGCGCCCGGGCCGAACAGCACCACCTCGTCGCCGGCACCGGCCGCGGGCGCGCCGACCACGAACTGGTCCATGCAGACCCGGCCGAGCAACGGGGCGCGTCGGCCGCGGACCATCACCTGGGCCACGTTCGAGGCGTGCCGCGGCACCCCGTCGCCGTACCCGAGCGGGACCAGGGCGACGTGCATCGGCTCCGGCGCGGTGAACACGTGGCCGTAGGAGACGCCGGCCCCGGCCTCGATGTCCTTGCCGAGCACCACGCGGGCGCGCACCGTCATGGCCGGGACCAGGCCGAGCTGGTCGCTGCTGCGCACCCGGGGAGCCGGCGTCAGCCCGTACGTCGCGATCCCGAGCCGGACCAGGTCGAAGCGGGACTCCGGCAGCAGCAGCGCCCCGGCGGAGTTGGCCAGGTGGCGCACCTCGGGATCCAGCCCGGCGGCACCGGCGGTCGCCAGGGCGTCCCGGAAGGCCGCGAGCTGGGCCGCGTTGGCGGGGTGCCCGGGCTGGTCGGAGCAGGCGAAGTGGGACCAGATCCCGATGACCCGGACATCACCGGTCCGCTCCACCTCGGCGGCCCGCGCCACCAGCGCGGGCCAGTCCGCGAGCGTGGCGCCGCCGCGGGAGAGGCCGGTGTCGACCTTCAGGTGCACCCGGGCGACGCGCCCCAGCGCCCGCGCCGCGGCGGCGATGCCGTCCAGCTGCGCGCCGCCGTACGCCGCGACGTCGACGTCCGCCGCGATCGGCCCGGTGAGGTCCTCGTCCGGCACCGCCAGCCAGCACAGCACCCGACCGGTGTCGCCCCCACTGCGCAGCGCCAGCGCCTCCTCCGCTGTGGCCACCCCCAGCCACTCCGCCCCGGCCTGCCGGGAAGCGCGGGCCACCGGCGCCATGCCGTGCCCGTACCCGTCGGACTTGACCACCACCATCAGCTGCGGCGCCGTGTCGCCCCCGGAGACCAGCTCCCGCAGCCGTCGCACGTTGTGCCGGATCGCGTCGAGGTCGACGACGACCTCGGCGCGCTCGCGGGGCTGCACGGCGGTCACAACCCGCCATCCTCCCATCCGGGCAGCGCTCAGCCGTCGAGCACCCGGCGCAGCACCGTCGGAAGCGCGGCCGCCACCCCGCCGGCGGTCAGCGGACCGCCCGCGCTCGCCCAGGTTGCGGCGGCACCGTGCAGCCAGGAGCCAGCGGCGGCAGCGTCCAGCGGGTCCAGCCCCGCGGCCAGCAGCGCCCCGACCAGCCCGGCCAGCACGTCACCGGCACCGGCGGTGGCCAGCCAGGGCACCCCGGTGGTGTTCACCCGGACCCGGCCGTCGGGTGCGGCGACCAGGGAGCGGCGTCCCTTGAGCAGCACCACGGCGTCGTACCGCTGCGCCGCCTCGGCGGCGTACCGGAGCTGCTCGGCCTCGACCTCGGAACGGTCCGCCTGCACCATGGCAGCGAGCTCGCCCGCGTGCGGGGTGAGCACCAGCGGCACCCCGGCGTCTGGCTGCAGGTGCAGCAGGGCGTCGGCGTCGACCACGACCGGGACACCGTCGCGCAGCGCCCCGGCCACCGCCGCCCGGGCGTCGTCACCGCTGCCGGAGCCGACCACCCAGGCCTGCACCCGGCCCTCGCCGACCACCTCCGGATGCGCCGACCGCACCGCGTCACCGGCCGGCCCGGTGTAGCGCACCATGCCGCACAGGCCGGTGTTCGCCCCGGCGACGCCGAGCACCGCAGCACCCGGGAAGCCGGCCGACCCGGTGCGGACCCCGACCACCCCGCGGGTGTACTTGTGGCCGAACGGCGCGGCGCGCGGCAGCAGGTCGCGGACGTCGGCCTCGGTGAGGGCGCCGAGCACGGGGTCCGGCGGATCGAGCCCGATGTCGACCAGGTGGACGGCGCCGCAGGCCTGCGCGGCCGGGTCGACGAAGTGGCAGGGCTTGTGGGTGCCGAACGTGACGGTGAGGGTGGCCTCCACGTGCGGCCCGTCCAGCGTGCCGGTGTCGACGTCCACGCCCGAGGGGGTGTCGACCGCGACCACGGGGACGCCGGGGAAGCGGCCCAGCGCCGTCACGGCCTCCGCCCGGAGGCCGGGCCGGCCGCCGATCCCCACGATCCCGTCGACCACGACGTCGGGGCGCTGCGCGTCACCGGTGGCGACCCGTCGGCCGCCGTCGCGGAGCAGTGCGGCGAGCCCGCCCTCGTGCAGCCGGCTGCCGACCCCGGCGACCTGTACGGCGGCTCCCCGGCGGGCCAGCATCGCCCCGGCGTACAGCGCGTCGCCGCCGTTGTCGCCGCTGCCGACCAGCACCAGCACCCGCGCGCCGTAGACGGTGCCGAGCAGGTCCGCCACCGCCGTCGCCAGCCCGGCGGCCGCCCGCTGCATCAGCGTGCCCTCGGGCAACCTCGCCATCAGGGCGGCCTCGGCCGCCCTCACCTGCTCCACCGAATGCGCCTGCCGCATCCCCCCATTATGTTGAGTTGCCCCTTATGTGCCGTCCAGTTGGGCCCTATCCACCGTCCAGTTTGACCTGGTACGCCGTCGAGTCGGGACTTGTCGGCCGCAGCAACGAGCGTTGGCTCGGCTCGAGGTGCGCCCCGCTCGGGTGGATGGATCGCCGAACTCGCCGGGACATCCCTGACAACTCATCGCGACATATCCCCCAACTCGCAGGGACATATCCCCCAACTCAACGGGAGTCGAGCACCACCACCGCGGAGGCGATGCCGGCGTCATGGCTCAGCGACAGGTGTACGGCGTTCACCCGGGACCGGGCGAGCAGGTTGGCCACGGTGCCGCGGGCCTCGAACCGGGGCCGGCCGGAGTCCTCGCTCATCACCTCGGCGTCGTGCCACTCCAGCCCGGCGGGTGCCCCGAGCGCCTTGGCCAGCGCCTCCTTGGCGGCGAACCGGGCAGCGAGCGAGTGCACCGGCAGTGCCGCCTCGGCGGGGGTGAACAGCTTCTCCCGCAGTCGCGGGGTGCGGTCCAGCGCCTCGGCGAACCTGTCGATCTCCACCACGTCGATGCCGACACCCACGATCACGGCCGATCACGCCCTGTCGTGGCTACTCGACCGTGACCGACTTGGCCAGGTTGCGCGGCTGGTCGACGTCGTGCCCGAGCCGGGTGGCCAGCTCGCAGGCGAACAGCTGCAGCGGCACGGTCGCCACCAGCGGCTGCAGCAGCGTGGGCACCGTCGGCAGCCGCAGCAGTACGTCGGCGTACGACGCGACCTCGTCATCGGTGTCCTCGGCCAGCACCACCGTGTGCGCACCCCGGGCCCGGATCTCCTGGATCGCGCTGGTCATCTTGTCGTGCAGCTGGTCGCGTCCCCGCGGGGGTACGACGCAGAAGACCGGCGTGCCCTGGTCGATCAGCGCGATCGGCCCGTGCTTGAGCTCGCCCGCCGCGAACCCCTCGGCGTGCAGGTAGGCCAGCTCCTTCAGCTTCAGCGCGCCCTCGAGCGCCACCGGGTAGCCGGCGTGGCGGCCGAGGAAGAGCACCGACCGGGAGTCCTGCAGCTCGGCGGCGAGCCGGTAGACCGTGTCGGCGTCGTCCAGCAGCCGGCGCAGGTGCTCCGGGATCCGCTGCAGCTCGCGGACCACGCCGGCGATCTCGTCGCCGTACTTGGTGCCGCGGACCTGGGCGAGGTAGAGGCCGAGCACGTAGCAGGCGACCAGCTGGGTCAGGAACCCCTTGGTGGAGGCCACCGCGATCTCCGGGCCGGCGTGGGTGTAGATCACCGCGTCCGACTCGCGCGGGATCGTGGAGCCGTTGGTGTTGCAGACGGCCAGCACCTTCGACCGCTGGGTGCGGGCGTGCCGGATCGCCATCAGGGTGTCGGCGGTCTCCCCGGACTGGCTGATCGCGACCACCAGCGTGTTACGGCTCAGGATCGGGTCCCGGTAGCGGAACTCGTGGGCCAGCTCCACCTCGCAGGGGATCCGGGTCCAGTGCTCGACGGCGTACTTGGCGACCAGCCCGGCGAAGTGGGCGGTGCCGCAGCCGACGATGATGATCTTGTCGACGTCGCGCAGCTCGTCCTCGTCGATGCGGACCTCGTCGAGCTGCAGCAGGCCGTCCTCGTCGTGCCGCCCCAGCAGCGCGTCGGTGACGGCCTGGGGCTGCTCGAAGATCTCCTTGCGCATGAACCAGTCGAAGCCGCCCTTCTCGGCCGCCGACAGGTCCCAGTCGACGTGGTAGCGCCGCCCCTCGGCCGGGTTGCCGTCGAAGTCGGTGACCTGCACCCCGTCGGCTGCGATGGTCACGACCTGGTCCTGGGCCAGCTCGAGTGCCTCCCGGGTGTGCTCGATGAACGCGGCGACATCGGAGCCGAGGAAGTTCTCCCCCTCGCCGAGGCCGACCACCAGCGGCGAGTTCCGTCGTGCCGCCACGACCCGGCTGGGGTCCTGGCCGTCGAGCGCCACCAGCGTGAACGCGCCCTCCAGCCGGCGACACACCCGCTGCATCGCGGCGGTGAGGTCACCGTCGCCCTCCTCGAGCTCGCGCTCGAGCAGCTGGGCCGCCACCTCGGTGTCGGTCTCCGACCGCAGCTCGTGCCCGAGGAGCTCCAGGTCCTCGCGCAGCCGGGCGAAGTTCTCCAGGATCCCGTTGTGCACAACCGCCACGCGGCCGTCCGGGCCGAGGTGGGGGTGGGCGTTGGTGTCGTTGGGCGGCCCGTGCGTGGCCCACCGGGTATGGCCGATTCCCGTGGTGGCGGGTGGCAGGGAGCGCTCCTGCAGTGCCTTCTCCAGGTTGGCCAGCTTCCCGGCACGCTTCTCGACGACCACCGAACCGTCGTCGATGACCGCGATGCCCGCCGAGTCGTAGCCGCGGTACTCCAGCCGCCGCAGCCCCTCGATCACGACGTCGTACGCCGACCGGTCGCCGACGTACCCCACGATGCCGCACATGCGCACGAGTCTAGGGCCCCTCAGGGCAGCCGATGCGCGCTGCGCAAGGCGGTGGCGCGCGGCCCCGGGTGGACGCCGTGCAGTCGCCCGGGTGGCCGGGCCGTAGGGTGCGGGCATGCAGGATGCCGTGACCGTGCACATGGGCGCCCCGGCCGAGCGGGTCTGGGACCTGGTCAGCGACGTCACCAGGATCGGTGAGTTCAGTCCCGAGACGTTCGAGGCGGAGTGGCTCGACGGCGCCACCGGCCCCGCGGTGGGCGCCCGCTTCCGCGGCCACGTACGTCGCAACGGGGTCGGACCGGTCTACTGGACCGTGTGCCGGGTGGACGCCTGCGAGCCCGGCCGCGAGTTCGCCTTCACGGTGATGGCCGCGGGCCGCCCGGTGAACACCTGGCGCTACCGCATCTCCCCCGCCGACGGCGGCGTGGACGTGACCGAGTCCTTCCAGCTCGCCTCGATGCCGCTGCTGCGTGGCTACTGGGCCCTGCTGGGCAGGCTGCGCGGCCGCACCAACCGGGAGGGCATGCGCACCACGCTGGAGCGGATCCGCGACGTGGTCGAGGCGGCCGGCTGAGCCGGCCTGCCGCGGAGTCGACCGGACCATGCCCTCGCGAGGCAACGGGAACACCGAGAGCTCGCCGTACCTCGAGCTCGACCGGGATGCCTGGGCGGCGCTGGGCACGGCGATGGAGCAGCCGCTCAGCGCCGCGGAGCTGGCCCGGCTGCGCGGACTCGGTGACCAGATCGACCTCGACGAGGTGCGCCAGGTCTACCTGCCGCTGTCCCGGCTGCTGAGCCTGTACGTCGAGTCTGCGGGCACCCTGCACCGGGCCCAGGAGGAGTTCCTGCGCCAGGAGCAGCCACCGCGTACCCCGTTCGTGATCGGGCTGGCCGGCTCGGTCGCGGTCGGCAAGTCCACCACGGCCCGGGTGCTGCAGCAGCTGCTGGCGCACTGGCCGGCACACCCGTCGGTGTCGCTGGTCACCACCGACGGGTTCCTGCTCCCCAACGCCGAGCTCGAGCGGCGCGACATCCTGCACCGCAAGGGCTTCCCGGAGTCCTACGACCGCAAGGCGCTGCTGCGGTTCGTGATCGACATCAAGTCCGGCAAGGAGCACGTGGAGGCCCCGACGTACTCCCACCTGGTCTACGACGTGGTACCCGGCCGGACGGTCACGGTCTCCCACCCCGACATCGTCATCATCGAGGGGCTGAATGTGCTGCAGCCGGCCTCGGTGCGCCCGGACGGTCGCACCGGCCTGGCCGTCAGCGACTTCTTCGACTTCTCGGTGTACGTCGACGCGAGCCGCAGCGACATCCGCGGCTGGTACACCGACCGGTTCCTGCGACTGCGCGAGACCGCCTTCCGGGACCCGGAGAGCTACTTCGCGAAGTACGCCTCGCTGAGCCACGACGCGGCCGTCGAGGAGGCGCACCGGATCTGGGACACGATCAACGGCCCCAACCTGGGCGAGAACATCGCCCCCACGCGGCCGCGGGCCACCCTGGTGCTGCGCAAGGACCCCGACCACTCGGTGCGCTGGGTGCGGCTGCGCAAGCTCTGAGGCCACCTCGGGGTCGAGGTGCCCGAGCCGGAGGTAGGGCCCCCGGCACGACCTCGGCGCCGGAGCCTCAGAATGCCTCGGGCGGGACCTCGGCACCCGCGAGCCAGACGTTGCGCAGCCGCCCCGCGGCATCGAGCCTGACCAGGTCCGCCGGCCCGGCGGGAGCGATGCGTCCCAACCGGGGATCGCGCAGCAGCCGCGCCGGTACGACGCCGGCCATGGCGGCCGCGGTGGGCACGTCGACCTCGAGTACGTCGACGGCGTTGGCGACCGCCTGCGCCATGGTGAGCGTGCTGCCGGCCAGGGTGTCGGTGCCGGCGACCCGGACTCTGCCCTCACTGACCGTGACCTGTGCCTCGCCCAGCTCGTAGACACCCGGAGGCATGCCCGCTGCCTGCATGGCGTCCGTGATCAGACAAACCCGCTGCGGTCCAGCGGCATGCACGAGCGCACGAGCGGCGACCGGATCGACGTGGATCAGGTCGAGGATCAGCTCGCAGGTCAGGGCATCGAGGTCCATGGCCATCCCGACCGCCCCCGGGCGCCGGTGGTGCAGCGGGCTCATGCCGTTGAACGTGTGGGTGAGGCC
>JBOHDO010000002.1:0-29573 GCA_050699415.1 Marmoricola sp.
GCCTGGTGGCGGTCACCGGCGTCTCGGGTTCGGGCAAGTCCACGCTGGTCAACGAGATCCTCTACAACGCGCTGGCCAAGGAGCTGAACGGCGCCAGGACGGTGCCCGGCAAGCATCTGCGAGTCACCGGCGTGCAGCACCTGGACCAGATCGTGCACGTCGATCAGGGCCCGATCGGCCGCACGCCGCGGTCCAACCCTGCCACCTACAACGGGGTCTTCGATAACATCAGGCGGCTGTTCGCGCAGACCACCGAGGCGAAGATCCGGGGATACCAGCCGGGCCGGTTCTCCTTCAACGTGAAGGGCGGCCGGTGCGAGGCTTGCTCGGGTGACGGCACCCTGAAGATCGAGATGCAGTTCCTGCCCGACGTGTACGTGCCCTGCGAGGTGTGCCACGGCGCCCGGTACAACACCGACACGCTGCAGGTGCATTACAAGGGCAAGACGATCGCCGAGGTGCTCGAGATGCCGATCGAGGAAGCGTCGGGCTTCTTCGAGCCGGTTCCCGCCATCCACCGGCACCTCAAAACACTGGTGGACGTCGGGCTCGGCTACGTGCGCCTCGGTCAGCCGGCCCCGACCCTGTCCGGCGGCGAGGCGCAGCGGGTGAAACTGGCCACCGAACTCCAGCGGCGGTCCACCGGCCGGACGATCTACGTGCTCGACGAGCCCACCACCGGGCTGCACTTCGAGGACATCCGCAAGCTGCTCGGCGTGCTGTCCAGCCTGGTCGACAAGGGCAACACCGTGCTGGTGATTGAGCACAACCTGGACGTGATCAAGACCGCGGACTGGATCGTCGACCTGGGTCCCGGCGGCGGCAGCCGTGGCGGCACCGTGGTCGCGGAGGGGACTCCCGAGCAGGTGGCCAAGGTCACCGGCAGCTTCACCGGGCAGTTCCTCGGGCCGCTGCTCTGAGCTCCGGTCCCTCCGCCTCGTAGGCTCGTCCCGTGGCCGACCCGTCGACGTACCGCCCCCGCCCGGGGGCGATCCCGACCCAGCCGGGTGTCTACCGGTTCCGGGATCCGGAGGGCCGGGTGGTCTACGTCGGCAAGGCGAAGAACCTGCGCGCCCGGCTGTCGTCGTACTTCACCGACATCGCGCACCTGCATCCGCGCACCGCCACCATGGTCACCACCGCCGCGAGTGTGGACTGGACCGTGGTGAAGACCGAGGTCGAGGCGCTGCAGCTGGAGTACTCCTGGATCAAGGAGTTCGACCCTCGGTTCAACGTCAAGTACCGCGACGACAAGTCCTACCCCTGGCTGGCGGTCACCCTGGGCGAGGAGTTCCCGCGCGTCATGGTCGGACGGGGGAAGAAGCGGCGGGGCACCCGCTACTTCGGGCCGTACGGCCACGCCTGGGCGATCCGCGAGACCGTCGACCTGCTGCTGCGGGTGTTCCCGATGCGCTCGTGCAGCAAGGGCGTGTTCAACCGGTCGGCCCAGGTGGGCCGGCCGTGCCTGCTCGGTTACATCGACAAGTGCTCGGCCCCCTGCGTGGGGCGGGTGACGCCGGAGGAGCACCGCCGGATCGCCGAGGAATTCTGCGACTTCATGGGCGGGCGCACCGACGCCTTCGTCAAGCGCATCGAGAAGCAGATGTACGCCGCCTCGGAGGAGCAGGACTACGAGACCGCCGCCCGGCTCCGCGACGACCTCAACGCGCTGCACAAGGCCCTGGAGAAGCAGGCCGTCGTCTTCGGCGACGGCACCGACGCCGACGTGATCGCGCTCGCCGAGGACCCGCTCGAGGTCGCCGTACAGGTCTTCCACGTGCGGGCGGGCCGGATCCGCGGCCAGCGCGGCTGGGTGGCCGACAGGGTCGACGAGGGCGAGACCGCCGACCTGGTCGGGGACTTCCTGCTGCAGCTGTACGCCGGGGAGGACAGGGACGCGATCCCGCGGGAGATCCTGGTGCCGGCGCTGCCCGCCGACGTCGCCACGCTGGAGGAGCTGCTCGTCGAGGCGCGGGGCCGGCAGGTGCGGATCCGGGTGCCCCAGCGCGGCGACAAGCGCACCCTCCAGCAGACCGTGGCGCAGAACGCCGCACAGGCGCTGAACCTCCACAAGACCAGGCGGGCCGGGGACCTCACCATCCGCAACCAGGCCCTGGCGGAGATCCAGCGGGCCCTGGAGCTGGAGACCGCACCGCTGCGCATCGAGTGCTACGACATCTCCAACCTGCAGGGCACCGAGGTGGTCGGGTCGATGGTGGTCTTCGAGGACGGGCTGCCCCGCAAGGGCGAGTACCGTCGCTTCGTGGTGCGAACCGTCGGCGGCCCGAGCGGTGCCAACGATGTCGCCTCGATGCACGAGGTGATAACCCGCCGGTTCCGGCGGATGCTGGACGAGCGCCGCGAGGAGCCCGAGGTGGGCAGCGAGACCAGCCAGACCACGGCGCAACGCAAGTTCGCCTACACGCCCGGGCTGGTCGTGGTCGACGGTGGCCCCCCGCAGGTCGCCGCGGCGCAGCAGGCGCTCGACGAGCTCGGCATCGACGACATCCCCGTGGTGGGGCTGGCCAAGCGGCTGGAGGAGGTGTGGCCCTCGCCGCGCACCGGCCGGGCGGACGAGCCGGTGATCCTGCCACGGACCAGCGAGGGTCTGTACCTCCTGCAGCGGGTGCGCGACGAGGCGCACCGGTTCGCGATCACCCACCATCGGTCGCGCCGCTCCAAGTCGATGGTGGAGAGCCTGCTGGACGACGTACCCGGGCTCGGCGAGACGCGGCGCAAGGCGTTGCTGCGGCGGTTCGGCTCGCTGAAGCGGCTGCGCACCGCGACCGCGGAGCAGATCGCCGAGGTGCCGGGCATCGGGCCGCGGACCGCGACCGCGGTCGTCGAGGCGGTGGCGCCGCCGCAGCATGACGAGTCGGAGCGTCGGATCCGGTCGGTCAACACGGCCACCGGCGAGATCGAGGAGGAGTGATGGGGGACCCCACCGCTGCGGGCCGGACCGGGCCCGGGGCCGAAGACCTGGGCGACCTGGTCGTGGTGACCGGGATGACCGGGGCCGGCCGCAGCACGGCGGCCAAGGAGCTGGAGGACCTCGGCTACTTCGTGGTCGACAACGTGCCGCCGGAGCTGGTGGGCGAGGTGGTCGCGCTGGTCGACAGCAAGCAGGGGGTGCAGCAACCGGTGGCCGCCGTGGTGGACGTACGCACCGGGTCGGTGTTCGGCTCGCTGCGCGAGACCATCGCGCAGCACATGCCGACCCGGCGTACCACCGTGCTGTTCCTCGACGCCGCCGACGACATCCTGGTGCGCCGTCAGGACGCCGCGCGCAGGCCGCACCCGTTGCAGGACGGCGGCCGGCTGCTGGAGGGCATCGAGCGCGAGCGCAGCGTCATGGCCCAGCTGCGTGGCGACGCCGACCTGGTCATCGACACCACTCGGCTCAACGTGCACCAGCTCAAGGCCGCGGTCGCGCGGGCCCTGGGCTCGTCGGAGTCGCTGCAGCTGCTGGTCACCGTGCTCAGCTTCGGCTTCAAGTACGGCGTCCCGGTCGACGCCGACCTGATGGCCGACATGCGCTTCCTCCCGAACCCCCACTGGGTCCCCGACCTGAGGGAGCTCACCGGCCAGGACGAGCCCGTGGCCCGCTACGTCATGGAGCAGCCCGGCGCCACGGAGTTCCTGGAGCGCTACGTGCCGGTGGTCGAGACCGTCGCGAAGGGTTACCTCAACGAGGGCAAGCGGTTCATGACGGTGGCGATCGGGTGCACCGGCGGCAAGCACCGCAGCGTCACCATGACCGAGGAGATCGCCCGGCGGCTGCGGGGCCTGGGGCACGAGGTGGAGGTCAGCCACCGGGACCTGGGCAAGGAATGAGAGGCCCTGCGCTGCGCGTGCCTTCGTGCGGGAGCTCCGCATGAACGCACGGTCGGAGAGCCACGTCCCCGAGCCGCGGGTGGTGGCGCTCGGTGGTGGTCACGGCCTGGCGGTGTCGCTGGCCGCGCTGCGCGGGGTGACCTCACGGCTGACGGCCGTGGTCACCGTCGCCGACAACGGCGGCTCCTCGGGCAGGCTGCGTGAGGAGTTCGGCGTGCTCCCGCCGGGCGACCTGCGGATGGCGCTGGCCGCGATGTGCGGGGACGACCGCTGGGGCAGGACCTGGGCGGAGGTGCTGCAGCACCGGTTCAGCTCCTCGGGGGGCCTGGACGGGCACGCGGTCGGGAACCTGCTCATCCTCGCCCTGTGGGAGCTGCTCGGCGACCACGTGAACGGACTGGACTGGGTGGCCGGCCTGCTGGGCGCGCGGGGCCGGGTGCTGCCCATGGCGCTGACCCCGATGGACATCGTGGCCGATGTCCGCGGGCTGGACCCGGAGCACCCCGAGCTGGTGAGCGGCGTACGCGGCCAGGTGCAGGTGGCGACAACCCCGGGCGAGGTCCTCGGAGTACGGCTCGATCCGCAGGCCCCGGAGGCCTGTCCGGAGGCGGTGGCCGCGATCGAGGCGGCCGACTGGGTGGTGCTCGGACCGGGGTCGTGGTACTCCAGCGTGATCCCGCACCTGCTGGTCCCCGGCCTGCGCAAGGCGCTGTCCGACACCTCGGCCCGGCTGCTGGTGACGATGAACCTGGAGGCCCAGCCCGGTGAGACCGACGGATGGACCACGGCCGACCACCTCGCCGTCCTGGCCGAGCAGGCGCCGGGGCTGCGCGTCGACACGGTGCTGGCCCAGCGAGACTCGGTGCCGGACCGGGCTCGGCTGCAGCGGGTTGCCGCCGACCTGGATGCGCGGCTCGACCTCGCCGACGTGGCCGACCATGCCCGCGCCGGCACCCACGACGCAGGAAAGCTCGCGGCTGCCTATGCGCGGCTCATGCGGGGGAACTAAGGTGCCCCCCATGGCAGCGATGACGGCACAGGTGAAGGCGGAGCTGGCCAGTACGAAGGTGACCAAGACCTGTTGCCGCAAGGCCGAGGTGTCCTCGATGCTGCGGTTCGCCGACGCGCTGCACCTGGTCACGGGCGGCATCGTGCTGGAGGCGGAGCTGGACACCGGCGCAGCGGCCCGGCGGCTGCGCGCCGACATCACCGACGTCTTCGGGCAGGACCCCGAGGTGGTCCTGCTCAAGGGGAACGGGATCCGGCGCGGCACCCGGTACGTCGTCCGGGTCTCCCGAGGCGGCGAGGCGCTGGCCCGCCAGACCGGCCTCGTGGACCACCGCAACCATCCGGTCCGCGGGCTGCCACCCCAGGTGGTCTCGGGATCGGGCTGCGACGCGGTGGCGGCCTGGCGCGGAGCATTCCTGGCCCACGGCTCGCTGACCGAGCCCGGCCGCTCGAGCAGCCTCGAGGTGACCTGCCCCGGTCCCGAGGCGGCGCTCGCCCTGGTCGGGGCGGCCCGACGCCTCGGCATCCCGGCGAAGGCGCGCGAGGTCCGCGGCGTGGACCGCGTGGTGATCCGGGACGGCGACGCCATCGGCCAGCTGCTGACCCGGCTCGGCGCACACGAGTCGCTGCTGGCCTGGGAGGAGCGCCGCATGCGGCGCGAGGTCCGGGCCACCGCCAACCGGCTGGCCAACTTCGACGACGCGAACCTGCGCCGCTCGGCCCGGGCGGCGGTGGCGGCGGGAGCCCGGGTGGAGCGGGCCCTGGAGATCCTCGGCACCGAGGTACCCGACCACCTGCGGCAGGCCGGCCAGCTGCGGCTGGAGCACAAGCATGCCTCGCTGGAGGAGCTCGGTCAGCTGCACGACCCGGTGCTGACCAAGGACGCGATCGCTGGCCGGATCCGCCGGCTGCTGGCGATGGCCGACAAGCGGGCCGAGGAGCTCGGCGTACCCGACACCGAGTCCTCGCTGACCCCGGAGATGCTGGCCGGCGACGGCTGACTCGGCCGTCCGCGGGATTACCCGCAGGTACCCGGACGGGGCGGGTTTGCGCCCGCTGCCCCACGGTAGGGTTGCGGTACCGCTTGTCCGCTAGCCAGGAGCAACCGTGACCGTCCGCGTGGGAATCAACGGCTTCGGCCGCATCGGCCGCAACTTCTTCCGTGCCGTCCGGGCGCAGAACGCCGCCGCCGGCGACGCCGACATCGAGATCGTCGGGATCAACGACCTGACCGACAACACCACCCTCGCCCAGCTGCTGAAGTTCGACTCGATCCTCGGACGTCTCGACGCCGAGGTGACCGCCACCGACTCCTCCATCAGGGTCGGTGACACCGAGATCGCCACCTTTGCCGAGCGAGAGCCCGCGAGCCTGAAGTGGGGCGACCTCGGCGCCGACGTGGTGCTGGAGTCCACCGGCTTCTTCACCGACGCCACCAAGGCGCGGGCGCACGTGGACGCCGGCGCGAAGAAGGTGATCATCTCGGCGCCGGCGAAGAACGAGGACATCACTGTGGTGATGGGCGTCAACGACCAGCTGTACGACGCCGGTCAGCACACCGTGATCTCGAACGCCTCCTGCACCACCAACTGCCTGGCCCCGATGGCCAAGGCGCTGCACGAGGAGTTCGGGATCGTCAAGGGCCTGATGACCACGATCCATGCCTACACGGCCGACCAGAACCTGCAGGACAACATCCACAAGGACCCCCGTCGTGCCCGTGCGGCCGCGATCAACCTGGTGCCGACCTCGACCGGTGCAGCCAAGGCCATCGGCCTGGTCATGCCCGAGCTGAAGGGCAAGCTCGACGGGTACGCCGTCCGGGTGCCGGTGCCGACCGGCTCGGCCACCGACCTCACCTTCGAGGCCTCCCGCGAGACGACCGTGGACGAGGTCAACGCGGCCATGGAGAAGGTCGCCGACGGCCACATCCTGCGCTACAGCACCGACCCGCTGGTCTCCTCCGACATCGTCACCGACCCGGCCTCGTGCATCTTCGACGCGCCGCTGACCAAGGTGATCGGCAACCAGGTCAAGGTGGTCGGCTGGTACGACAACGAGTGGGGCTACTCCAACCGGCTGGCCGACCTGGTCAAGCACGTCGGCGCCTCCCTCTGAGATGACCCGCTGAGATGACGGGGAGCTCTCTCGACCGACTGGGTGAGCTGCGCGGCAAGCGAGTGCTGGTCCGGTCGGACCTGAACGTGCCGCTCGACGGCAGTCGGCAGGGCCAGGTCCGGGTGGCCGACGACGGACGCATCCGCGCCAGCGTGCCCACGATCCGCGAGCTGACGCAGCAGGGCGCCCGGGTCGTCGTACTGGCGCACCTGGGCCGCCCCCAGGGGGCGCCGGACCCGGCGTACTCGCTGCGGCCCGTGGCCGCGCGCCTGGGCGAGCTGCTGGGACACGACGTCGGCTTCGCGACCGACACCGTGGGGGAGTCCGCCCGTGCGGTGGTGGCCGGCCTGGGCGACGGTGAGGTGGCGCTGCTGGAGAACGTCCGGTTCAACCCGGGCGAGACCAGCAAGGACGACGCCGAGCGGGGTGCCTTCGCCGACCAGCTGGCCGGCCTCGGCGACGCGTTCGTGTCCGACGGCTTCGGCGTGGTGCATCGCAAGCAGGCCAGCGTGTACGACGTGGCACAGCGGCTGCCGCACGCCATGGGCGGGCTGGTGGCCGCGGAGGTGGAGGTGCTGCAGCAGCTGACCGAGCACCCCGAGCCACCCTATGTGGTCGTGCTGGGTGGCTCGAAGGTCTCCGACAAGCTCGCGGTGATCGACAACCTGCTCGGCAAGGCCGACAAGCTGCTCATCGGGGGAGGGATGGTCTTCACCTTCCTCGCGGCACAGGGCCATGAGGTCGGCAAGAGCCTGCTCGAGGAGGACCAGGTCGACGCCTGCCGGTCCTACCTGCAGCGCGCGCTGGACACCGGCGTGGAGATCCTGCTGCCGAGCGACATCGTGGTCGCCACGGAACTCAAGGCCGACGCCGAGCCGCGGGTCGTGCCGGCCGACGCGATCCCGGGCGACAGGCTCGGGCTCGACATCGGGCCGGAGTCCGGCAAGGCGTTCGCCGAGCAGATCAAGGAGGCCCGCACGGTCTTCTGGAACGGCCCGATGGGCGTCTTCGAGCTCGACGCGTTCGCCGCCGGCACCCGGGCCGTGGCCCTGGCCCTCACCGAGGTCTCGGCCGTCGGGGGCCTCTCCGTGGTCGGCGGGGGCGACTCGGCGGCAGCCGTCCGACAGCTCGGCTTCGCCGAGGACGACTTCGGCCACATCTCCACCGGCGGGGGAGCCAGCCTCGAGTACCTCGAGGGCAAGCGGCTGCCCGGCCTCGACGTACTCAACGGTGGTTGAGGCGCTCCGAACCGAAGCAACCAGCCTCGAACCCGAGCCCCGTACCTGACAGAAGGCAGACACATGGCCAAGAGCCCACGCACGCCGCTGATGGCGGGCAACTGGAAGATGAACCTCAACCACACCGAGGCCGTGCACCTGGTCCAGAAGCTGGCGTGGTCGCTGAACGACAAGGGCCACGACTACCACAAGGCCGAGGTGGTGGTGCTGCCGCCGTTCACGGACCTGCGCAGCGTGCAGACCCTGGTCGACGGGGACCGGCTGCCGATCCGGTACGGCGCCCAGGACGTCTCCACCCACGACGGCGGTGCCTTCACCGGTGAGGTCTCGGCCGGGATGCTCGCCAAGCTCGGGTGCTCCTACGTCGTCGTCGGCCACTCCGAACGCCGCGGGTACCACGCCGAGGACGACGTGGAGGTCAACGCCAAGGCACACCAGGCGGTGAAGGCGGGGATGACCCCGATCGTGTGCGTGGGCGAGGGCCTCGAGGTCCGCAAGGAGGGCCGTCAGGTCGAGCACACCCTTGCCCAGCTCACCGGGTCACTGGCCGGCCTCGACGCAGCCCAGGTCCGCGACCTCGTGGTGGCCTACGAGCCGGTCTGGGCGATCGGCACCGGCGAGGTGGCCACGCCGGAGGACGCCCAGGAGGTCTGCGGCGCGATCCGGGCCCACCTGCGCGAGGAGTGGGACGCCGAGGCCGCCTCCGGGGTGCGCATCCTGTACGGCGGCTCGGTCAAGGCCGCCAACGTGGGGGGCATCATGCAGCAGCCGGACGTGGACGGCTGCCTGGTCGGTGGTGCCAGCCTGCAGGCCGACGAGTTCGGAGGCATCTGCAGGTTCTACTCCATGCCGGTGATTTGAATCCTCGCGGAATCGGTTAGGCTTCCCGCGTGGTACTCGCACTCGAGATCCTGCTGATCGTCTGCAGCCTGCTGATGATCGCGCTGGTCTTGCTGCACAAGGGTAAGGGCGGCGGCCTGTCCGACATGTTCGGCGGCGGGATCTCCACCGGTCTGGGCGGTTCATCGATTGCCGAGCGCAACCTGGACCGGATCACCGTGATCATCGGTCTGGTCTGGGCGGCCTGTGTGGTCGCCCTCGGCCTGCTGTTCAAGCACGGCGGTTGACCAGGGGCGGACCGAGCGCAGTACCAACCCGTACAAGGCGTCGACAGGGAGCATGGCGTGGCAGGTGGCGGCAACGCGATTCGAGGGAGCAGGGTCGGTGCGGGCCCGATGGGGGAGGACGAGCGTGGTGATGCGGCGCCCCGGCAGTCGGTGTCCTACTTCTGCTCCCAGGAACACCGCACCCTGATCGCCTTCTCGGTCGACGCACAGGTACCAGAGTCCTGGGACTGTCCCCGCTGCGGGCTGCCGGCGAGCCTGGACGAGGAGAACCCCCCACCGCCGCCGAAGATCGAGCCGTACAAGACCCACCTCGCCTACGTGAAGGAGCGCCGCTCCGACGCCGAGGCCCGCGACATCCTCGACGAGGCGCTGGAGACCCTCCGGACGCGCCGCAAGAACGGCGAAGTCATCTTCTGAGCGAGGCCGCTGCCTCGTCGACGTACCAGACCGTGTCGGGCACGGTGATGCCGCGGGCCGGGGTCTGGTGCACGTCTCCGTCCGGTGCGGGCGCCCGTGCGACCGCACCGGCCTTCTCGGCCCCGCTGACGAGGAACCACAACGAGCGGGTGCGGTTGAGCGCGCTGAAGGTCAGGCTCACCCGCTGCGGCGGGGGCTTCGGGGAGTCGCTGACCGCGACGGCGATGCGGTCCGTCACGTCCAGCTGTGGCTGCCCCGGCATCAGCGAGGCGACGTGGCCGTCCGGGCCCACGCCCAGCATGACCAGGTCGAAACCGCCCGCGCCGTGTGAACGGATCCGGTCGGCGTACATCCCCGCCGCCTCCTCGGGGGAGCCGGCCTCCGTGGTCGACGGGATCTCGTGCACCTGCGTAGCCCCGACCACGTCCAGCAGGGCGCGCCGTGCCTGCACTGCGTTGCGGTCCTCGCTGTCCTGGGCGACGAAGCGCTCGTCGCCGAACCAGACCACCACGTTCTCCCAGTCCACCCCGCTGCCCTCGGTGAGCCTGGCGGTCTCGGCGTGGATCCGCCCGGCGATGGTGCCACCGGTCAGCGCCACGTGCGGCTGACGTCCCTCCGACTGCGCCGTGGCCAGCCGCTGCAGCAACGCACCTGCCACCGTGGTGGCAAGGGCATTGGCATCCCGGCACACCCGCAGGTCGGTCACCTTGCCTCCTTCTTCGCCAGCCGGCGGGCCACGGTGGCGTAGATGTCGTCCTCGTCCAGGCGACGCAGCTCCTCTCCGAGCAGCTCCGGCAGCTCCCGCCGCTTCAGCGCGACCGGACGGTCCGGCCTGCCCGGCGAGGACAGCGTGGCCAGCCGGCCGTCGTACCGCGAGATCCGGATCGGGCCCTCGCGGCTGTCGAGCACGACCTCGGTGATGCCGGGCCCCGCGGAGCTGTGCCGCGCCACCGGCACCCGCAGCCGCACCTCCAGCCAGGTGGCGAGCAGGTCCGCGCTCGGGCTGATCCGCTCGGCGCTGACCGATGCGGAGGTCACCTTCACCGGCTGCTGGTCCAGGGCGGCGGCAAGCAGCGCCCGCCACAACGTGACTCGTGTCCAGGCCAGGTCCGTGTTCCCGCGCGCGTACGCCGCGGCCTGGGTGCGCATCGCGTGGGTCTTGCCGCGTCGTGCCGCCGCGGCATCGGTGATCCGGCGTTGCCCGAGCTGCCCCAGGGGGGACGCGGCCGGGTCGTCCGGCGGGTCGCAGGGCCACCACACCACGACCGGGGAGTCCGGCAGCAGGAGTGGCAGCACCACGGACTCGGCGTGGTCGACCACCTCGCCCTTGAGCCGGATGAACGCGGTCTCGCCGGTCCACCCGGCACCGGTCCCGACCTGCGCGTTCACCATGGCAGACCCGCGCCGGTCGCCCCGGACCAGGCCGAGCACCCGCGCCGGGTGCTCGGCGGAGGCAAGCCGGGCGGCGTCCATGGCCTCGCCGGCGCTGGCCTCGTCGGTGACGATGATCAACGTCATGACCATGCCCATGGCGGGGCTGCCGGCGCGGGTGCGGGCCTTGACGAACTCCGCAGCGATGGCCGAGGAGTTGGTCTCGGTCAGCTCGATCATGCCGCGCTTGGTCGGTGTCGTCGTCATGGCCGTCTCCAGACCCGGCCGTCGCGGGCGAGCATCCGGTCGGCCGACGCCGGCCCCCATGTCCCCGAGGGGTAGGCCTCCGGCCTGCCGCGCTTCGCCCAGTGCGCGAGGACCGGGTCGAGGATCTGCCAGGACACCTCCACCTCCTCGTGCTGGGGGAACAGCGGTGGGTCACCGAGGAGCACGTCGAGGATCAGCCGCTCGTAGGCCTCCGGCGACGCCTCGGTGAAGGTGCCGCCGTACGCGAAGTCCATGTTGACGTCGCGGATCTCCATCTGGGTCCCCGGCACCTTGGCGCCGAACCTGATCGTCATGCCCTCGTCCGGCTGGATCCGCACCACCAGCGCGTTGTGGGTCAGGTCCTCGGTCGCGGTGGCCGCGAACGGCTGGTGCGGCGCCCGCTTGAACACCACCGCGACCTCGGTGACCCGGCGGCCCAGCCGCTTGCCGGTGCGCAGGTAGAACGGCACCCCGGCCCACCGGCGCGTCTCCAGGCCCAGGCGTACGGCGGCGTAGGTCTCGGTCCGCGAGCTGCTGCGGATGCCCTCCTCGTCGAGGAAGCCGGGCACCTTCACGCCGCCGGCCCAGCCGGGGGCGTACTGGCCCCGTGCCGTGGTGAGGTCCAGGCGTCGGGGCAGCGCCACGGATCGCAGGACCTTCAGCTTCTCCAGCCGCAGGCTGCCGGCTTCGAACGAGGTGGGCTCCTCCATCGCGACCAGCGCCATCAGCTGCATCAGGTGGTTCTGGATGACGTCGCGGGCCGCGCCCACCCCGTCGTAGTAGCCGGCCCGGCCCCCGATTCCGATGTCCTCGGCCATGGTGATCTGCACGTGGTCGACGTAGTTGGAGTTCCAGATCGGCTCGAACAAGTTGTTGGCGAACCGCATCGCCATGATGTTCTGCACCGTCTCCTTGCCGAGGTAGTGGTCGATGCGGAAGACCGACGACGGCGGGAAGACCTGGTCGATGATCCGGTTCAGCTCCCGGGCGGAGGCCAGGTCGTGGCCGAAGGGCTTCTCCACCACGACCCGGCGCCAGGTGCCCTCGCGCGCCTCGGCCAGGCCGTGCCGGTCCAGCTGGTCGACCACCGACCCGAAGGACGACGGCGGGATCGCCAGGTAGAACGCGGTGTTGCCGCCGGTGCCCCGCTGCAGCTCGAGGTCGTCGATGGCGTGCCGCAGCGCCTCGAAGGCGACCTCGTCGTCGAAGCTGCCCGACACGAACCGGACCCCCTCGGCCAGTTGCTGCCACACCTCCTCGCGGAACTCGGTGCGGGCGTGCTCCCGCACCGAGTCGTGCACGATCTGTGCGAAGTCCTGGTCGGCCCAGGCGCGACGTGCGAAGCCGACCAGGCTGAACCCGGGCGGCAGCAGGCCACGGTTGGCCAGGTCGTAGATCGCGGGCATCAACTTCTTGCGCGACAGGTCGCCGGTCACGCCGAACAGCACCATGCAGCAGGGACCCGCGATGCGCGGCAGCCGGCGGTCCTCCGGGTCGCGCAGCGGGTTGATCCCCTGCCGCCGCCTCTGGTCAGCCCAGGACATCGCTTACGGCGGACAGACCCTGGTCGTGGTCGTCGAGGTGCAGCCGCAGCACCGGTCGGTCGTGCTCGGCGAGCACGGCCGCGTCCCCGACCGCCTGGGCGGCGATGAACTCCCCGAGGCTGAACGGACGCCCCGGAATCGCGAGGTCGTGCGCCGGCGTGCCGGTGACCTGGAGGAACACCCCGGTCGGTGCGCCACCCTTGTGGTACTGCCCGGTCGAGTGCAGGAACCGCGGGCCCCAGCCGAACGTGGTCGGTCGCCCGGTGCGCGACGCCAGCGACTCCCGGACGCCGGCGAGGTCCGCGTCGTCCCGGCGGTCCAGGTACGCCATCACGGCCAGGTAGCCCCGGTCGCCGAGCTGCGCCAGCAGCCGGTCGACCGCGTCGGCGAGGGTGTGCTCGTCACCGAGCAGCCCGTCGGTGGCGAAGACGGTCACCGGCCCGTCGGTGAACGCCGGCTCGGGCTTGGTCCCCTGCCCCTCCAGCATGTCGCGGGCGGCCTGCTTGGCGCTCTCGACGTCGGGCTGGTCGAACGGGTTGATCCCGACCAGTCGGCCGGCCACGGGGACGGCGTACTCCCACAGCAGCATGGCCGCACCCAGCGGGGCCTTGACCGCCGCGCCCCATCCGGAGTCCGGGGCGGGCACGGCCTCGGACGCCTCTCCGAGGGTCACCAGGAGCTCATCGGGGGTGCTCGGGGAGAAGTTCGGCGCCTCGACGCCGGGAACGACGACCGGCAGGAATCCCTTTCCCTGCTTGCCGGTCGACTCCGCGACGAGCTGCTCTGCCCAGTCACCGAACCCCACGAGCCCGGAGTGGTGGTCGGCCAGCACCACCTTGTCGGCGCCTGCGGCGTACGCCGCACCCAGCAGCCCGCCCAGCCGCAGCGCAGGGTTGTCGACGTCGTCGGACTCCAGGTGCGGCTGGATCGCGGCGGCCTCGTCGAGCAGCCGGCCGATGTCGGCCCCCGCGAGGCCGCTGGGCACCAGCCCGAAGGCGGTGAGCGCGGAGTAGCGGCCACCGACGTCGGGGTCGGCGTTGAACACCTTGTAGCCGTCCTTGCGCGCGGACTCGTCCAGCGGGGACCCGGCATCGGTCACCACGACCAGGTGGTCGCGCGGATCCCGACCGGCCTCACGCAGCGCCGCCTCGTAGGCCCGCCGCTGGCTGTCGGTCTCCACGGTGCTGCCGGACTTGCTGGAGACCACCACGATGCTGCGCGTGAGCCGGTCAGCCAGGGCGCCGCGCACATAGTCGGGGTCGGAGGAGTCCACCACGGTCAGCGCGACGCCGTGGGTGCGACAGATCACCTCGGGCGCCAGCGATGAGCCGCCCATGCCGCACAGCACCACGTGGTCCAGGCCGGCGGCGTTGAGCTCCTGCTTCAGCGCGGAGACCCGGTCCACCAGCTCCCGGGACTCCTGCGCAAGCCCCACCCAGGCCAGCCGCTTGCCCGCCTCGGACTCGGCTGCCCGGCCCCACAACGTGGCGTCGCGTCCGGCCATGCCGGAGGCGACCCGGTCGGCGACCAGGCCCTCGACCGTGGCGGCGTAGGCCTCCTCGTCGTGGTAGCCGAAGGAAAGCTCGTACGTCGCGGAGCCGTCACCCGAGACGGTGTTCCACGACGTGCTCACTCCTGGCCTCCGGCGGCCTTCATGCCCTTCTCGACCGTGGCGAACAGGTCGTCCCAGGACTTCTGGAACTTCTCGACGCCCTCCTCGATCAGCACCCGGATCACGTCGTCGTAGTCGATGCCGGCGTCGGCGAGGTCGGCCATCACCCGGTCCGACTCCTCGTAGTGGCCGTGCACCTGGTCGCCGGAGCCGACGTCGCCGTGGTCGGCGAACGCCTCCATGGTCTTCTCGGGCATCGTGTTCACCGTGTTGGGCACCAGCAGGTCGGTGACGTACATGGTGTCGGCGTAGTCGGGGTTCTTCACTCCGGTGGAGGCCCACAGCGGCCGCTGGTCGGTCGCGCCCGCCGCCTTGAGGCGCTCCCAGCGCTCGCCGGTGAAGAACTCCTCGTAGTCCCGGTAGGCCAGCCTGGCGTTGGCGACGCCGGCCTTCCCGCGCAGGCCGGCATCGGCACCGCCCTCTTGACCAGCCTCCAGCCGCTTGTCGATCTCGGTGTCCACCCGCGAGACGAAGAACGACGCCACCGAGTGGATCTTCGACAGGTCGTGGCCGTTCTGCTGGGCCCGGTCGAGCCCCTCGATGAAGGCCTCCATGACGTGGCGGTACTGGTCGAGCCCGAAGATCAGGGTGACGTTGACGGGGATGCCGGCGGCGAGGGTCTCGGTGATCGCCGGCCAGCCCGCGCTGGTGGCGGGGATCTTGATGAACAGGTTGGGCCGGTCGACCTTGGCCCAGAGGTCCTTGGCCTCCTGCACGGTCGCCGCGGTGTCGTTGGCGAGGTCGGGGGAGACCTCGATGGAGACCCGGCCATCGACCCCGTTCGTGGCGTCGAAGGCGTCACGGAACACCTCACACGCGTCCCGGACGTCGGTGGTGGTCAGCTCCCGGACCACGGTGGCCGCGTCTGCTCCCTTGCCGACGAGCTCGCGCACCTGGGCGTCGTACCGCTCGCCCTCGTCGAGGGCCTTGGCGAAGATGGTCGGGTTGCTGGTCACCCCGACCACCGAGGAGTTCTTGATGAGGTCGGTGAGGTTTCCGGTCTCGAGCCGTTCGCGGGACAGGTCGTCGAGCCAGATGCTGACTCCTGCCTCCGAGAGCTGCGCCAGTCGATCCGACATGCGATGTTCCTCCTTGTTGGTCTCGGGTGCTGTTGTTGCGGTGCTCAGTGCGGCTCACTGCCCTTTCTGGCCGCGTCGATGCTGTCCTCGGCGGCCCGGGCGACCGCATCGGCCGTGATCCCGAACTCGGTGTAGAGCCGGGCGTAGTCCGCCGAGGCGCCGAAGTGCTCCAGGGACACGCAGCGGCCGGCGTCGCCGACCAGGTCGTGCCAGCACTGCGCCACCCCGGCCTCGACGCTGACCCGGGCCCGTACGCCGGGCGCGAGCACGCTGTCGCGGTAGGCCTGGTCCTGGGCGTCGAACCACTCCCGGCACGGCATCGACACCACGCGCGCGGCGATGTCCTTCTCCGCCAGCTGCCGGTGGGCCTGCACCGCCAGCTGCACCTCCGAGCCGGTGCCGATGAGGATGACGTCGGGCTCCCGGTCGGGGTCGAGCAGTACGTAGCCGCCCTTCGTCGCGCCGGTGGCGTCCGCCCAGTGCTCTCCCGTCTCGGCGTCGGTGCCCCGGGGGAACGTGGGCACGTTCTGCCGGGTAAGCGCCAGCCCCGCGGGTCGGTCGGTGTGCTCGAGCACGGCCCGCCAGATCGCGACGGTCTCGTTCGCGTCGGCCGGCCGGATCACGTCCAGGCCCGGGATCGCGCGGAGCGCGGCCAGGTGCTCGACCGGCTGGTGGGTGGGTCCGTCCTCGCCCAGGCCGATCGAGTCGTGGGTCCACACGTAGGTGACCGGCAGCCCCATCAGCGCGGCCAGGCGTACGGCGGGTCGCATGTAGTCGGAGAAGGTCAGGAAGGTGCCACCGAAGACCCGGGTGCCGCCGTGCAGCGCGATGCCGTTCATGGTCGACCCCATCGCGTGCTCGCGGATGCCGAAGTGCAGCACCCGGCCGTACGGTCCGCCCTGCCAGTCGTCGGTCTGCCACTCCTCGGGGGTGACGCTGGCCGCGCCCTCGATGCTGGTGTTGTTGGACCCGGCCAGGTCGGCCGAGCCGCCCCACAGCTCCGGCAGTGCCTCGGCGACGGCGTTGATCACCTGGCCCGACGCCTTGCGGGTGGCCAGACCCTTCTCGTCGGCCTCGAAGGTCGGCAGCAGGTCGGCCCAGCCGTCCGGCAGCCGCCGTTCACGCATCCGCTGCAGCAGCTTCGCACCGTCGGGGTTCTTCTCGGCCCAGGCGGCGTACCTCTGGTCCCACTCGGCGCCGAGCTGCTTGCCCCGCTCGCGCAGGCTGCGGGTGTGCTCGACCACCTCGGGCTCGACCACGAAGGTCTTGTCCGGGTCGAAGCCCAGCACCTTCTTGGTGGCGGCCACCTCGTCGTCGCCGAGCGCGGAGCCGTGCGCGGCGCCGGTGTTCTGCTTGTTCGGCGCGGGCCAGCCGATGATCGTGCTGAGCACGATCATGCTGGGCTTGTCCGTGACCGCCTCGGCGGCCTCCAGGGCCTCCCAGAGTGCGGGTAGGTCCTCCTTGTACTGCCCTCCGTCGGCGTGGTTGCCGGCGTGGGTCCAGTCGACGTGCTGGACGTGCCAGCCGTAGGCCTCGTAGCGCTGGGCGACCTCCTCACTCAGCGCGATGTCGGTGTCGCCCTCGATGCTGATCTGGTTGTTGTCGTAGATCAGGGTCAGGTTGCCGAGCTGCTGGTGGCCGGCCAGGGAGCTGGCCTCGGAGGCGACGCCCTCCTCGATGTCGCCGTCGGAGGCGATCGCGTAGATGTGGTGGTCGAACGGGCTGCTCCCCGGAGCCGCATCCGGGTCGAACAGGCCGCGCTCGCGGCGGGCGGCCAGGGCCATCCCGACCGCGTTGCCCACGCCCTGGCCCAGCGGGCCGGTGGTGGTCTCGACCCCGGCGATCAGGCCGTGCTCGGGGTGGCCGGGCGTCTTGCTGCCCCAGACCCGGTAGCCCTTCAGGTCCTCCAGCTCCAGGCCGAACCCGCCGAGGTAGAGCTGGGTGTACAGCGTCATGGAGCTGTGCCCGCAGGAGAGCACGAACCGGTCACGGTTGGACCAGTTCGGGTCCGCGGGGTCGTGCCGCATCCGCTTCTGGAAGAGCAGGTACGCCACCGGGGCCAGGCTCATCGCGGTGCCCGGGTGGCCGCTCCCGACCTTCTGTACGGCGTCCATCGCCAGGCATCGGGCCGTGTCCACGGCCCGGTCGTCGAGGTCGGTCCATTCCAGCGTGCGCTTGGTCACGGAAGTCACGTGCCGAGCCTACTCAGAGGTCCCGCAGACAGAGGAGCCAGGCGACCTCCCTGTCTGCGGGCCCTCTGCGCCGGCCGATAGACTGCTTCCGCCCCGACGCGGGATCGCCCGCAGAGGGACCACCGGCACATCGCCATTGACGAAGGGCAGCTGCATGACCGCGGTCGACCCCGGCGTCTCGATCCCGCGCGAGGGGGTCGAGACGCGAACGGTCCCCGCGACCCTGCGCGACGTGGTCGCGGCGTACGTCGGACTGACCAAGCCTCGCGTCATCGAGCTGCTGCTGCTGACCACCGTGCCGGTGATGTTCGCCGCCCAGCGCGGCGTACCGCCACTCGGCCTGGTGGTGGCCACCGTTGTCGGCGGCACCCTCTCGGCCGGGGCGGCCAACGCGCTGAACTGCGTCTACGACCGCGACATCGACGAGCAGATGCGGCGCACCCGCCGCCGGGCGCTGCCCCGGCACATCGTCTCCCCGCGAGCCGCCCTGGTCTTCGGCCTCGCCCTCGGGGTGGCGGCCACGCTGCTGCTCGGGTTCCTCGTGAACTGGCTGTCCTCGGGGCTGGCGCTCGCGGCGTGCGTGTTCTACCTGTTCGGCTACACCATGCTGCTCAAGCGGCGTACCACCCAGAACGTGGTCTGGGGCGGCATCGCCGGCTGCTTCCCGACGATCATCGGCTGGACCGCGGTCACCGGTCGGCTGGACTGGGCGCCCTTCGTGCTGTTCCTGGTGGTGTTCTTCTGGACCCCGCCGCACACCTGGGCGCTGGCGATGCGCTACCGGGAGGACTACGCCCGGGTGGACGTGCCGATGCTCCCGGTGCGCCGGGATGCCGCCGGTGTCGCACGGCAGGTCGTTGCCTACTCCTGGGTGATGGTGGCCACGTCCCTGGTGTTCTGGCCGGTGGCCCACACCGGGCCGGTCTACCCGGTCGTGGCCGCCCTGCTGGGTGCGGTGTTCCTGGTGCAGGCCCACGTCATGCTGCACCGAGCCCGGAACAGCAACGAGCTATCGGTGGTCAGGCCGATGCGGCTGTTCCACGCCTCGAACATGTACCTCTCGCTGCTGTTCGTCGTGGTGGCGGTCGAGCCGCTGCTGCAGCGCTGAGGACCGGCATCTGTTCGTCGGCCGCTTCCGCTTCCGGTGAGCGGCTCCACCCCGCAGGTACGCTCGGGGCACCATGGAGGAGATGAAGGCACGTCGCGTGGTCGACGAGCTGCGCGACCTCGGCACGAACGCCGACCTGGCCCGGGTCGGCGTGCACCAGTTCGGGGTCAGGGTGCGGCTCTCCGAAGGCCGCGAGGCGACCTGGGACTCCGACGGCACGGCCGCCCTCGAGGCGCAGGTGATGCGCGACGGTGTCCTGGTGGGATACGTGCCGGTGATCGAGGGCTCCGAGGACTACACCGAGCAGCAGGTCATCGACACGATCCGGCGGACCGACTACGACAAGCCGATCGCGTCGCAGCGACCGAGGACCCCGCCGCCGGCCCCGCCGCTGCCGCGCCGGGGCGGGCTGTTCCGCCGGTTCATGGACGGCTTCCGCTACCGCTGAGGAGGAACGATGAGCCGCGAGATCGCCACCGTCGTGACCGGGTTCTCCTACCTGGAGTGCCCGCGCTGGCACGAGGACCGCATCTGGTTCGCGGACTTCTACACCTACCGCGTGCTCTCCGCGGCCGAGGACGGCAGCGACGTGCGGGTCGAGGCGGAGGTGCCGCAGCAGCCCTCCGGGCTGGGCTGGCTCCCGGACGGGCGGCTGCTGGTGATCTCGATGCGTGACGCCCTGCTGCTGCGCCGTGAGCCGGACGGCACCCTGGCCAGCCACGCCGACCTGTCGGCTCACGTCACCGGGCATCCCAACGACATGGTGGTCGATGCGGCCGGGCGTGCGTTCGTGGGCAACTTCGGGTTCGACCTGATGAACGGCGCCCCCGTGGCTCCGGCCAGCCTGCTGCGGGTCGACCCCGACGGCGCCGTCACCGAGGTGGCGCAGGACATGTGGTTCGCCAACGGCAGCGTGATCACCGACGACGGGGTCCTCCTGGTCGACGAGACCTTCGGCAACCGGGTCAGCGCGTTCGACGTCGGCGAGGACGGTTCACTGCGCAATCGGCGCGTGTGGGCGCGGTTCGGGGAGCTGCCGACCGACCGGGAGCAGGAGTCGGCCCTGGCCGGCCTCGTCGTGGCCCCGGACGGGTGCTGCCTGGACGCCGAGGGTGCGCTGTGGGTCGCCGACGCCCTGGGAGGCAGGCTGGTCCGGGTGCGGGAGGGCGGCGAGATCATTGAGGAGATCCGCCCCGGGACCGGGGTGTTCGCGTGCATGCTGGGTGGCGCCGACGGCCGCACCCTCTACGCCTGTGCGGCCCCGGACTTCCAGGAGGAGGCCCGCAAGAACGCCCGCGAGGCGGAGCTGCTCGCCGTCCGGGTCGACGTACCCCACGCCGGCCGGCCCTGACCCGGCCCGCGACCCCTCGCTCCGCGTCACCGGGTGAGCACGACCGAGGCCTCGGCGGTGTAGGCCAGGGACGTCAGCGACTCCTGCAGGTAGAGCTCGACGGTGTCGGCGTCGTGGGCCAGGTAGCCGATCGACACGTCCTGGCCGAGGACCAGCTCGTGGTCACCGCCGCGGGTGGTGACCAGGTAGCCGCCGCTGAGCGCGGGCGCCCACACGACGGACTCCAGCATGCGCTCGAGCTGGGCGCGGATGGGGTAGCCGTGGTCGCGCGTCTCGGAGACCTCGGTGTACAGCTCGGCGTCGAGCACCAGGGCGTACGGCCCCTCGACCCCGGCGAGCCGCAGCTCGGAGACGCCGTGCGCCACGGCGTCGGGGAGCTCCCGTGGGTCGCCGGGGAGCGAGACCGGCTCGTTGTCCGAGTCCGGGCCCAGGCCGCCGATCCCGGCGGCCGGGTAGCCCTCGAAGATCGCCCGGTCCTCGGCGAGCGCGAGCGTGGTGGCGGCGTCCTTCACCGGCTGCCAGTCGGAGTCCTGCGAGCCGCGCAGCACGTCGTCGACCGCGTCCCGCTGCACCGTGAACGGCACCCGCACCTCCACCAGCGGTGCGACCTGGCGCAGTCGGCTGCGGATGCCGTCGCCCGGTGCCTCGATGGTGGTCATGTGGCCGGTGTTCGCCGCGGCCGCCTCGACCCCGAGCGGCCCGCGCACGTCGACCACCCGGCGGCCCGCGACGTTGCGCCGGAACGTGCGCGAGGCCTCCTCGGCGATCTCGGTCCAGGCGGCGTCGGGGACCGGTGCCAGCCAGCGGTGCAGGTTGGACGCACCCACCGCCTCCGAGACGGGTTGCACGGTCACGGCCTGGTCGTCGTTGCTGCTCACTGTTGCGCCCTCCTCAGGTTGCCGATCGCGAGTTCGTCGACCGCGTGTGGGACGGGTTCGGGCGCCATCGCTGCTGCCGGGTCGCGGTCCTCGTCGGGGGCGAGCGACTCCAGCAGCTCCAGCGACGGCACGAAGAACAGCGACCCGGTCACCGCGGTCGACACGTCGAGGATGTGGTCGTAGTTGCCCGACGGGACGCCGACGAACATCCGCTCGAGCATGAGCTCGGTGACGGCCGCATCGGCGGCGTAGGCGATGTAGTAGGTGCCCTGCTTGCCGGTGGCGGGGTCGCCGAAGGGCATGTTGCCGCGCAGCACGTCGCGCTCGGTGCCGTCGTCGTCGACGATGGTGTTGAGGGTGACGTGGGAGCTGTCGGGGCGTACGTCGTCGTCGAGCTCGATGTCGTCGAGCTTGGTGCGCCCGATGATGAGTTCCTGCTCCTCCGTGGACAGCGCGTCCCAGGCGTCCAGGTCGTGGAGGTACTTCTGGACCATGACGTAGCTGCCACCGGCGAACTCCGGCTCCTGCTCCGACCCGATGAACACGGCCTCCGCCGCCTCGCGGCCGGTCGGGTTCTCGGTGCCGTCGACGAACCCGAGCAGGTCGCGGGTCTCGAAGTACCGGAAGCCCACGGTGTGGTCGTCCACGCGCACGTCGGTGCCGAGCGCCGCGACCAGCTGGCGGGTGAGCTCGAAGACGAGGTCGGCGCGGTAGGCACGGATGTGGAACAAGACGTCGCCGGGGGTCGCGGGTGCCTCGTGCTGCGCGCCGTGGACGGCGTGGAACGGGTGCAGCTGGGCGGGCCGGGGCGCGTCCGGGGGGCGCACCCGGTCCCAGTGGCCCGACCCGAGGCCGACGACGCAGGTCAGCTGCGCCTCAGGGTCACGGAACCCGACCGCCCGGACCAGCGAGCCGACGTCCGCGGCCACGTCGAGCACCCGCTTGTCGGCGTCCTCGGCGTCGGAGACGCTGACCACGAGGAAGGCTGCCGAGGTGGTGAGCGGGCCGAGGACGGCCTGCGGCTCAGCGATGTCCGCCGGGACCTCGGAGAGGCTCCCGGCGCCCTGGTTCGCTGGCGGCATCACGCTTCGGAGTCTGTCACGCCGTCACGGCCCCACGCATCCGGTGGTGTGCCGCTCAGTGTCCGCCGGCGGCCGCCTCCGCGCGCGCGTCCGCGGCGGCATCGCCACGGACGGGGGCCGGTCGGCCGCAGGTGAGCAGCGCCCAGGTCGCGGTCGCGACGACGAGCGCGGCCCCGAGCATGTGGAACCCGACGGCGACGATGGGAAGCCCGGTGAAGTACTGCACGAACCCGACCACGCCCTGCGCCAGCGAGACCGCGAGCAGCACCACGACGGGGCGTTGTGCTGCTGTCCGTCGTACGACGAACAGCAGTCCGATCGTCAGGCCCAGGAACAGGAACACCAGATCGGCGTGCAGCTGGCTGGTCTGCAGCGTCGACAGCCCGTTGCGGGGACTGTGCGCGTTGCCGGCGTGCGGCCCCGCGCCGGTGACGACGGTGCCCATGTAGAGCACGGCCCAGGCGGCGGCGAACATGGCCCAGGCGAGCGGGGCCGGGCGAGGGAGCCGACGGTCGATCCGCCACAGGAACACCACCGCGACCGTGATGATCACCAGCGAGCTGAGCAGGTGCAGCGAGACCACCCACGGGTTCAGGTCGGTGAGCACGCTGATGCCGCCCAGGACTGCCTGCGCCGGGATCGCCATCCCGATCCCGAACGCGAGCCAGCGCAGCTCCCGGCGGCGGGACTGCCAGGCGGCCACGAAGGTGAGGATCGCGACCGCGGCGAGCACGAAGGTCAGGGTGCGGTTGCCGAACTCGATCGCGGAGTGGATGTTCATCTCGCCGCGGGGGGTGAACGACCCCGCGTGGCACTGTGGCCAGGTCGGACAGCCCAGCCCGGAGGCGGTCAGTCGCACGGCGCCGCCGGTGACCACGAGCAGCACGTTGGTGGCGATGGAGGCCCACCCGAAGGCATGCAGGTGACGGCTGAGGTCGGCGACGGTCCCCGCCCGTGCCACGGGCACCTGCCCGGTCGCCGGGTCTGTCACCTGCTTGCTCACTCCCATGTGAACGTCCGTGCGGTCAGCACCGTGCCCAGCACCGCCCAGCCGAGCAGCACCACCAGGTCGAGCCCGGCCACGTGTCCGTCGATCAGGGCCGCGCGCATCGCCTCGCCGAGCGCCCCGGAGGGCAGCCAGTGCGCGACCTGGCCCCAGCCGCCGTACGACGAGACCGGCAGCACCACCGCGCCGCCGGCCAGCAGCAGCAGGTAGACCAGGTTGGCCGCCGCCAGGGTGGCCTCCGCCCGGAGCACGCCGGCCACGAACAACCCCAGCGAGGCGAAGGCCGCAGTGCCCAGCACCAGGCACACCACGAACCCGACGACGGTGCCCGCAGCCGCCGACGGGTGCCAGCCCAGCAGCGCGCCGACGATGCCGATCACGACGATCTGGAGGACCTCCACGAACAGCAGCCCGCCGATCTTGCCGGCCAGCAGGCCCGAACGCGGGAGCGGGGACGATCCGAGCCGCTTGATCACGCCGTACCGGCGCTCGAAGCCGGTCGCGATCGCCAGGGAGGTGAACGACGTGGACATGATCGCCAGGGCGAGCACCCCCGGGGTGAACACGTCCACCGGCCGCTCGGACAGGTGCAGGTGGAGGTGCTCGGCGCCCAGCACGCCCCCGATCAGCACGATCACCGGGATCACCACGGCCAGCAGCAGCTGCTCGCCGTTGCGCAGCATCAGCCGGGCCTCCATCCGGGCCTGCGCCGCGACCATCCGGGGCAGCGGGGCCGCTCCGGGCATCGGGGAGAAGGTCGGGATCGTCGAGGTCACTGTGGGCTCAGCTCCCGCCCGGTCAGCTCGAGGAACACGTCCTCGAGGTTGCGCTGGCCCATCGTCAGCGACTCCGGCAGCACGTCGTTGTCCTGGCACCACCGCGAGACCTTGGCCAGCGTGGTGGAGTCGGCCGGGCCGGAGACCAGCACGGAGACCTCGTCGAGCTGGTGCACCTGCGTCCCGGCGCCGAGCGCGGCCTGCAGCGAGGCGGGTGACCCCGGCGGGAAGGGCCGGGTCACCACCAGCCGGATGGTCGCCCGGGAGCCGCCCCGGGTGAGCTCGAGCGGCGTCCCGCTGGCCATCATTCGGCCGTGGTCGATGATGTGGATCCGGTCGGCGAGGTGCTCGGCCTCCTCCATGTAGTGGGTGGTGAGGACGACCGTGACCCCGTCGTGGCGGAGCTCGTCGAGCAGGTCCCAGGTGGTGCGCCGTGCCTTCGGGTCCATCCCGGCGGTGGGCTCGTCGACGAAGACGACCTCGGGCCGGCCCACCACGGCCATCGCGAGTGCGAGCCGCTGCTGCTGGCCGCCCGAGAGCCTGCGGTACGGCGTGCGTCCGCAGTCGCCGAGCCCGACCCGCTCGGCCAGCGCGTCGACGTCGAGCGGATGCGCGTGCAGCCGGGCGATGTGGCGCAGCATCTCCATCGCGCGGACCCCGCTCCAGGCGCCGCCGCCCTGCAGCATCACGCCGATCCGTGGCAGCACCCGGTGGCGGTCGCGCACCGGGTCCAGGCCGAGCACGCGCACGGTGCCGTGCTGTGGCCTGCGGTAGCCCTCGCAGGTCTCCAGCGTGGTGGTCTTGCCGGCGCCGTTGGGCCCCAGGACCGCGGTGACGGTGTGGCGTGCCACCGCGAGGTCGAGCGAGTCCACGGCCATCTTGTCGCCGTACCTCATCACGAGCCCGCGGACCTCGACAGCGAGATCGGAGGGGGAAGAGGGCACACGCGGATTCTACGGAGGGGACGGAGCCCGGCTCACGGCGCGGTCGCCGCTCAGATCTCGGCGCCGCCGTCCTGGGGGGTGTCGATGCCGCGACGGGGGAGATCGGCGAACACCGGCGGTGGCTCCCGCCACAGCTGTGCCGGGTGTCCTGCGCGGGCGTCCTCGACGGCCCGCCAGATGCGCTCGGGCGTGCAGGGCATGTCGAGGTGGCGGACGCCGAGGTGGCGCACCGCGTCCACGACGGCGTTCTGCACCGCCGGCGTCGAGCCGATCGTCGCCGACTCGCCGATGCCCTTGGCGCCGAGCGGGTTCAGCGGCGTGGGCGTCTCGGTGTTCGACACCTCGAGGTCGATGGTGTCCGCGGCGGTCGGGATCGCGTAGTCGGCGAAGGTCGAGGTCATCGGGGTGCCGTCGGCGTCGTAGACGAAGTGCTCCCACAGCGCCTGCGACATGCCCTGCACGCTGCCGCCGTGCTGCTGCCCGGCCACGATCAGCGGGTTGAGCACGGTGCCGCAGTCGTCGACCGCCACGTGCCGCAGCGGGGTGGCAAAGCCGGTCTCGGTGTCGACCTCGACGATCGCGACGTGCGCGCCGAAGGGGAACGTGGCGCCATCCTGGTGGAAGTCGGTGTCCGAGCCCAGCCCGCCGTCGTGCTCGTGGGCGTAGGAGGCCAGGGCTGGCCAGTCGACCCGGGCGGACGGTACGCCGCGGACCGCGAACCCGTCACCGTCCAGCTCGACGTCTGCGGGCGAGGTCTCCAGCATGGCTGCGGCGACCTGCAGCGCCTTCTCGCGCACCTCCTCGGCCGCCTGCCGGACTGCGTTGCCGCCCATCTGCAGGGACCGGGAACCGCCGGTGCCGCCGCCGCTGCGCACCCTGGCGGTGTCGGACTGCAGGTAGCTGATCCGCTCCATCGGGATGCCCAGCGTGTCCGAGACCAGCATCGAGAACGACGTGGCGTGTCCCTGGCCGTGCGCCGACGTGCCGGCCATGGCCGTCGCGTTGCCCTCGGAGTCGAGCTGCACCGACCCGAACTCCGTGCCGCCGAACCCGGTGATCTCGACATACACCGCGATCCCGATTCCGAGCTGCTTCGCGGCACCGGACTCCCGGCGCCGGCGCTGCTCGGCTCGCGCCCCGTCCACGTCGGCGATCCGCAGCGCCTCCCGCAGCGGCAGGTCGTAGTCGCCGACGTCGTAGCGGGCGCCGGTGTGGGTGCTGTGCGGGAACTCGTCGGGCCGCAGCAGGTTGCGTCGGCGCAGCTCCTCGGGAGCCAGGCCGAGCTCGTCGGCCGCGAGGTCCACCAGCCGTTCGAGCATCGCGGTGGCCTCGGGTCGACCCGCGCCCCGGAACGCGCCGTTCGGGACGGTGTTGGTGAGCACGGCGGCACCGTCGTAGCGCAGCTGCGGGATCCGGTAGGGCCCCTCCGACATCAGGTACGTCGGGCCGGTGGCGAAGGTGCCGCCGAACCCTGCGTACGCGCCGCAGTCGCCGAGCACGCGGGCTCGCAGCCCCACGATGTGCCCGTCGCGGGTGAGGCCGAGCTCGGCGTACTGGACCTGGCCGCGCCCCTGCATCGAGATCATGGCTTCGCTGCGGGTCTCCGCCCAGGCGACCGGGCGGCCTACGCGTCGTGCCGCGGCGATCACCGCGACGTGGGCCGGCCCGACGCCGGCCTTGCCGCCGAACGCTCCACCCACGTGCGGCGCGACCACCCGGATCCGGTCCCTGGCCAGGCCGGTGTAGCCACTGAGCCCGTCGCGGACCATATGGGGCTGCTGGGTGGCGACGTACACGGTGAGCCCGTCACCGTCGTCGTGGTCGGGTACGGCGAGGACGGCGTTGCCCTCGATCGGCGCGACCGCGACGCGCTGGTTCTCCATCCGCAGCCGCACCACCACGTCGGCCCCCGCGAACGGGTCGGAGTCGTCGGGGTCGCGCTGTCCCACGGAGATGTTGCTGCCGAGCTCTTCGAACTGCAGGGGCGCTCCGGGCGCCAGCGCGGACTCCACGTCCGCGGCCACCGGGAGGTCGTCGTAATCGACGTCGACCAGCTCGGCGGCGTCAACGGCCTGGGCCCGGGTCTCGGCCACGACCAGGGCCACGGGATCCCCGACGTAGCGCACCTTGTCGGTGGCGAGCGCGCCGCGCTTGCTGCCCGGCGCCTCGATGAACGGCGGCACCGGCGGGTCGCCCAGGTCGGCGCCGGTCAGCACGGCCAGCACGCCCGGCGCCTGCCGTGCCTCGTCGGTGTCGACCGCGGTGACCCGGGCGTGTGCGAACGGGCTGCGCACGAAGACCGCCTGGGCGGTCCCGTCGATGCGCATGTTGTCGACGAAGCTGCTGCGTCCGGTGAGCAGGTCCGGGTCCTCGACCCGGCGGACGGAGTTTCCGAGGATTGATCCAGGCACGCGGCGAGCCTACGCGAGTGAGCGAGGTCGAGCCGAGCTCGCTCGAGCTCGTACCGAGCGAGCGAGCGTTGAGGCGCGAAGCGCCGAACAGCGAGCCTCCGAGGACCTTGCTCGTCGAGCCGAGGTGCGGCCTTGGTGCGCCCCCGAGGCGTGCCATTGTTGGAGCCGGCCTGCAACGTCGGGACTCCTCGGCTGCCGGCCGGCCGCGCAGGTGAGGGGAGCCTTACTTGAAGCGCCCCCGGCAATAACGGCACACTGGTGTTGTGGAAATCGACCGGACCACCGAGCACGCGCTCGAGGAGCCCACGCGGCAGCGTGTGGCACGGTCGATCCTGGTCAACGGCCCCTCGACCGCGGCCGCGCTGGCCGAGCGCCTCGACCTGACCCCGGCCGCCGTACGACGCCATCTCGACCAGCTCGTCGCCGACGGTGTGCTGGAGGCGGGGGAGCCCCGGGGCGTCCAGGTGCGTCGACGGGGTCGTCCGGCGCGGGTGTTCGCGCTGACCGAGACCGGGCGGGACCGCTTCGACCAGCAGTACGACGACCTCGCGGCCGAGGCGCTGCGGTTCCTCGCCGAGACCGGAGGCGAGGAGGCCGTGCGTGCTTTCGCGCAGCGCCGGATGAGCTTCATCGAGCGTGAGTTCGCTGCGGTCGCCCAGGCGCACCCGGAGATGGGCCCCGTGGAGGTGCTCGCCCGGGTGTTCACCGACGAGGGCTACGCCGCCAGTGCGCATGAGCTCCCGGCCGCGGGCCACGCGCTGGTCGAGCAGCTGTGCCAGCAGCACTGCCCGGTGGCGCACGTCGCCCACCAGTTCCCCCAGCTGTGCGAGGCGGAGACCGCGGCGATCAGCCGGGTGCTCGACAGCCACGTGCAGCGGCTCGCGACCATCGCCCACGGCGACGGCGTGTGCACCACCTGCATCCCCGCGGGGGCCGAGGGCCCCGGCGGGGCCGAACACCCCAGACCACGACCGAGAAAGGAACCGGTGAGGACATGACCTCGATCGAGGAACGCAACCCGGAGCTACAGGGGCTCGGACGGTACGAGTTCGGCTGGGCCGACTCCGACGTCGCCGGCGCCTCGGCACAACGCGGCCTCACCGAGGCCGTGGTGCGCGACATCTCGGGGAAGAAGAACGAGCCGGAGTGGATGCTCAAGCGCCGGCTCAAGGGCCTGAAGATGTTCCACCGCAAGCCGATGCCGGCCTGGGGCGCCGAGCTCGGCGGCATCGACTTCGACAACATCAAGTACTTCGTCCGGTCCACCGAGCAGCAGGCCGCCAGCTGGGAGGAGCTGCCCGAGGACATCCGCGCCACCTACGACAGGCTCGGCATCCCCGAGGCCGAGAAGCAGCGGCTGGTGGCCGGTGTGGCCGCGCAGTACGAGTCCGAGGTGGTCTACCACAAGATCCGCGAGGACCTCGAGGAGCAGGGCGTGCTGTTCCTCGACACCGACACCGCGCTCCGGGAGCACCCGGAGACCTTCGAGGAGTACTTCGGCACCGTCATCCCGGTGGGCGACAACAAGTTCGCCTCGCTGAACACGTCGGTGTGGTCGGGGGGCTCGTTCATCTACGTGCCGCCGGGCGTGCACGTGGACATCCCGCTGCAGGCCTACTTCCGGATCAACACCGAGAACATGGGCCAGTTCGAGCGCACCCTGATCATCGTCGACGAGGACGCGTACGTGCACTACGTCGAGGGCTGCACCGCGCCGATCTACAGCTCCGACTCGCTGCACTCGGCGGTCGTCGAGATCATCGTGAAGAAGGGCGGCCGCTGCCGCTACACGACGATCCAGAACTGGTCGAACAACGTCTACAACCTGGTCACCAAGCGGGCCAAGGCCGAGGCCGGCGCCACGATGGAGTGGGTCGACGGCAACATCGGCTCCAAGGTCACCATGAAGTACCCGGCGGTGTGGCTGATGGGAGAGCACGCCAAGGGCGAGGTGCTCTCGGTCGCGTTCTCCGGCGAAGGTCAGCACCAGGACGCCGGCGCGAAGATGCTGCACCTGGCGCCGCACACGTCCTCGACGATCATCTCGAAGTCGGTGGCGCGCGGCGGCGGCCGCTCCTCCTACCGCGGCCTGGTCGAGATCCACAAGGGCGCGCACCACAGCAAGTCCACTGTCAAGTGCGACGCACTGC
>JBOHDO010000003.1:0-15782 GCA_050699415.1 Marmoricola sp.
CGACCAGGGCGGACGGGCCGCGTCCGCGCGCCGTGCCGCGCGAGCGGGACGACTTCTTCGCGGTGCTTTTCTTCGCGGGCGCCTTCGTCGCGGGCGCCTTCTTCGTGGGCGCCTTCTTCGTGGCCGCCTTCTTCGTGGCCGCCTTCTTCGTGGGCGCCTTCTTCGCGGGCGCCTTCGCGGGCGCCTTCTTCGCGGGCGCCTTCTTCGCGGGCGCCTTCTTCGCGGGCGCCTTCTTCGTGGCCGCCTTCTTCGCGGGCGCCTTCTTCGTGGCCGCCTTCTTCGCGGCCGTCCTGGCCGGCGCCTTCGTCGTGGCTCTCCCCGTGGCTTTCCCCGTGGCCCCCGACGACCCGGCCGAGGACTTCTTGGTGACCGCCTTGCGGGCTGCAGCTCCGGCGCGGTTCACCAGGGAACGCCTGGACTTGGTCGCCATGCTGGGATACCTCGATCCGATCCTGTGGTGGGAGCGCTGCGCCGATGCGGGACAGGTGGCGCGAGAATACGGTGATGCCGCGGGGGCTTCAACCAGCCACTCCGGGAGATGAACGGGCCTTCCGGAGCTCGAGCACGGCGCTGCGGCCGTCGCCGAGCGCGACTGCCTGCCCGTCGACCCGGTCCCCGGCGGCCCCCGGGACCTCGAGCACGGTGGCCAGGGTCTCGGCGGCGAGCAGGTCACGGTGCGCCCGCGCCGCCTCCGAGACGACGTCGTCGGCCAGCACGCGCAGCTCGATCCTGTCGGAGACCTGCAGCCCCGCCTCGCGACGGGCCTGCTGGACCGCCCGGACCAGGTCACGGGCCAGTCCCTCGCGCGCGAGCTCCGGGGTCACCTCGGTGTCCAGGGCCACGAAGCCGCCGTGCGGCAGCATCATGGTGGCCGTGGCATCCGTCGTGGTGTCGTCCGCCACGGTCTCGAGGGTGTACTCGCCCTCGACCAGCACCTGTCCCCCCGCGATCATGGTGCCGTCGTCCCCGAGCGACCAGTCGCCATTTCTGGCGGCACGGATGGCCAGCTGGACGTGCTTGCCCAGGCGCGGACCCGCCGCACGCGCGTTGACCGTGAGCCGCTGGGAGACGCCGAACCGCTCGGCCGCCGGGTCCGTGGCCTCGACCAGCGTCACGGACCTGACGTTCACCTCGTCGGCCACGATCGCGGTCAGGGGCCCCAGTGCCGCCGCGTGCGCGACCACCACGGTCAGCTCATGCAGCGGGAGCCGGTTGCGCAGCCCGGCTGCCTTGCGCAGCGCCGACGCGGCCGAGCAGACCTCGCGGACGCGGTCCATCGCTGCCACCAGGGTGTCGTCGGCCGGCAGGGATGCGGGGTCGGGCCAGTCGGCCAGGTGCACCGACCGCTCCCCGGTGAGGCCGCGCCAGACCTCCTCGGTGGTCAGCGGCAGCAGCGGCGCGGTCGCCCGGCACACCACCTCCAGCACGGTCGCCAGGGTGTCGAACGCGGCCCGGGTCTCCGTCGCGTCGTGCTCGCCGGTTGCCCAGAACCGCTCACGGGAACGGCGGACGTACCAGTTGGTGAGCACGTCGAGGAAGCCCCGGGTTGCGTCGCACGCGTCCGCGATCTCGTAGTCGTCCATCTCCCGGGTCATCTGCTCGACGTACTGCCGCAGCTTGGCGAGGACGTACCGGTCGAGCAGGTCGGTGGAGTCGGTGCGAAGCATCGGGTCGTACCCGCCCTCCCCCGGAGCCGCCGCGTTGGCGTAGAGGCTGAGGAAGTACCAGGTGTTCCACAGCGGGATGATCACCTGGCGCACACCCTCGCGGATCCCCTGCTCGGTGACGATCAGGTTGCCCCCGCGCAGGATCGGGCTGCTCATCAGGAACCAGCGCATCGCGTCGGCGCCGTCACGGTCGAACACATCGCGCACGTCGGGGTAGTTGCGCAGCGACTTGCTCATCTTCTGTCCGTCCGAGCCCAGCACGATGCCGTGGCTGACGCAGGTCGAGAACGCCGGTCGGTCGAACAGCGCCGACGCCAGCACGTGCAGGGTGTAGAACCAGCCGCGGGTCTGGCCGATGTACTCCACGATGAAGTCGCCGGGGAAGTGCCCGCCCGCGAAGGTGCCGTCGGGTTGCTCGACCCCGGCGAACCACTCGGCGTTCTCGAACGGGTAGTGCACCTGGGCGAAGCTCATCGAGCCGGAGTCGAACCACACGTCGAGCACGTCCTCGACCCGGCGCATGGTCGACCCCCCGGTCGGGTCGTCGGGGTTGGGCCGGGTCAGCTGGTCGACGAACGGGCGGTGCAGGTCCGGGTTGCCCTCGTGGTCGCGCGGCAGCCGCCCGAAGTCGCGCTCGATCTGCTCGAAGGAGCCGTAGACGTCGATCCGCGGGTGGGCCGGGTCGTCGCTCTTCCACACCGGCACCGGGGAGCCCCAGAACCGGTTGCGGGTGATCGACCAGTCCCGGGCGTTGGCCAGCCACTTGCCGAACTGGCCGTGCTTGATGTGGCCGGGCACCCACGTGATCTCCTCGTTGAGGGTGACCATCCGGTCCTTGAAGGCGGTGACCTGCACGAACCAGGACTCCACCCCCTTGTAGATCAGCGGCTCGCGGCACCGCCAGCAGTGCGGGTAGGAGTGGTCGTAGGTCTCCCGGCGCAGCAGCACGGTGCCGGGCGTGACCGACCCGGGGTCGCCGTCGCCATGGGTCGCCGCCTTCAGGTGGTCGATGATGTGCGGGTTGGCGTCGAAGACCAGCATGCCGGCGTACTCGGCGACCGGGTGGGTGAACCTGCCGTCCCTGCCGACCGGCATCACCGCCTCGATGTGCTCCCGGTCGGTGATCTCCTTGTCGACCTCACCGAACGCCCCGGCGGTGTGCACCACGCCGGTGCCGTCGGTGGTGGTGACGGCGTCGTCGGCCGCCACCACCCGGAACGCGTTGGCACGACCCTCGTAGTAGGAGAACGGCGGCGTGTAGGTGCGGCCCACCAGGTCCCTACCCTGGTAGCGGCCGAGCACGACCGGCTCCTCACCCAGCTCTCGCGCGTACGCCGGCACCCGTGCCTCGGCCAACAGGTACCGTGCGGTCCGGTCGGTGCCGGGCACACCCGCCTCGACCACGACGTAGTCGATGTCCGAGCCGACCATCACCGCGAGGTTGCTCGGCAGGGTCCACGGCGTCGTGGTCCACACCAGCACGGCCGCCCCGTCGAGGACCGCGTCCGCCCCGGTTGCGTCGAGGGCGAAGCCGACGGTGACCGCCGGGTCCTGCCGCATCCGGTAGACGTCGTCGTCCATCCCCAGCTCGTGGTTGGACAGCGGGGTCTCGTCGTTCCAGCAGTACGGAAGGACGCGGAAGCCCTCGTAGACCCAGCCCTTGTCGTAGAGCGACCTGAACGCCCAGATGACCGACTCCATGTAGACGGGGTCCATCGTCTTGTAGTCGTGGTCGAAGTCCACCCACCGTGCCTGGCGGGTGACGTACTCGCACCACTCGTCGGCGTAGCGCAGCACCGAGGCGCGGCAGGCCTGGTTGAACTTCTCGATGCCCAGGTCGCGGATCTCGTCGGTGGTCTTCAGGCCGAGCTGGCTCATCGCCTCGAGCTCGGCCGGCAGGCCGTGGGTGTCCCAGCCGAACCGGCGCTCCACCCGCCGCCCCCGCATGGTCTGGTAGCGCGGGACCAGGTCCTTGACGTAGCCGGTGAGCAGGTGGCCGTAGTGCGGCAGGCCGTTGGCAAACGGCGGGCCGTCGTAGAAGACGTACTCGTTCTCGCCGTCCTCACCGGCCGGACGCTGCTCGACGCTGGCGCGGAAGGTGTCGTCGGCGGCCCAGTAGTCCAGCACCCGCTGCTCGATCTCGGGGAAGCGCGGGCTCGCGGGCACCGGTCCGCCGGCCGGGTCGGTCGACGCCTTGGGATAGGTCACGGCTGGCTCCTGCGGGTCACGTCGCTTGCGCTGTCTGCGCGAGGACGACCCGGGATCACCCGGGGGCCGCGGTACCACCCCGCTTGCCGCACTCCGCCGGGCGGGATGCGGCCGCTCATGAAGGCTGTGACGGGCCCACCCGTCCGGTTCTACTGGGCCGTGGCCGTTCTTCCGGAGGCTCGCCGCTGATAACGGCTCCAACGCCTGTGAGTGCCCATCCTACCCGTTCCACGGGGTCAGGACTGCGGCTGCTCCTCGCCGAGGATCGACTTCAGCCGCTTCGGGGCCGCGGGCTCACCCTCCTCCGGAGTCGGCAGGTCACCGGCCTCGCCCTTGCCGTCGAGGGCGGCGAGCTGCTGGTTGAAGTAGCCCCGCAGCCGGCTGCGGTACTCGCGCTCGAAGGAGCGCAGGTTCGACACGTGACCGTCCAGCTCGTCGCGGTCCTTCTCGAGCTGGCCGAGCATCTCCTTGCGCTTGGCCCCGGTCTCGGTGTCGAGCATCTGGGTCCGCGACCGCGCGTCGGCCTCCATCTTCTCGGCCTTGGCCTTGGTCTCGGACTCCAGGCGCTCCGCCTTGGTGCGTGCCGCTCCGACGATGCCGTCAGCCTCGTCCTTGGCCTGGCCGACCAGCTCGTCGGCGTTGCGCGTGGCGATCTCCAGCAGCCTCGCGGCCGCGGAGGATGCCTCGCCCACCGTGGTGACCTTGATCTGCTCGGTGGCGGCGGACTTCTGCTCACTCGCGGCCGGCGCGGTCGTGGCCGACTCGGCCTGCTTCGCGGCCGACGTACCAGACGACGTCGCCTGGGCGCCACCGGTGCTGCCACCCTGGGCAGTGGTCAGCTTCGAACGCAGGTCCTCGTTCTCCTTGGTCAACCGGCTCAGCTCCGACTCGACCTCGTCGAGGAACTGGTCGACCTCCCCCATGTCATACCCTTCGCGCAGTCGCACCGGGGTAAAACGCTTGTTGCTCACGTCCACAGGCGTCAGCGGCATGACCTCACCCTTATCGTCGTTCTCGCTCGTTGGCTGCGTGCGCTGAGAACTGTATCTCCTCCCCCGTGAGCAGGCGCTAGCCCAGCAGGAACGACTCGTCGAGCCGCAACAGGACGTAGACCACCACGATCAGCACCAGGAAGCTCAGGTCGAGCATCATCTGTCCCAGCCGGAGCGGGGGAATCAGCCGCCGCAGCGCCTTCACGGGGGGATCGGTCAGCGTGTAGACGCTCTCCAGCACCACCACCAGGGGTCCCGAGGGCTGCCAGGCCCGCGCGAACATCTGGATCCAGTCGACCACCAGGCGGATCAGCAGCAGGACCAGGAAACAGAACAGGACCAGGTGGACGATCTGGCCCACAAGGTGCATGGACGGCTCAACTCTGGTTGAAGAAGCCACCCTCGGCCAGGCGCTGCTTCTCCTCCGCAGCCACGGTGACGTTGGGTGGGGAGAGCAGGAAGACCTTGTTGGTGACCCGTTCGATCGAGCCGCGCACCGAGAAGATAAGGCCGGCGGCGAAGTCGACCAGCCGCTTGGCGTCGGTGTCGTCCATCTCCGAGAGGTTCATGATCACCGGGACGCCGTCGCGGAAGTTCTCCCCGATCACCCGGGCCTCGTTGTAGGTACGCGGGTGCAGCGTCACGATCCGCGACATCGCCACCGACGCCGGCGCCTGGCGCGGACCGGTGCCCTGACGGCGACGCTCGCTCAGGTTGGCGACCGGACGAGCCGGTTCGACCTGCGCCGACCGGGTGGGCTCGTCGTAGCCCTCGGCCTCGTCGAGCCCGGCGTACTCGCCATCGGCGTCCTCGAGCAGGCCGAGGTAGACGCCCATCTTCCGCATCGCGTTGCTCATGCGTGTGCTCCCTTCGGTCCGCTCGCGCATGAGGCACCACACGCGCCGTGCTCGATGGTTCGCTCGCTGCGCTCGCTCATGAGCCTCTTCCCTCAACTCCACCTTGTGCCTCGCGCGGGGCGCGAGATTACTGCCGACCCTTGAAAACTACTCGATCCGCGGTCGCTCCCCGAGGATTGCGGACCCAATCCGCACGTGTGTCGCACCGCAGCGGACGGCCTGCTCCAGGTCCGCGCTCATGCCGGCGGACATCCAGCTCGCCTGCGGCGCCAGCCCACGCACCACCCGTCCCACCTCGGCCAGCCGCTCGAACGCCGGCCGGGGGTCCGCACCGAGAGGTGCGACCCCCATCACACCGCGCAGCCGCAGGGACCCGGCGGCGAGGACGGCCTCTGCCAGGGCGGGGACCTCGTCGGGATCGGCGCCGTTGCGGTGGCCGACCCCCGGAGGGTCGAGGCCGACCTGGACGAGCACGTCGAGCTCGCGCCCGCGATCCTGGGCGCCCCGCTGGAGCGGCGCGACCAGCTTGGTCCGGTCGAGGCTCTCCACCACGTCGGCGTACGCGGCGACCGCCGCCGCCTTGTTGCTCTGCAGCCCGCCCACGAAGTGCCACCACAGCCCCGGCACGTCGGCGCACTCGTCGACCTTCGCCCGGGCCTCCTGGTGCCGGTTCTCGCCCACGTGGGTGACCCCGAGCCCGGCCAGCAGTCGTACGTCGCTCGCGGGGAAGAACTTCGTCACCACCGTGAGCGTCAGCTCGGCCGGGTCGCGTCCGGCGCCGGAGCACGCCGCGGCCATCCGCTCCCGCACCGTGGAGAGGCCGGCGGCCAGCTGCCGGCGTCGCCGCCCGCTGCCCTCGGCCGGACCCGCACTCACGGCCGGATCCTCACCAGGCCGGCCTGCCGGCCCGCCCGCTCACCGTCGCGCCGGTGGGAGTACAGGTCCGCGGACTCGCGCGTGCACCGGGAGGCCACGACGACCCCTACCCCGGCGGCCTCCAGCTGGCTGCGGACGCCGGCGCCGAGGTCGAGCGACGGGGTGCCCCACGAGGTGGTCCCGACCGCGGCCTGGACCGTGGCGCCGACCTCGGCCCGCATCGCCTCGGGGACCTCGTAACAGGCCCCGCACACGTGCGGGCCGACCCAGGCCGTGACCCGGTCCGCCCCGAGCCGACGCATCCGGCCGACCACCGCAGGGACGATCCCGGCCGCCAGACCGGGCCTGCCGGCGTGGGCCGCGCCGACCACGCCGGCGACCGGGTCGGCGAGCAGCACGGGCACGCAATCGGCCGCACGCACCATCAGGGTCACCCCGCGGCGCGCGGTGACGAGGCCGTCCGCGTCGGGACGACCGTCGGTCCGCGTGCCGGTCCAGCCCCGCTCCACCACCTCGACGGCGGCCCCGTGCACCTGGTGAAGGCCGACGAGCTCGTCGTCGGGCGCGAAGTCCGCCCGCAGCAGTCGGAGGTTCTCCGCCAGCGACCGGCGGTCGTCGGCGCCGTCGATCGCGAGGTTGAGCTCGTCGTACGGGGCATCACTGACCCCGCCGTACCTGTCCGTGAAGGCCAGGTCGACGGGGCCCGTGGTGGTGCGGAAGGCGTACACCAGGCGGGATGCCTACTTGAGGAAGTCGGGGACGTCCAGCTCGTCGCCGGACTCCTGCGACCCGCGCTGCGGCTCGGACTGACCGCGGGCCGGCGACGACGGGGCTGCGGGCCTCGCCGCGGAGCCGCCCGACTGGTCGTTGCCGGTGTTGCGGGACGCCGGGGCGCCCACGGTCGCCGGCTCGCGCTGCTCCCGCGGGGCCGCCTCACCGGACCTGCGCTGCGCGGCGACGTTGCGGGCGGCCGCCCGGGTCTCCTCCTGGGTCTGGGCCTGGGCCGGCGCCTGCTGCCGCTGCAGGCCGCCCTCACGCCGCTTGGGGTGGCCGCCCTCGAAGCCGGCCGCGATCACGGTGACCCGGACCTCGTCGCCCAGTGCGTCGTCGATGGTGGCTCCGAAGATGATGTTGGCCTCGGCGTGCACCGCCTCGGAGACCATCGCCGCCGCCTCGTTGATCTCGAACAGACCGAGGTCGGAACCGCCCGCGATCGAGAGCAGCACCCCCTGGGCCCCGTCGATCGACTCCTCCAGCAGCGGGCTGGACACAGCCAGCTCCGCGGCCTCGACCGCCCGGTTGTCACCCCGCGCCGAGCCGATGCCCATCAGCGCCGAGCCGGCGTTGGACATCACCGACTTGACGTCGGCGAAGTCGAGGTTGATCAGGCCCGGCGTGGTGATCAGGTCGGTGATGCCCGAGACGCCCTGCAGCAGCACCTGGTCGGCCTGCCTGAACGCGTCGAGCATGCTCACGCTGCGGTCGGAGATCGAGAGCAGCTTGTCGTTGGGGATCACGATCAGCGTGTCGACCTCTTCGCGGAGCATGTCGATGCCCTCCTCCGCGGAGGCGGCCCGCTTGCGGCCCTCGAACGCGAAGGGCCGGGTGACCACGCCGATCGTCAGCGCGCCGAGCGAGCGCGCGATCTTCGCGACCACGGGTGCGCCTCCGGTGCCGGTGCCACCGCCCTCGCCCGCGGTGACGAAGACCATGTCGGCCCCCTTGAGGACCTCCTCGATCTCGTCCGCGTGGTCCTCGGCGGCCCTGCAGCCGACCTCGGGGTTCGCGCCCGCGCCGAGCCCGCGGGTCAGCTCGCGCCCGATGTCGAGCTTGACGTCGGCATCGCTCATCAGGAGTGCCTGGGCATCGGTGTTGATCGCGATGAACTCCACGCCCTTCAAACCGACCTCGATCATCCGGTTGACGGCGTTGACTCCACCACCACCGATCCCCACGACCTTGATCACGGCCAGGTAGTTCTGTGGTGCTGCCACGGCGGGTGCCTCGCTTCTGGTCTGGTAGTTCGTTCACCTGTCCGTCCCGGCCGACGAACCCTAACCCTCAAGTAAAGGGTTATAGTTATGTCAACCTGGGGCCGTGCGACCAAGGTAGGCATCGGGCAAGGACAAACCCGGCAACACGCCCACGACACGCCAGAAATTGTCTCCGGCCCGGATCCGGGACGGGTCAGCGCCGGGTGGACGGCCGGTCGGGGACCGTCACGTTCACCTGCTGGACCTTGCGCCGCAGCAGTACGGCGGCCACCTTCGCCTTGCGGTCGCTGTGCGCCGCGCTCCCCCACAGCACCACCCGGCCGTGCCGCAGCTGCAGCCTGATCTGGTCGTGGGCGTCGAGCCGGATGGAGTCGACCTCGCGGGCCAGTGACCCCGGCAGGGAGCCGGCCACCCGGGCGGCCTGGCCGAGGGCCTCCGCGCTGACACCGGCCCGTGCGCGGATCAGCGGCAACCGGGGCGGCCGGTTCCGGTAGTGCCCGAACACCACCCCGGAGGCGTCCACGCCCTGCAGGCCCTGCGGGCCACGGCCGCGAGCGACCACCGCCACGGCGTGCCGCTCGGTCACCTCGATGTCCACGGTATGGGGCCATGCGCGCGACACCTGCGCACTGCGCACCCCGGGAATCCCCTCCACCCGCGCCCGGATCGCGCCGAGGTCGAGCCGCACCAGCGGCGTGCCGGTCGGGACCTTCGCGACCCGGAGCACCCGCTGTGCCGTGGTCTGGTGCTCACCGGTGACCGTCACCCGCTGCGCGGTCAGGTACGACGAGAAGTACAGCAGCCAGCCTCCGGCGACCACGACGGCCGCCACCAGCACGACGGCCAGCAGGATGCGCAGCCGCGCACCCAGGATCCGTCTGCGGCGCCTGCTGGTCAGGCTGGCGGACCGACGGGACCACGGCATCCGGCTAGCCATCCTCACTCCCCTGCGTCAGCCCCTCGAGGATCTCCGGCCCGAGCAGGGTGACGTCGCCGGCCCCGAGCGTGAGCACCAGGTCCCCGGGCCGGGCCCAGGAGACCAGGTGCCCGGCGACGGCCGACCATGACGGCTCGAACACCACCCGGTCGGGCGGCAGCGGGACGGCTGCCGCGACCAGCGCACCCGTCACCCCGGGCTCGGGGTCCTCGCGGGCGGCGTACACGTCGAGCACCACCACCGCGTCGGCGTCCCCCAGCGCGACCCCCATCTCCCGGCCGAACACCCGGGTCCGCGACACCATGTGCGGCTGGAACGCAACCAGCAGCCGACCCGCTCCGGCCAGGGACCGTGCCGCCTCGAGGTCCCCCTCGATCTCCTGCGGGTGGTGGGCGTAGCTGTCGTAGACCCGGACCCCGCCGGCCTGCCCCTTGAGCTCCATCCGGCGACGGGTGCCGGTGAACAGGCCGAGCCCGCGCCGCAGCTCCTCGAACCCGTAGCCGAGCCGGAGGCCGCACGCCAGTGCCATCGCGGCGTCGAGCAGGTAGTGGCGGCCCGGGATCTGCAGGGCCACCTCGCCCAGCCTGCGTCCTCGTTCGACCACGCCGAACCGCGACCCACCGGCGTCGAATGCCAGCCCCTCGGCGCGGACGTCGGCGTCCGGACCGGTCCCGACCGTGACCACGGAGCGACCGTCCTCGCGGGCGTGTGCGGCCAGCCCGGCGGCGCCGGGGTCGTCGGTGCAGGCCACCAGGAAGCCGTCGGGGTCGAGATGGGTGACGAACTCCTCGAACGCGGCGCGGTAGTTCTCCGGGGAGCCGTAGTTGTCGAGGTGGTCGGCCTGCACGTTCGTGACCAGGGCGGCGTACGGCGAGTAGACCAGGAACGCGCCGTCGCTCTCGTCGGCCTCGGCGACGAACAGCTCCCCGGAACCGTCGTGCGCGTTCGAGCCCGACTCGTTGAGCTCGCCCCCGATGGCGAAGCTGGGATCGGCACCACAGTGCTGCAGCGCGACGGTCAGCAAGGACGTGGTCGTGGTCTTGCCGTGCGTGCCGGCCACCGCGACCACGCGACGTCCCGCCATCACCGCCTGCAGGGCCGCCGAACGGGGCAGCAGCCGCAGCCCCAGCCGGCGCGCCTCGACCACCTCGGCGTTGTCCTCCCGTACGGCGGTCGAGACCACCACCGTGTCGGCACCGTGCACGTGCTCGGGCGCATGTCCCACCGCGCATGCCGCTCCGAGGGCGCGCAGCGCCTCCAGAGTCGGCGAGGCCTTGGCGTCGCTCCCGGAGACCGTGACCCCGCGGGCCAGCATGATCCGGGCGATCCCGGACAGGCCGGCGCCGCCGATCCCCACGAAGTGGACCCGGCCCAGCTCCTCGGCAGGGAGCAGCGCGTCGGGCGGCGGGACCCTCACCTCGCATCCCCCGCCACCTGCAGCACCATCGCTGCCAGCCGGACGTCGGCGTCCAGCGGCACCAGGTCGGCGCCCGCCCGGGACATCGACGCCAGCCGCGCCTCGTCGCACAGCAGGTCGGGCAGGACCGAGCGGGCCCACTGGGGCGTGAGGGCGGCGTCGGCGACCATGAGCGCCCCACCCGCCGCGACCACCGGGCGGGCGTTGCGCGCCTGCTCGCCGTTGCCGATGGGCAGCGGGACGAAGACGGCGGGCAGCCCGATGCCGGCGACCTCGGTGACGGTGTTGGCGCCGGCCCGGCACACCACGGCGTCCGCCGCCGCGTAGGCCAGGTCCATCCGGTCGACGTAGGGCAGCACGACGTACGGCACGCCGGCATCCTCCCCCTCGACCGGGCCCGGCGCCATGTCGGTGTTCTTCGGGCCGACGATGTGCAGCACCTGGACACCGGCCGCCCGCAGGTCGGGCGCGGTCTCCAGCAGCGCCTGGTTGATGCGCCGGGCGCCCTGGGAGCCGCCGGTGACCAGCAGGGTCGGCCGATCGGCGTCGAGGCCCAGCTCGGCACGGGCCCGGCCGCGCATCGCGGTTCGGTCCAGCGTGGCGATCTCACGCCGGATCGGCAGGCCGATGTAGGTCGCGTGCGGCAGCGGCGTGCCCGGGAAGCTGGTCGCCACGTGGCGGGTCAGCCGCGCGCCCAGCCGGTTGGCCAGGCCGGGCACCGGGTTGCCCTCGTGCACCACCAGCGGAAGCCGACGCCGCCGCGCCGCGAGGTACGCCGGCACGGACACGTAGCCCCCGAAGCCGACGACCACGTCGGGGCGCACCCGGTCCACCACCTCCAGGGCGGCGTCCCGGGCGGCGCGCACCCGCCCCGGGACACGCAGCAGGTCGGGGCCGGGCTGGCGGGGCATCGGCACCGGCGGGACCAGCTCGAGCGGGTAGCCGGCTGCCGGGACCACCCGGGTCTCCAGGCCGCGCTCGGTGCCCAGAGCGGTGATCGCCACGTCCGGCTGCTGCCGGACCAGGGCATCGGCGGTGGCGAGCAGGGGGGAGGTGTGTCCGGCCGTGCCACCCCCGGCGAGCAACACCGTGGTCATGGCGTGGTCATGGCGTGGTCATGGCGTGGTCATCGCGGTCCGGAGGCGGCGTTGCGGCCGGCGACTCCGCGGCCGGAACGCCGAGCCCGACGCTTGTCGCGCAGCGCGGCCGCGGCCTCGGGCTCGCGGCGGGCGAAGCCGATGACCAGCCCCAACGCGACCAGCTCCGGCACCAGCGAGGAGCCGCCGTAGGAGACCAGCGGCAGCGGGATGCCGATCACCGGGAGCAGCGCCAGCACCATGCCGATGTTGATGATCACGTGGGCCATCAGCCAGATCGTCACCCCGGCAGCGGTGTAGCGCACGAACCGGTCCTGGGTCTGCATCGCCACCCGGATGCCGGCGTACGCGAGCGCGAGGAAGAGCAGCAGCACCAAGATGGTGCCGACCAGGCCGAGCTCCTCGCCCAGGATGGCGAAGATGAAGTCGGTGTGGGCCTCGGGCAGGTTGCCCCACTTCTGCTGGCTGGCGCCCAGCCCCTTGCCGAAGAGCCCGCCGCTGGCGATGCCGAGCAGTCCGTGGGCGGCCTGCCAGCCGGATCCCTGGAAGTCCTGGAACGGGTTGACGAACGACGTGATGCGGGTGAGCCGCTCGGGACTGCTCGCGGCGAGGAACAGCGCCGCGGCTGCGACCAGGCTGACCGCGCCCACGAACAGCCGGGCGGGAACGCCGACCACCCACAGCATCCCCAGTGCGATCGCGAAGATCACCAGGGCGGTGCCGAGGTCCCCGCCGACCAGGACCAGCGCCGCGACCACCACGATGACGGGGACCACCGGCACCAGCATGTGCCGCCAGGACGCCAGCAGCCGGTCCTTGCGTGCGTAGACGTCCGCGCACCACAGCACCAGCGCGAACTTGGCGACCTCCGAGGGCTGCACCTGCAGCGGGCCCAGCGCGAGCCAGTTCTGGTTGCCGTTGACCATCACGCCGAGCCCGGTCTGGGTCAGTGCCAGCATGATCACCGAGACGCCCAGCAACGGCCACGCCGCGGCGCGGATCAGTCGTTGCGGCAGCCGGATGGCCAGCCAGGCGCACGGCATCGCGATCGCCACCCACAACGCCTGCTTGGTGGCCCAGTAGTAGCTGTCGTGGCCGTGCTGGACGTAGGACTCCACGCTGGAGGCGCTGAGCACCATGATCAGGCCGATGCCCAGCAGGAGCGCGGTCGCGCCGAGCAGCACGTAGTACGTCGCCAGCGGCCGGTCGAGCAGGGCGCGGAGCTCACGGACCCGGCTGCGTAGTCGGCCGAGCAGCCCCCGCACCTGTGCGGAGGCCGTGGCCTCGAACCTGGTGCGCGACTGCTGCGTGCTGACGGTCACCGGTCCTCGCTCACTCGTCGCTGTGGTCAGTCGGTCATCGGTCTGCTTGCCGTCGTCGCACGGCCGCGGCGAACGCGTCGCCGCGCGCGGCATAGTCGGCGAACATGTCCATGGACGCGCATCCGGGAGCCAGGAGGACGGTGTCGCCCGGGCGCGCGAGCCGCGCCGCCGCCACCACCACCCGGTCCATGGGCCGGTCCATGTCCGCAGTCTCACCGACCGCGGCCTCGATGACGGGGACCTCGGGCGCGTGTCGCGCCAGGGCGTCACGGATCACCCCGGCGTCGCGCCCCAGCAAGACCACACCGCGCAGCCGGCCGCCGACCTCGCGCACCAGGGTGTCGAACCGGGCACCCTTGGCGAGGCCGCCGGCGACCCACACCACCGGGTCGTAGCCGCGCAGCGAGGCGAGCGCCGCGTGCGGGTTGGTGGCCTTGGAGTCGTCGACCCACGCGACGTCGTCGACCACGCCCACCTCGGCGATGCGGTGGCCGTCCGGACGGAACGAGACCAGTGCCTGGCGGACCGCCGCCGCGGGGACACCGAACGACCGGGCCAGCGCCGCGGCTGCGAGCGAGTTCGCAACGTGGTGCGGCGCGCTCGAGGCGAGCTCCCCGACCGTGCACAGCTCCACGGCGGAGGTCTGCCGCTCGGTCACGAACGCCCGGTCGGCCAGCACGTCGTCGACCACCCCCAGCATGCCGACCCGGGGCGTGCCCAGCGTGAAGCCGATGGCACGCGCGCCCTCCACCACCTCCGCATCGCGGACCAGCTGTTCGGTGGTCGGGTCGGCGACGTTGTAGACGCAGGCGTCGCGGACGCCGTGGTAGATCCGGCCCTTGTCCGCGGCGTACGCCGCCAGGTCCGGGTACCAGTCGAGGTGGTCCTCGGCGAGGTTGAGCACCGCGGCCGACCGGGCGCGCATCGAGCTGGTGTAGTGCAGCTGGAAGCTGGACAGCTCCACCGCGAGCACGTCGTACGCACTGCCGTCCATGACCACCTCGGTCAGCGGCAGCCCCACGTTGCCGCAGGCGACCGTGCGCAGGCCCGCGGCCCGCAGCATCGCCTCGAGCATCTGCACGGTGGTGGTCTTGCCGTTGGTGCCGGTGACCGCCAGCCAGGGGGCCCGGTTGTCCGGGTCGCGCAGCCGCCACGCCAGCTCGACCTCCCCCCACAGCGGCACCCCGCCGGCGAGCGCCTGCGCGAGCAACGGCGCGTCGGGCCGCCACCCGGGCGAGGTGACCAGCAGGTCGGTGTCCCCGGGCAGCGCGGCCGTGCTGCCCGGGCCGAGGCGTACCGAGGCGCCGAGCATCTGCAGCAACGTGGCCTTCTCGGGCCGGTCACCGGCCTCGGACTCGTCGAGCACCGTGACCGTGGCGCCCAGGTGCACCAGGTTGTCGGCCGCGGCGAAGCCGGAGACGCCCAGCCCGGCCACCACGGCACGGACGCCCTCCCAGCTGTCCCGGGAGCCGAGCTCGTCCAGGTCGACCGGGCCTGCCACGGGCTACCTCGCCACCCACTCGCCGTAGAACACCCCGAGGCCGGCAGCCACAACCAACCCCGACCGGCACAGCCCGGCGATCAGCCAGACCGGACCCACCATGCTCACCTCGCCACCCACTCGCCGTAGAACACCCCGAGGCCGGCAGCCACAAAGATCCCGGCGATCAGCCAGAACCGGATGACCACGGTGACCTCCTCCCACCCGCGCATCTCGAAGTGGTGGTGCAGCGGCGCCATCCGCAGCAGCCGCTTGCCGCCGGTGAGCTTGAAGAAGCCGACCTGCAGGATCACCGACAGCGTCTGGATGACGAACAGGCCACCGAGCAGGGCCAGCAGCAGCTCGGTGCGGGTGAGCACGGCCAAGCCTGCCACCGCCCCGCCGAGCGCCAGCGACCCGGTGTCGCCCATGAAGATCTTGGCCGGGGACGCGTTCCACCACAGGAACCCGAAGCAGGCGCCGGTGATGGCAGCCGAGACCACGGCAAGGTCGAGCGGGTCCCGGACGTGGTAGCAGGTCACCGCGGCCACGTGGGACCGCTCGCACCACTGGTTGTTCTGCCAGATGTTGACGAACGTGTACGCGCCGAACACCAGCATGCAGGCGCCGGTGGCGAGGCCGTCGAGCCCGTCGGTGAGGTTGACCGCATTGCCGGCGCCGACAATGACGAAGGCGCCGAGCAGTGCGAAGGCCCAGCCGAGATTGATCACCAACTCCTTGAAGAACGGAAACACCAGCGATGTCGCGATCGCGCCCTTGCCCAGGGACGCGAGCGCGGTGCAGGCGACCACCGCGATCACCCACTCGGCGGCAAAACGCGTGCGGCCGGCAAAGCCGGCATTTGTTTGCCGGGTGACCTTGAGGTAGTCGTCATAGAAACCGATCATGCCGAAACTCAATGTGACGCCCAGCAC
>JBOHDO010000004.1:0-18429 GCA_050699415.1 Marmoricola sp.
CCGTGGACCTGACCGCCCGCGCGCGTGAGGGCAAGATCGACCCGGTCATCGGCCGGGATGCGGAGATCCGTCGCGTCGTCCAGGTGCTGTCGCGGCGCACCAAGAACAACCCCGTCCTGATCGGCGACCCCGGGGTCGGCAAGACCGCCGTCGTCGAGGGACTCGCCCAGCGGATCGTCGACAGCGATGTCCCGGACTCGCTCAAGGGGCGCAGCCTGCTCTCCCTCGACCTGGCCGCAATGGTGGCCGGGGCGAAGTACCGCGGCGAGTTCGAGGAGCGGCTCAAGGCGGTCCTGCAGGAGATCAAGGACTCCGAAGGGCAGATCATCACCTTCATCGACGAGCTGCACACCGTCGTCGGAGCCGGCGCGGGCGGCGACTCCTCGATGGACGCCGGCAACATGCTCAAGCCGATGCTGGCCCGCGGCGAGCTGCGCCTGATCGGTGCCACCACGCTCGACGAGTACCGCGAGCGCATCGAGAAGGACCCGGCGCTGGAGCGCCGGTTCCAGCAGGTGTTCGTGGGCGAGCCCAGTGTCGAGGACACCGTCGCGATCCTGCGCGGGCTGCAGGAGAAGTACGAGGCGCACCACAAGGTCGAGATCACCGATGCCGCGCTGGTCGCGGCCGCGATGCTGTCGGACCGCTACATCAGCGGTCGGCAGCTGCCGGACAAGGCGATCGACCTGGTCGACGAGGCGGCCTCCCGGCTGCGGATGGAGATCGAGTCCTCGCCGGTCGAGATCGACGAGTTGCGCCGGTCGGTTGACCGGATGCGGATGGAGGAGCTCGCCCTGGACCGGGAGACCGACGAGGCCACCCGGGAGCGGCTCTCGAGGCTGCGTGCCGACCTCGCAGACAAGGAGGAGGAGTTGCGCGGGCTGGAGGCGCGCTGGGAGAAGGAGAAGGCCGCGCTGGAGGGGTCCGGCGAGCTGCGCCAGCAGGTCGATGAGCTGCGCGTCGAGGCCGACCGGCTGCAGCGCTCCGGCGACCTGGCCACCGCCTCGGAGATCCTCTACGGCCGGATCCCGGCACTGCAGAAGCAGATCGAGGCCGTCGACGAGGCCGAGACCGAGTCGAGCGACCGGATGGTCGGCGAGGAGGTTGGCCCCGCCGAGATCGCCGACGTGGTCGAGTCCTGGACCGGCATCCCCACCGGGCGGTTGCTCGAGGGCGAGACCGAGAAGCTGCTGCGCATGGAGGAGATCATCGGTGAGCGGCTGATCGGGCAGGGCTCCGCGGTGTCGGCGGTCTCCGACGCCGTACGCCGTTCGCGTGCGGGCATCTCCGACCCCAACCGGCCCACCGGCTCGTTCCTGTTCCTGGGCCCGACCGGCGTCGGCAAGACCGAGCTGGCCAAGGCCCTGGCGGACTTCCTGTTCGACGACGAGCGGGCGGTCGTGCGCATCGACATGAGCGAGTACTCCGAGAAGCACTCGGTGGCGCGGCTGGTCGGTGCCCCGCCCGGGTACGTCGGTTACGAGGAGGGCGGCCAGCTGACCGAGGCGGTCCGCCGCCGGCCGTACTCCATCGTGCTGCTCGACGAGGTGGAGAAGGCCCACCCCGAGGTCTTCGACATCCTGCTGCAGGTGCTCGACGACGGCCGGCTGACCGACGGCCAGGGACGCACGGTCGACTTCCGCAACACGGTGCTGATCCTGACGTCCAACCTGGGCTCGCAGTTCCTGGTGGACCCGACCCTGGGCGAGGAGCAGCGGCGGGAACAGGTGATGGGCCTGGTGCGGTCCTCGTTCAAGCCGGAGTTCCTCAACCGGCTCGACGAGGTCGTGATGTTCGACGCGCTCTCCCGTGAGGAGCTGGCCCACATCGTCGACCTGCAGCTGGCCGCGTTCGACAACCGGCTCGCGCCGCGACGGATCACGGTCACCGTCACCGACGCGGCGCGGGAGTGGCTGACCGAGCAGGGCTACGACCCGACCTACGGCGCGCGGCCGCTGCGCCGCCTGGTGCAGACCGCGATCGGGGATCCGCTCGCCCGGATGCTGATCGGGGGCCAGGTCAGCGACGGCCAGCACGTCGAGGTGGAGGTCTCGGGCGAGGCCGGGGACGGGCTGGCGCTGACGGTGACCGGCTGACCCGGCCACCTCGACCTCCGGCCGAGTCCGGTCAGTGCTGGCCCGGCTGGTAGTCGCCGGCCGCCTGGCGGGTGCCGATCGCCATCCGGTTCCAGCCGTTGATCGCCACGATCGCCATCAGCACCTGGGCCAGCTCCTCCTCCGAGAAGACCTTCGAGGCATCGTCCCAGACGTCCTCGGGGACGTGGGTCTCGGAGACCAGCGTGACGGCCTCGGTCAGGGCCAGTGCGGCGCGCTCGCGCTCGGTGTACAGCGGGATCTCCCGCCAGGCGTTGAGCGCGTAGAGGCGCTGCTCGGTCTCGCCGGCGGCACGGGCGTCCTTGGTGTGCATGTCGAGGCAGAACGCGCAGCCGTTGAGCTGCGACGCGCGCGTCTTGATCAGCTCGTAGAGGGTGGCGTCGATGCCGGAGCTGCGTACTGCGTTCTCCAGGTGGAGGTAGGCGTTCGTCAGCTTGGGCGCCACCTCGTAGAGGTTCAGCCGCTGCGGCTCGACCGGGGCAGGAGATTGGCTCATGCTTCGAGACTAGTTCGGTCCCGGAGGCGGGAACGCCGCCTGCTGCGGGCTCGCCCGGTCCGGCCCGGGCACTGTGTGACGCAGGTCACTCCTGCACGGGAAGCCGGTCGGACCCCACGGGCCGGTTTGCGCGCTCGTGATGCAATAAGCCAATGGACGAGTCCCGCGCGAAGCACCGTCCCGTCCAGGTGACCGCGGGCGGGTGGGGCACGGTGGTTGCCGCCGTACTCCTGGTCGCGAGCGCGTACGACGCACTCGCCGGGCTGCACTCGATCGCCACGCGGGAGGCGATCGCGAAGGCGCTGGGCTCCTCCTCGGTGCCCGGGATGCACGTGTCGGTGGCCGAGATGACATCCCTGCTGCACGTGTTGTTGCTGGTGGCCGGCGCGGGCGCCGCAGTCGTCGGGGTGCTCGGCGGCTACGCGCTGCAGGGGAGCCGCCTGGTGCGCGGCGTCCTGACCGGCCTGGCCGTGGTGGTCGTGTGCGCCTCGCTGGCGGCCGACCCGCTGTTCGGGGTGCTGCTCGCCTTCACGGTGGGCCAGCTGTGGAGCCGGCCCGCGCGGGACTGGTACGCCGGCCGGTCCCCCGCCGCCGAGGCCGTGCTGCAAGAGGCCGAGGGCCCGCGGGGGGAGCAGCCGTCCGACCCCCGGCCCGGCGACCCGGGCACGTCGCAGCAGCCCCCGCCGACATACGGGTACGGCGCCTGGCCGCCGTCCCCGACCCATCCCGGCGCACCCCCGGGCCCGGTCGGCCAGCCGCCGGGCCCCCACCAGCCGGGCCCGTACCAGTCGGCTCCGTATCCGCAGGGACCGCATCATCCCGGTTCCGGGGGTCCGCGGCAGCGGCCCGGTGTGCCCGGCACCGTGCGCGCCGCGGCGATCGTCACCTGGGTCGTCTCGGCACTCACATTCGTCTTCCTGGTGGTCGGCATTACCGCCATCAACCGCAGCTCCATCCTCGACCAGGCCATGCGCCAGCTGCGCCAGGCCGGGGACACCAACCTCACCCGCGGCGGCCTCGCGGCGGCCGTGACGGTCGTGCTCGTGATCGGGATGGTGTGGGCGGCCCTGGCCTGCGTGTTCGCGTTCTTCGTGTGGCGCGGCCACAACTGGGCGCGGGTGGTGCTGACGGTCTCCGCGGTCGTCGCCGGGCTGCTCTCGCTGGTGAGCGTCCGGCGGATCTTCCCGATCCTCCCCCTGGTCGCCTGCATCGTCGTGATCGTGCTGCTGTACCGGCGTAGCTCCAACAGCCATTTCGCCGGCCGCGCGGCGGGCCCGCCTGCGGCATGGCCCCAGCAACCGGGGCCGTGGCAGCCCGGCCCGCACCAGCACGCCGGGTACCAGCAGGGGCCGTACCAACCGGGCCCGTACCAGCAGGGGCCCTACCAGCAGGGCCCGTACCAGCAGGGCCCGTACCAGCAGGGGCCGTACCAGCAGGGGCCGTACCAGCAGGGGCCGTACCAGCAGGGGCCGTACCAGCAGGGCCCGTACCAGCAGGGCCCCTACCAGCAGGGCCCCTACCAGCAGGGGCAGTACCAGCCCGGGCCCTACCCGCACGGCTCCGGCCAGCCCCCGCCCCCCCCGCCGCCGGCCTACCCCGGTCCGCCGCCGGAGGCGCCACCTGGTCGGGCCGCCGGCGAGCAGGGCCGGGGTGAGGGCGCGTCACCTGCCGACGACTCCGATGACTCCGACGACAGCGGGGACAAGCCGGTCTGGTGAGAGCTGCGCCCGGATGCCGCTCGGGTCCCGGGGCCCTCAGCCCCCGGCGAAGCGGGCGAGTCGGCGCAGCGCCTCCTCCAGCACCGAGCGCTCCTTGCAGAACGCCCAGCGGATCATGTGGCTGCCCTCATCGAGGTCGTCGTAGAGGCCCTGGGTCGGGATCGCCACCACACCGGCGCGCTCGGCCAGGTCGCGGCAGAAGGCGGCGCCGTCGGGGTGCCCGAGCCGGCGTACGTCGGTGGTCACGAAGTAGGTGCCCTCGGGCAGGTGCACGTCCACGTCCAGCCTGGCCAGGCCCTCGCAGAGCCGGTCGCGGTTCTCGGTCAACTCCGCGACCATCCGCCGGTGGAAGTCCTCGTGGTCGTCCAGGGCCGCCGCGATCGCGGGCTGGAACGGCGCGCCGGAGGCGTACGAGAGCCAGTTCTTCGCGCCCTCGACGGCGGCGACCAGGTCGGCCGGCCCGGTGGCCCAGCCGATCTTCCAGCCGGTGAGGGAGAAGGTCTTGCCCGAGCTCGAGATGGTCAGGGTGCGGTCGAACATCCCGGGCAGCGTGGCCAGCGGGACGTGCCGGTGGCCGTCGAAGGTGAGGTGCTCGTAGACCTCGTCGGTCACCACCACCAGGTCGTGCCGGGTGGCCACGTCCGCGATCGCCCGCAGCTCGGCGTCGTCGAGCACGGTGCCGGTCGGGTTGTGCGGCGTGTTCACCAGCAGCAGCCGGGTCCGGTCGCTGACCGCGGCGGCGAGCTCGGCCGGGTCGAGCCGGAAGTCGGGACGGCGCAGCGTCACGGGACGGCGTACGCCGCCGGCGAACTGGATCATCGCCTGGTAGCTGTCGTAGTACGGCTCGAGCACCACCACCTCGTCGCCCGGGTCGACCAGCCCGAGCAGCGCTCCCGCGATCGCCTCGGTGGCTCCGGTGGTGACCACCACCTGCTCGGGCGCGAGCTCGATGCCGTAGTGACGTTGCTGGTGCCGCCGTACGGCGTCGACCAGCTCGGGGGCTCCGTGCCCGGGCGGGTACTGGTTGCGACCGCTGCGCATCGCCTCGACGGCGACGTCGACCACCGCCGCGGGACCGCTGGCGTCGGGGAAGCCCTGCCCGAGGTTGACCGCCCCGGTGCGGACGGCCAGCGCCGACATCTCCGCGAAGATCGTGGTGTCCACGCCGTCGAGCCGGCGGGCTGCGCGCTGCCGATGGCCTCGATCCATGGACCGAACCTAGGCCATCGCCACTCCTGCCCCACAATGAAGCCATGCCTCACCAGGTCACGGCTGGTTCCCGGCGGCCGGTCGGACATCGCCGGCCGGTCCCGTACTGGATCGGGGTCGGGCTGCTGCTGGCCGGCCTGGCTGTCCTCGGCTGGATCGCCTGGCAGTACTGGGGCACCAACTGGGTCGCGGACCGCAAGCAGCACCAGCTGGTGCAGCAGTGGCAGCAGGGCCAGAGGCTGCAGCCGAGGTACGTCCCCACCGGGAAGGTCTCCGCGCTGGTGCGGATCCCACGCTTCGGCAAGGACTACGTCGTCCCGGTGCTCGAGGGCACGTCCGAGGCGGTCCTGGCCAAGGGCTTCGGCCACTTCAGGCACACCTCCGACCCCGGCGAGGTCGGGAACTACGCGCTGGCCGGGCACCGGGTGACCCATGGCGAGCCGCTGCGGAACATGCCGGAGCTGCGGCCCGGAAACCGGGTCATCATCGAGACCGCCCACTGGCGCTACGTCTACCGGCTGGACACCAACCCCAACCGGCTGATCGTGCCGTTCACGGCCCTGTGGGTGCTCGACCGGATCCCGGACAACCCCGCCTCCGGAGGCGTGCAGCCGAAGCAGGCGAAGGGGCAGCGGCTGATCACGCTGGCCACCTGCTCGGAGCTGTTCCACACCGACAACCGGATGATCGCGTTCGGCCACCTGGTCAAGAAGGTGCACAAGACCGGGGCGTGAGCAGCCTGGACCCGGCGCGGTGTGGCTGCGGAACGTCGCTAACCTGCCTGCCATGGACGACGCCACCCTCGCCCGCGACATCGACGCCTGCTGCCGCCTGACCGGCGAGTTCACGCTGAGGTCCGGGCAGACCGCCGGCGAGTACTTCGACAAGTACCTGTTCGAGGCACGGCCGGAGCTGTTGGCCCGTGTGGTCGAGCAGATGACCGGCCTGCTGCCGGCCGGCACCCAGCTGCTCGGGGGGCTGGAGCTGGGCGGGGTGCCGATCGTGACCGTGCTCAGCGCCCGCACCGGGCTGCCCGCGCTGTTCGTGCGCAAGCGGGCCAAGGAGTACGGCACCTGCAAGTTCGCGGAGGGGCCGGACGTCGCCGGGCAGCGCGTCACCCTCGTCGAGGACGTGATCACCACCGGTGGTGCGGTGCGCAACGCCACCGTCGCGCTACGGCAGGCGGGCGCGCAGGTGGAGACCGTGGTGTGTGCGATCGACCGCAGCCCCGAGGGGGAGAATCCGCTCGCCGACGTCGGCCTCGACGTACGCCCCGTGCTGACGAAGGCGGAGCTGGACGCGGTCAGTCCTTAGCCCGTACGTTGCTCCGCTCGGTCTGCGTCGCTTCGGGGCCCCTTCCGCGGCCTCGCCGGTGCCGCCACCACTCCCAGGCCACCGGCACGACCGAGAACGCCAGCAGCACCAGGATCGCCTTGTCCATGTTCTCGCCCAGGGTCGGGAACGCCGAGCCCAGGAAGAACCCGAGCAGCGTCACCACCAGCACCCACAGCACCGCCCCGACCCCGCTCCACAGCACGAACGGGCGCCGGTCCATCCGCACCACCCCGGCGACCAGGGTGACGTAGGTGCGCACGAACGGCACGAACCGGCCGATCACCAGCGCCTTGCTGCCGTGCCGGTCGAAGAACTGCTGGGTCTGCTCGAGGTAGGCCCGCTTGATGATGCGACCGTCGTGCTGGAAGATCCGCGGGCCGATGCGCCGTCCGATCTCGTAGCCCGCGATGTTCCCGAGCACGGCGTCGGCCATCAGGATGGCCATGGTCACCACCAGCACGACTGCGTGGTTGCCGGGGATGAGGTGCAACCTGCCGCCGGCGATGAACAGTCCGATCGCGAACAGCAGGGTGTCGCCGGGCAGGAACGGGAAGAACAGCCCGCACTCGACGAAGATCATCAGCAGGCTGATCCAGAAGAACTCCGGCCCGAACTTGTCCAGCAACCAGTTCGGGTCCAGCCAGGTGATCCCGAACAACAGGGGCAGCGGCAGCCTCACCCGGCTGAGACTATCCGGCCCACGTGAACGTTGCCTGTCTAATCTCTGGTTGTGAGTGAACCCACGGGAGAGCAGCAGAGGTCGCCCTACGACCCGATGCCGCACGGGCCGCAGCAGGTGGGCGTCGGGCCGTGGCGGGGCCGCTGGCCGGAGGGGGAGCAGTACGACGCCCGGCTGCTGGCCGAGGGCGACCGGCGCAACGTGGTCGACCGCTACCGCTACTGGACCGTCGAGGCCATCGTGGCCGACCTGGACACCCGCCGGCACGGCTTCCACGTGGCCATCGAGAACTGGCAGCACGACTTCAACATCGGCACGATCGTGCGCACCGCGAACGCGTTCCTGGCGGCCGAGGTGCACATCGTCGGCAACCGGCGGTGGAACCGCCGGGGCGCCATGGTCACCGACCGCTACCAGCACGTCCGCCACCACGAGGCCCCCGACGACCTGGCCGGTCACCTGGCTGAGCGCGACGTACGGTTGCTCGGCATCGACAACCTGCCCGGCTCGGACCACCTCGAGACCATGACCGTGCCCCGACGGGTGTGCTTCCTGTTCGGCCAGGAGGGCCCCGGCCTCTCCGAAGCCGCCCGGGCGGCGTGCGACGGCACGTTCTCGATCGCCCAATTCGGCTCCACCCGCTCCATCAACGCCTCGGCCGCCGCGGCGATCGCGATGCACGCCTGGGTCCGGAAGTACGCCGACCTCGGCGGCGAGCAGACCTGGCGCGGTGGCCCCTGAGCGGCACGGGCGGAGTGCGCACCCCGACGGGATGGGCCCGGACGCCTCGGATTCGCCGACGCGGCGGTAACGCATAGGCTGGACGGGACCGACCGACCCGCCTGCAGGGAGCGACTCCGATGCCGATCGCCACGCCCGAGAAGTACGCCGCGATGCTCGACAACGCGAAGGACAAGTCGTTCGCGTTCCCGGCCATCAACGTGACCTCCTCGCAGACCCTGAACGCGGCGCTGGCCGGCTTCGCCGAGGCCGAGTCAGACGGCATCGTGCAGGTCTCCACCGGGGGCGCTGACTACCTGTCTGGCCCGACGGTCAAGGACATGGTCACCGGCTCGTCGGCCTTGGCCGCCTACGCCGAGGAGGTGGCGAAGAAGTACCCGGTCAACATCGCCCTGCACACCGACCACTGTCCGGAGGACAAGCTGGACGGCTTCGTCCGGCCGCTGCTGGACATCTCCGCCGAGCGGGTGAAGAACGGGCAGCCGCCGTTGTTCCAGTCGCACATGTGGGACGGCTCCGCCGTACCGCTCGACGAGAACCTGAAGATCGCCGAGGACCTGCTCGCCCGGGCCGCGGCCGCCCACATCATCCTCGAGGTCGAGATCGGCGTCGTCGGCGGCGAGGAGGATGGCGTCGTCGGCAAGATCGACGAGAAGCTCTACACCACCCCCGGGGACGCCCTGGCGACCGTGGAGGCGCTCGGCCTCGGCGAGAAGGGCCGCTACATGACCGCGCTGACGTTCGGCAACGTGCATGGCGTCTACAAGCCCGGCAACGTCAAGCTGCGCCCGGAGATCCTGCAGCAGGCGCAGGAGGCGATCGTGGCGAAGTACGGCGCCGACGCCGGCTTCGGGCCCGGCTCCAGGCCGCTCGACCTGGTCTTCCACGGCGGGTCGGGGTCGGCCGAGCAGGACATCGCCGACGCAGTCTCCTACGGCGTGGTGAAGATGAACGTCGACACCGACACCCAGTACGCGTTCACCCGCCCGGTGGCCGGCCACATGTTCGGCAACTACGAGGGTGTCCTCAAGGTCGACGGCGACGTCGGCAACAAGAAGGTCTACGACCCTCGTGCCTGGGGCAAGGCCGGCGAGGCCGGCATGGCCGCCCGCGTGGTCGAGGCCTGCCGGAACCTGTCCAGCACGGGGCACACGATCCGCTGACCCCGGCGCCGATCAGGGGGCCGGACATGTAACGCGGGGTTATTGCTTGTGAGCACGCGCTGTGGTCGGCGTGTCGAGGCCCTAACACCGCGTTACATGCGGAGTACGTCGACTGTCCGGTTCGCGTCCACAGGCCCTCGTGCCGACGTGGGTTTCCACGTCCTGGCGGCGGTGACTGGTCGCGGCCGGTGCCTTCGTGGACCATGCACGCATGTGGGCTGAGCTGGCCGCGGTGGCGGCGACGCAGGGCGGGGTGTTCACCAGGGCGCAGGCGCGTGAGGCCGGCTACCGAGGCCCTGCCCTCCGCCAACTGACCTCCCCGGGCGGCGAATGGGCTGTGCTCAGAAGGGGCGCCTACATGGCGCGCAGTACGTGGGACGAGCTGGATGTGTACCGAGGCAGACCACTCGCGCTCGCCCGCGCGGCCCACCTGACGCTCTGGACCGACCATGTGCTCAGCCACGACTCGGCGGCGTACGCATGGAACCTGCCGCTGCTCCGCCCGGCCAAGCCACTGGTCCACATCACCCGGCCCGGCGTGCACGGATCCCGCACCGAGCATGGAGTCAAGCACCACCTCCAGCGACGTGGCCTTGACGCGGTGTACGACCTGGACGGCCTTCGGGTCACAGGCCTGGAACGCACCGGGCTCGACATCGCCCGGGAGCATGGCTGGCTCGCCGGTGTCGTGGCCCTGGACGGTGCCCTGCGACTCGGTGCGAACCCGGTCCTCACCGAGGCCGTTCTGGCGTCGATGTGGTCCTGGCCGCGGGTGCGCCAGTCGAGGCGGGCGGCTCAGCATGCTCGGCTCGGTGCCGAGAGCGCGCTGGAGACTCTGGGGCGGATGATGGTGGCGGAGCTGAGCCTTCCGGAGCCGACCCTGCAGTTTCCGGTGGACCTACGCAATGGCGTCGCGTGGTGTGACCTCCTGGTCGGCAGGCACGTGTTCGAGTTCGACGGGCGGCGCAAGTACGTCGATACGGCCGCCGGCGGATATGCCGACCGGTCGGTGGAGAGAGTCCTCTGGTCCGAGAAGGTGCGCGAGAGCGATGTCACGGCGCATGGGCTGGGGGTGTCCCGGATCTTCTGGCAGGACTGCCTGGGGCCGGGACGACGCGCCGGGCTTGCCCGGATGGCCTCGGACTTTGCGGCAACCTCGCGGCGACTCGGTACGACGCTGCCCGCCGACGTCGCGGCGTACGCCGAGGCAATGGCCGGGGTGCGCGAACGGCGCCTACGGCGAGCCTATCTCGAGCCGCCGCCGGTGCCCGTGGGCGGCGGCGCGGGTCTCTGGCGACGCGCTGGCTGAGCTCCGGGCGGTTATGTAGTGCGGGATTGGTGTGTCGACACGCCGGCAATACCGCTTGTGTACAAGCAATAACCCCGCGTTACATGCGCACCGCGGCCGAGGAGCGGTGCGAGGGCGACGCGAAGAACAGGGCGGCCAGCAGGCCCAGCAGAACCGTCGCCGCCGGCAGCAGCATGCTGTCGGACATCGCGGCGCTCAGCGGGTGCAGGAGGGCGGCGGGGAGGTGCCCACCCTGCGAGGCCTCGCTGGGCTCGAAGTGCAGCCCGTGGGCGGCCATCCGGGAGTCCATCAGGACGGCGATGGCCGCGGAGCCGAGCACGGCTCCGACCTGTCTGGTGGCGTTGTAGACCCCGGCGCCCGCGCCGGCCAGGTGCATGGGCAGGTTGCGGGTCGCGGTGGCGCTCAGCGGGGCCCAGACACACGCGTTCCCGACACCGAGCAGCGCGAACGGCAGCAGGATCTGCCAGGTCGCCGAGCCCGGGCTCATCGCCTGGGACAGCCACCACACCGAGAACGCGACGGCGGCGAAGCCCACGGTGGTGATCGAGCGCGGGTGCAACCGGTCGGTCAGCTTGCCCACGAGCGGGGCGAGCACGATCGACGTCACCGCCATCGGGACCAGCAGCAGTGCCGCCTCGGTGGGGCTCAGGCCACGCACCAGCTGGGCGTAGAGCATGAACGGGAACGCCAGCGCGGTGATCGCCAGCCCCATCGTGGTGATCCCGACGTTGGCGAGCGAGAAGTTGCGGTCACCGAACAGGTGCAGTGGCACCAGCGGCTCGCGCCGGTTGCGGGCCTGCCACAGCACGAAGCCCGCGAGCACGACCAGACCGGCCGCGATCAGCTCGGGCACCGTGATGTCGCCGACGATCGCGCCCCAGTCGTACTGGTGTCCCTCCTGGATGCCGAACACCAGGAGGAACATGCCCACGCCGCTGAGCGTCACCCCGAGCCAGTCGAGCCGGTGGCTGTGCGTCTGCAGTCGCGGCACCAGCCGCCAGGCCAGGAACAGGCCGACCACGCCCACGGGCACGTTGACGAAGAAGATCCACTCCCACCCCAGCGCGTCGACCAGGACGCCGCCGAGGATCGGCCCCACCAGCGTGGCCACGCCCGCGGTCGCTCCCCACAGCGCCATGGCCTGGCCGCGCCGGGCGGCCGGGAAGATCCGGGTGATCACTGCCATGGTCTGCGGCGTCATCATCGACGCGCCGATGCCCTGGAAGACCCGGGCCGTGATCAGCATCCCGATGCCGCCGGTCAGGCCACACCACAGCGACGAGGCCGTGAACAGGGCCAGCCCGGCCAGGTAGACCTTCTTCGGGCCCAGCCGGTCGCCCAGGCGGCCCGTGATCAGCACCGGTACGGCGTACGCGAGCAGGTAGGCGCTGGTGACCCACAGCACCTCGTTGACATCGGCGTGCAGCCCCTCGATCAGGGCCGGTGTGGCGACCGAGACGATGGTCTGGTCGACCAGGATCATGAAGAACCCGAGCACCAGCGCCCACAGCGCGGGCCACGGGTCCTTCTGCTCGGCCGGGGCAGGCGGCATCGGCGCGGTCTGGGTCACGGACAGAGCCAACACCCGACCATGCACAATTAGTCCCATGACCCGAGACGACCTGATCGCTGGACCACCACCCACCCTGCTGCCGGAGGACCCGGCCGCCCCGGACCTGGCCGCCGGTACGCCGGCGACCGACGTGGTGCGCCGCCACCCGGCGTCACCGCTGGCCTGGGCGACCCTGGCCGAGGCCGCCCTCGGCGACGGCGACGGCGACCCGGACGACCTGGTCACCGGCTACGCCTACGCCCGGGTCGGCTACCACCGCAGCCTCGACCTGCTGCGCCGCAACGGCTGGGCCGGCCACGGCCCGGTGCCATGGAGTCACGAGCCGAACCGGGGCTTCCTGCGCTGCCTGGCGGCGCTGGCGCAAGCGGCCGGCCGCATCGGGGAGGACGACGAGGAGCAGCGCTGCGGGGAGTTCCTGCGCGACTCCAGCCCGGAGGCCTACGACGCGCTGATGTGAGCGCCTACGCCCCGGCCGCCGGCTCAGCCGCCGGCCGGCACGATCATCGTGTACGCCGACGGCTCGAGGTGCCAGGTGCGGCGCCGCTCGGGGCCGCTGAGCTCGCCGTCGGCACTGATCCAGAAGTCCTCGCCGCAGATGGTGACCTGCTCGCCGCGCAGGTAGAGCACGTCGTCCCGGTGGTGGTGCCGGCTGTCGCGCAGGTGCCAGACGTAGCCGAACCGCGCCAGCGGGCCGGTGGCGAAGGAGACCATCACGTCCACGCGCCCGTCGCCGGGGTCGGCGTGTGGTGTCACCTCGGCGCCGCCGCCGACACTGGCGGCGTTCCCGACCGCCACCATCAGCACCCGCCGGTCCAGGTCCGCGACCACCTCGCCGTCGACCTCGACGTTCAGCCGCACGAAGGAGGGTCGGACCGCCGCGATCGCGGCGCCCACGGGGTAGCCCAGGACACCGAGCCCGACCCTGCCCAGCCTCTCCTTCCAGGCAGCACCGGTGCGGCTGGCCCTGGCGCTGGACCCGGCGTGCACGTTGTTGACCACGACCTCGCCGAGCTCGTCGACCAGCAGGTCCAGCTCGCGGGTGTTGCCGGCGAGGACGACCCCGGCCGCCTCGGCCGGCTCCGCGGGCAGGTCCAGGGTGCGGGCGAAGTCGTTGCCGGTGCCCAGCGGCAGCAGGCCGATCACCCGCCCTGCCAGCTCGTTGCGCCGGTGCAGCGCGGCAACCACGGCGTGCATGCTGCCGTCCCCGCCGGCGACGACCAGGGGACGGGACCCGGCACGCTGCAGCACGCCGTCGAGCTCGCCCGGGTTGCTGGTGTGGCACACCTCGACGTCGGTCCCCGCGCGCAGCACCGCCAGCGCTGATTCGAGGTCCGACTGCTCCGCGGTGCCGCCATCGGCGTTCGCGATCAGCAGCAACGGCTCCATCCCGATCAGCGTACGACCTTGCCCACGCCCGCCGGTTCGGTATCGGCCGGTGGCCGGTGGGTGCGGTTGCTTGGTAGCCTCTGCCCGCAGGAGCTGTCGATGGCCCAGGGCTGTTGCACCGGCTCGTTTTTCATGTGCAGGGAGTGACCATGCCCGCGATCGTCGTGCTCGGAGCCCAGTGGGGTGACGAGGGCAAGGGGAAGGCCACCGACCTCCTCGCCAGCACCGAGACCATCGAGTACGTCGTCCGCACCAGCGGCGGCCACAACGCCGGCCACACGATCGTGGTCGACGGCGAGACGTTCGCCACCCACATGCTGCCCAGCGGCATCCTCACCCCGGGCGCGACCTCGGTGATCGGCAACGGAGTGGTGGTCTCGCCCGAGGCGTTGTTCGAGGAGCTCGACGCGCTGCAGACCCGCGACGTCGAGATCGGCGGCCTCGTGGTCAGCGCCAACGCGCACGTGATCGCGTCGTACCACTCCACGATCGACAAGGTGACCGAGCGGTTCCTCGGCAAGAACCGGATCGGCACCACCGGCCGCGGCATCGGCCCGGCGTACGCCGACAAGGTCAACCGGCTCGGGATCCGCGTCGCGGACCTGTTCGACGAGGAGGTCCTGCACGAGAAGGTGGAGGCCGCCCTGGACCTGCGCAACCAGATCCTGGCCAAGGTCTACAACCGCCGGGCCGTTGCGGTGGAGTCGGTCGTCGAGGAGCTGCTGGGGTACGCCGACCGGCTGCGTCCGCTGGTCGTCGACACCTCACTGCTCCTCAACGAGGCCCTCGACGAGGGCCGGACGGTGCTGTTCGAGGGCGCCCAGGCCACCATGCTCGACGTCGACCACGGCACCTACCCGTTCGTGACGTCGTCGAACCCGGTCGCCGGTGGCGTGTGCACCGGCGCCGGCGTCGGCCCGACCCGGATCGACCGGGTGATCGGAGTGATCAAGGCCTACACCACGCGGGTGGGGTCGGGTCCGTTCCCGACCGAGCTGCTCGATGAGGACGGCGAGAAGCTGCAGCGGATCGGCGGCGAGATCGGGGTCTCCACCGGCAGGACCCGTCGCTGCGGCTGGTACGACGCGGTGGTGGCGCGGTACTCCGCCCGCGTCAACGGGCTCACCGAGTTCTTCCTGACCAAGCTCGACGTGCTCGACCACTGGGAGCGGATCCCGGTCAGTGTCGGTTACGAGGTCGACGGCGAGCGCTGCAACGAGATGCCGATGACGCAGTCCGAGTTCCACCGGGCGAAGCCGGTCTACGAGTTCTTCGACGGGTGGGGCGAGGACATCTCCGGCTGCCGCAGCTTCGCGGACCTGCCCAAGAACGCCCGGTGCTACGTCGAGGCGCTGGAGGAGCTCTCCGGCGCCCCGTTCTGGGGTGTGGGGGTGGGCCCCGGCCGCGAGCAGACCCTGGTGGTGCACCCGTGAGGGCGCTCGTGATCGGCACGGGCGGGCGCGAGCACGCGCTCGCCCTCGCGCTCTCCCGTGATCCCGCGGTCGACGAGGTGCATGCGGCCCCGGGCAACCCGGGGATCGGGGCGTTCTCGACCCTGCACGCGGTCGACGTCATGGACGGTGCGGCGGTGGCGGCCCTGGCCGGCGAGATCGGCGCCGACCTCGTCGTGGTCGGCCCCGAGGCGCCGCTGGTGGCCGGGGTCGCCGATCTCGTCCGCGACGCCGGCATCGCGGTGTTCGGTCCCGGCCGCGAGGCCGCGCGGATCGAGGGGTCCAAGGCGTTCGCCAAGGAGGTCATGGCCGCCGCGGGCGTGCCCACGGCCGGTTCGCGAGTCTGCACCACCGCAACCGAGGTGGATGCGGCCCTGGACACCTACGGCCCCCCGTACGTCGTCAAGGACGATGCGCTCGCCGCCGGCAAGGGCGTGGTGGTGACCAACGACCGCGATCAGGCGCTCGCGCACGCGGCCGCCTGTGAGCGGGTCGTGGTCGAGGAGTTCCTCGACGGTCCCGAGGTCTCGCTGTTCGCGCTCTGTGACGGTCGTACGGCGCACCCGCTGCAGCCCGCCCAGGACTTCAAGCGGATCCACGACGGCGGTCGCGGCCCCAACACCGGCGGCATGGGCTCCTACACGCCGCTCACCTGGGCGCAGCCCGACCTGGCCCGGGTCGTCGTCGACACCATCGTCCAGCCGACCCTGGACGAGATGGGCAGCCGAGGTGCGCCCTTCGTCGGCTGCCTGTACGTCGGCCTGGCGCTGACCGCCGACGGGCCGAAGGTGATCGAGTTCAACTGCCGCTTCGGCGACCCCGACGTCCAGCCGGTGCTGGCCGTGCTCGACTCGCCGTTCGGCGAGCTGCTGCTGGCCGCGGCCGAGGGCAGGCTGCACGAGGTGGCGCCGCCCCGGTTCCGGGACGAGGCCGCGGTCTCGGTCGTGCTCGCCTCCGCCGGCTACCCGGAGTCGTCGTCGAAGGGTGAGGTGATCACCGGTGTCGGCGCCGCGGGTGGTGTCAACGACGTGGACGTGATCCACGCCGGCACTGCGCTCGTCACGAGCACGTCGGGCGAGCAGTCGCTGGTCACCGCGGGCGGCCGGGTGCTCGCCGTACGGGCGGTCGGGTACGACGTCGCCGATGCCCGCGCCCGCGCCTACGCCGCCGCCGACCTGATCTCCTTCGACGGGCTGCAGCGCCGCTCCGACATCGCCGCCGAGCCACTGGGCGTTGTCGAGGGCGCGCACCTCCGTGCCTGAGCGCGGCCGCCGGGCATGGGAGAATCAGGCACCGTGAGCGTCCCGAACGTCCTGGCCACGCGGTACGCCGGGCCCGATCTGCTCGAGATCTGGTCGCCGGCGCACAAGGTGGTGCTCGAGCGGCGGCTGTGGATCGCGGTGCTGACGGCCCAGCGCGACCTCGGGGTCGACGTACCCGACGGTGTGATCGAGGCCTACGAGAAGGTCGTCGCCAGCGGTGAGGAGAGCGTCGACCTCGACTCGATCGCCGCGCGCGAGCGGGTGACCCGGCACGACGTGAAGGCGCGCATCGAGGAGTTCGCCGCGCTGGCCGGGCACGAGCACATCCACAAGGGGATGACCTCCCGCGACCTGACCGAGAACGTCGAGCAGCTGCAGGTGCTGTCCTCGCTGCGCCTGCTCCGGCAGCGCGCGGTCGCGACGCTCGCCCGGCTCGCCCGGCTCGCCACGGAGCACGAGGCCCTGGTGATGGCCGGCCGCTCGCACAACGTGGCGGCCCAGGCCACCACGCTCGGCAAGCGGTTCGCCACGGCGGCCGACGAGCTGCTGGTGGCGCTGGCCCGGCTGGACGACCTGCTCGCGCGCTACCCGCTGCGCGGCATCAAGGGCCCGATGGGCACCGGCCAGGACATGCTCGACCTGCTCGGCGGCGACCCGGGTCGGTACCAGGCGCTCGAGCAGCGCGTTGCCGAGCACCTGGGCTTCGGGCACGTGCTCGCCAGCGTGGGGCAGGTCTACCCGCGCTCGCTGGACTTCGACGTGGTCTCCGCGCTGGTGCAGCTGGCGGCCGCGCCGTCCAGCCTGGCGACCACGATCCGGCTGATGGCCGGGAACGAGCTGGTCACGGAGGGCTTCAGGGAGGGCCAGGTCGGCTCCTCGGCGATGCCGCACAAGATGAACACCCGCTCCTGCGAGCGGGTCAACGGGCTCGCGGTGGTGCTGCGCGGCCAGCTGTCCATGGTCGGTGAGCTCGCCGGCGACCAGTGGAACGAGGGCGACGTCTCCTGCAGCGTGGTCCGCCGCGTCGCCCTGCCCGACGCGTTCTTCGCCGCCGACGGGCTGTTCCAGACCTTCCTCACCGTGCTCGGGGAGTTCGGCGTCTTCCCGGCCGTGGTGCAGCGCGAGCTGGAGCGCTACCTGCCCTTCCTGGCCACCACCAAGGTGCTCATGGCCGCGGTCCGCGGCGGTGTGGGACGCGAGCAGGCCCACGAGGCCATCAAGGAGCACGCGGTCGCGGTCGCCCTCGACATGCGGCAGGGGCTGGAGACCAACGACCTCTACGACCGACTGGCCGCCGACCCCCGGCTGGGCCTCTCCCGCGGCCAGGTCGAGTCCCTGGTCTCCGACCCGATCACGTTCACCGGAGCCGCCACCGGGCAGGTCCGTGACGTGGTACGCCGCGTGGAAGCGGTCGTCGCCGCAGACCCGGAGGCCGCGGCGTACTCACCCGGGGAGATCCTCTGACCCCCGCCCGGCGGGGGACGCCCCCGGCGGCGGTCTCGGAGCCCCTGACAACCCGCCGGGTGTGCCGGCGCGTCTATGAAGTGTGCTCGAGCTCGTGATGGACACGCCCGTGGCGCCGCACGACGCGACTGCCGACTTCGAGCAGTTCGTGGTGCAGCGCAGCGGCGCGCTGTTCGGCACTGCGGTGCTGCTCACCGGCGACTCCCACCTCGCGGAGGACCTGCTGCAGACCGCCCTGGCCAAGGCGTGGCCCTCGTGGGGGAAGGCGATCAACCCGGAGGCCTACGTCCGCCGGATCCTGGTCAACACCTACGTCAGCTGGTGGCGCCGGAAGTGGAACGGCGAGCGCCCCACCGACGTGCTGCCCGAGACGGCGGAGCACGCCACCCAGCCGGACCTGGACCTGCAGGAGGCGATCCGGCGGCTGCCCCGCCGGCAGCGGGCAGTGATCGTGCTGCGCTACTACGAGGACCTCAGCGAGCGGGAGGTGGCCGAGCTGCTGGGCTGCAGCGTCGGCACGGTCAAGAGC
>JBOHDO010000005.1:0-6735 GCA_050699415.1 Marmoricola sp.
CGCCGCTTCAGCCGGTGCAGCACCTCGTCGGCCACCGACTCCTGCACCAGCAGCCGGCTGCCGGCGCAGCACACGTGGCCCTGGTTGAAGAAGATCCCGTTGACGATCCCCTCCACGGCCTGGTCGACCGGTGCGTCGTCGAAGACGATGTTGGCGGCCTTGCCGCCGAGCTCGAGCGTCACCAACTTGTCGGTGCCTGCCACCGTCCTCGCGATCGCCCGGCCGACCTCGGTCGAGCCGGTGAAGGCGACCTTGTCGATGCCGGGGTGGCTGACCAGTGCCCGGCCGGTCTCACCGGCCCCGGTGACGATGTTGACCACGCCGGGGGGCAGGTCGGCCTGCTGGCAGATCTCCGCGAACAGCAGCGCGGTCAGCGGGGTGGTCTCGGCCGGCTTGAGCACCACGGTGTTGCCACACGCGAGCGCCGGGGCGATCTTCCAGGCCAGCATCAGCAGGGGGAAATTCCACGGGATGACCTGCCCGGCGACGCCGAGCGGCTTCGGGTCGGGGTCGTCCGGGACGGCGTACTCCAGCTTGTCGGCCCAGCCGGCGTGGTAGAAGAAGTGGGCCGCCGCGGTCGGTACGTCGACGTCGCGGGACTCCCGGATCGGCTTGCCGTTGTCGATCGACTCCAGCACCGCGAGCTCGCGGGCGCGCTCCTGCATGATCCGGGCGATCCGGAACAGGTACTTGCCGCGCTCGGCGCCGCTCATCCGGGACCAGCTCCGGAAGGCGCGCCGGGCGGCCCCGACCGCGGCGTCGACGTCGGCGGCACCCGCCTCGGCGACCTCGGCGAGCACCTCCTCGGTGGCGGGGTTGACGGTCTTGAAGCCGGCGCCGTCGGCGCTCTCGACGAACTCGCCGCCGACGAACAGGCCGTACCAGGGCCGGATCGCGACGATGTCGCGCGACTCCGGTGCGGGTGCGTACGCGAAGCCGGTCGCGGTCGGCAGCCGGCCACGGTCCGTGGCCGGGTCCGGCCCCGGTGGGGGTGTGGGGTTCGATCGCTCGGCCATGTCAGTCGCGTTCAGTCCAGGGTGACGTAGTCGGGACCGGAGTAGTGGCCGGTGGCCATCCGGGTGCGTTGCATCAGCAGGTCGTTGAGCAGCGAGGACGCGCCGAACCGGAACCAGTCCGGGTCCAGCCAGTCGGGTCCGGCGACCTCGTTGACCGTGACGAGGTAGCGGATCGCGTCCTTGCTCGTGCGGATGCCGCCGGCGGGCTTGACGCCGATCATCTGCCCGGTGGTCTCGCGGAAGTCCCGGACGGCCTCCAGCATCACCAGCGTCACCGGCAGCGTCGCGGCGGGGGAGACCTTGCCGGTGGAGGTCTTGATGAAGTGGCCGCCGGCCAGCATCGCCAGCCAGCTCGCGCGGCGTACGTTGTCGTAGGTCTGCAGCTCGCCGGTCTCCAGGATCACCTTCAGGTGGGCCCCCGGCTGGACGCTGTGATCATCAGCGGCTCCGCCGCGGGCGCAGGCCTCCCGTACGGCGGCGATCTGCTCGAAGACCTCCAGGTAGCGACCGGACAGGAAGGCGCCCCGGTCGATCACCATGTCCACCTCGTCGGCGCCGGCGGCGACCGCCTCGCGCACCTCGGCGAGCTTGACCTCGAGCGCGGAGCGGCCGCTGGGGAACGCAGTGGCGACCGAGGCCACCTTCACGTCCCTGTCGGTCAGCGCCTGCTTCGCGACGGGCACCAGGTCGGGGTAGACGCACACCGCCGCGGTCGGCGGGCACCACCGGTCGGCCGGGTCCGGGCGCATCGCCTTGGCGCACAGGGCACGCACCTTGCCGGGCGTGTCCATGCCCTCCAGGGTGGTCAGGTCCACCATCCGGATCGCCAGGTCCAGGGCGAACCGCTTCGCGTCGGTCTTGATCGACCGGGTGGCGAGCGTGGCCGCGCGCTGCTCCGCGCCGACCTGGTCGACCCCGGGCAGCCCGTGCAGGAAGCGCCGCAGGGCCGCGTCGGAGGAGGTCGCCTCCGCCATCTGGCTCGCGGCCGGGGTCAGGATGGTCACCGCACGAGTCTAGGGACAGCCGAGGGTTTCCGGCGAGTCGCGCGCTAGATTGACCGCGTGCGACTGCGCTCGTCACCGGAGCAGGCGGTGACCCCCACCTTCGGCCCGACCAGCGGCACCTTCAGCGGTTGGTTCGGCATCGGGTTCGCGATCTTGCTGATCGTGCTGGCCTCGCTTCACGGGCTGGAACGCACCGAGTGGCAGGTCGTGGCCTGCGCCTGCTTCGGCGCCGTGTTCTGCTGGGTGGCGATGCTGCGCCCGCGGGTGGTGTTCGAGCCCAGCACCCTGGTGCTGCGCAACATGGTCAGCGACACCGCGATCCCCTACGGCATGATCGACCGGGTGACGGTGCGCTCGACCACCTGTGCGTTCGTGGGCCAGCGCCGGTACGTCGGCCTCGGGGTCGGGCGCAGCCGGATGTCGATGACTCGCAAGCCCCGCGGCGGGGGCGGCCGGTACGGCTCGCGGCTGCTGGCCCAGCTCAACGACCCGGAGGCGAACCCGGGCCAGATCGACAACGAGCAGGTGCCCACGTTCGTCGAGGAGCAGGCGTGGGACCGCATCTCCCGCGCCGCCCGGGAGCCGGGGGGCCCGGACACGGTGCGGCGTACCCCCGCCGTGCCGGAGATCGCGGCCCTGCTGCTCGGGCTGGCCGGCGTGGTGGTCGCGTTCGTGATCTGAGCACGCTGAGAGTCCCGGGACTCCGGGGCGCAGCGGGGTCCCGGCCCCGTCACAGGCCGGCGGCGGCGTGCACGTCGCTGCGGATCGCGTCCAGCCGGCCCGCCGCCACGATCCGGGCGGCGTCCACGCCGCCGTCGTCGGCGTCCACGGGCACGACCACCTCGAGGTAGCACTTCAGCTTCGGCTCGGTGCCGGAGGGACGCACGATCACCCGGGCGTCGTGGTCGAGCCGGTAGCGCAGCCCGTCGGTGGGCGGCAGGTCCGCCGACCCCACCGCGAGGTCGTCGACGCCTCGCACCGCGAGCCCGCCGAGGTCGGAGGGGGGCGCCTCCCGCAGCCGCTGCATCGTGGCCGTGATGGCTGTGGTGTCGTCGAACCGGACGCTGAGCTGGTCGGTGGCGTAGAGGCCGAAGTCGCCGGCGATGTCGTCGAGCAGGTCTCGCAGGGTGCGCCCGTCCGCCCGTGCCCGGGCCGCGAGCTCGCAGACCAGCAGCGCGGCGGAGACGCCGTCCTTGTCCCGTACGTGTGCGGGGTCGACGCAGTAGCCCAGCGCCTCCTCGTAGCCGTAGGCCAGGCCATCGATGCGGCCGATCCACTTGAACCCGGTCAGCGTCTCCCGGTGTGGTTGGCCGGCACGGCGTGCCATGGCCCCCAGCAGGCTGGAGGAGACGATCGACTGCGCGTACACGCCGTGCCGGCCCCGGTCCAGCAGGTGGGCCGCCAGGAGTACGCCGACCTCGTCCCCGCGCAGCATCTGCCAGCCGTGCGGGCCGGGGCACGCGACCGCGCACCGGTCGGTGTCGGGGTCGTTGGCCACGACCAGGTCCGCGTCCACCTCGGCCGCGAGCGCCAGCGCGGCGTCCATCGCGCCGGGCTCCTCCGGGTTGGGGAACGCCACCGTCGGGAAGTCCGGGTCCGGCTGGGCCTGAACGGCGACCGGGTGAACATCGGTGAAGCCGGCGCGTTCCAGCACCCGCAGCACGGTCGCGCTGCCCACGCCGTGCAGTGCCGTGTGGACGATGCGGAGCCGGCGCGGCCCGTCGTCGACCAGCCCGGCGACCGTGTCGACGTACCGGTCGGCCAGGTCGTCGCCGAGCACCTCGCCGGGGGTGTCCCGGGGAATCCCGGTGGGCGGGCCGACGGCCTCGATCGCCGCGGCGATCTCGGTGTCTGCCGGGGGGACGATCTGGCTGCCGTCGCCGAGGTAGACCTTGTAGCCGTTGTCCTGCGGCGGGTTGTGGCTGGCGGTCACCATCACCCCGGCCGAGCAGCCCAGCTCCCGGATCGCGAACGCCAGCACCGGGGTGGGCAGCGGGCGGGGCAACACCAGCGCGCGGAGTCCGGCTCCGGTGAGCACCTCGGCGGTGTCACGAGCGAAGACGTCGGAGTCGTGGCGGGCGTCGTACCCGATCACGACCGGGCCGGTCTCGCCTTGCTGCCGCAGGCCCTGCTGGTTGAGGTAGGCCGCGAGGCCGGCCGCGGTCCGGGAGACCACGACGCGGTTCATCCGGTTCGGGCCGGCCCCCAGGGCGCCTCGCAGCCCCGCGGTGCCGAACTGCAGCGTGCCGCGGAACCGGTCCTCGAGGTCGGCCCGGGCCTCGGGCTCGTCGGCCCGGTCGGCCAGCTCCTCGAGCTCCTTGCGGGTCCTCGGGTCGGGGTCCTGCTCCGCCCAGGCGCGGGCGCGCGCGATCAGGTCGTCCGCCATGACCCGCACGCTATCGGCCTCCCCCGTGGGCGTGCGGACGACGGGCGGCGGGCTCGTGGACGGGCGGCGTGCCGTGCTTGGATTCTCCCGTGCCCGCGACGACGTACCGCTTCACCACCCGGCTCACGGTCGCGGCGCCGCCGGAACGGGTGCACCTGGTGCTGGTGGACCTGGAGCACTACCCGGACTGGTGGCGGCAGGTGCGGGCGGTCGCCTCACTCGGGCCCGACGACGCCCTGGTGGTGTGTCGCTCGGTGCTGCCCTACGACCTCGAGCTGCGGCTGCACGCGGTCGCCCGGGAGCCCGATCGGCTCGAGGTGGGCATCGAGGGGCCCATCGACGGGTTCGCCCGCTGGCGGTTGACGCCGTACGACGGCGGCACGCGGCTGGACTTCGAGCAGTTGGTGCAGACCCGCGGTGCGCTCGCGTGGGCGTCGTACCTGCTGCGGCCGGTGCTGCGCTGGAACCACGCGGTGATGATGCGGGGGTTCGCGCGGGGGCTCCGGCAGGCCCTCAGCGACGGCCGCGGGGACCGTACTCCGGAGCCACCTTCCTGAACGCCGCATCCCGGGCGGCCCTGGTGTTGGCGGCGACGAGCAGGAAGGCCTGCTCCATCCGCTCGCGTGCGAATGTGTGGCGGGCCGACGAGGTCCGGGTGGAGTCGATCAGCCGCTTCGCGGCGGCGACCGCGTCGGGGGAGCGGGCGGCGAGCTCGCCGGCGAGGTCGTACGCCGCGGCCACCGGGTCGGAGGCCACCTCGGTGACCAGCCCCAGCTCGGCGGCCTGCTTGCCCGAGAGCCTCTGCGCGGTCATGGTCAGCCGCTTGGCCGTGTCGATCCCGACCAGCTCGGACAGGGTGCGCACGCCGGTCATGTCGGGGACCAGGCCCCAGCGTGCCTCCAGTACCGACCACTCCGAGTCGGGGTCGGCGACGCGGAAGTCGGCGGCCAGTGCGATCTGCACGCCGCCTCCGTAGCAGTGGCCCTGCACCGCGGCGATCACGGGCACCGGCAGCCGCCGCCACGCCCAGCAGGCCTCCTGGAAGGCGTTGGTGCCTCGCCACGGCCGCGGCAGGAACGCACCGGCCATCCGGGCCGGCGCCTTGAGCACCGAGGCGAAGTCCAGCCCGGCGCAGAACGACGCGCCCTCACCGGAGAGCACCACCGCACGCAGCGTGCGGTCGGCCCGCAGGCTGCGCGCCGTCGCGGCCAGCTGGTGGATGGTGTCGAGGGTGAGCGCGTTGAGCTTGTCGGGCCGGTCGAGCCGGACGTGCGCGATGCCGTCCTCGACCGAGCAGGTCACGTATGGGGGCATGGCGGGATGGTACTGAGGTTGCTCAGCGCTCGATCGGGGACATGTCGGCGTACCGCTCACCGGCGACCGCGCCGGGCGGTACGGCGGCCTCGAGGGCGGTGAGGTCCTGCTCGGTGAGGGTGATCGCCGCGGCGGCGACGTTCTCCTCCAGGTACTCCACCCGTTTGGTGCCCGGGATCGGCACCACGTCCTCGCCGCGGGAGAGCACCCACGCCAGGGCGAGCTGGCCCGGCGTACAGCCCCGGTCGCGGGCGAGCTCGCCGACCTTGTCGACCAGCATCAGGTTCGACCGCAGGTTGTCGCCGTCGAACCGGGGGAACCGCCGGGTGCGCCCGTCGCGCTCGTCGTCCTGGTCCCAGACCCGCTTGCCCGTGAGCATCCCGCGGCCCAGCGGCGAGTAGGCGACCAGCCCGATGCCCAGGTCGCGGATCATCGGCAGGATCTCGGCCTCGAGGTCGCGGGTGAACAGCGAGTACTCGGTCTGCAGGGCTGTGATGGCGTGGGTGGCGTGCGCCCGGCGGATCGTGTCCGGCCCGGCCTCGGAGAGGCCGAGGTGGCGCACCTTGCCGGCCTTGACGAGCTCGGCCATGGCGCCGACAGTCTCCTCGATCGGGACCGACGTGTCGACGCGGTGCTGGTAGTACAGGTCGATGTGGTCCACGCCGAGGCGCTGCAGCGAGGCGTCGCAGGCAGCGTGGACGTACTCCGGGCGCCCGTTGATGCCCACCCGGGTGCCGTCGGGAAGCCGTTCGTTGCCGAACTTGGTGGCCAGCTGCACCTGGTCGCGGTCGTGGCTGCTGCTGCGGATCGCCTTGCCGACCAGCTGCTCGTTGGTGAACGGGCCGTACATGTCTGCGGTGTCCAGGAACGTGACACCGAGGTCGAGGGCCCGGTGGATGGTCGCGATGCCCTGGCCCTCGTCGGCGGCGCCGTAGAACTCTGACATGCCCATGCAGCCCAGGCCCATGTTCGAGACCGGGAATGGGCCGTGTGACCCGAGGGCACGGGTCCCGAG
>JBOHDO010000006.1:0-27011 GCA_050699415.1 Marmoricola sp.
GCGCCGTCGTTCGCGGTGATGGGGCTGGGGATGGGCGCGATCTTCGCGCCGCTGTTCGACATCATCCTGGCCGCGCTCGGCGACCACGAGGTGGGCACCGGGTCGGGGCTGCTCAACGCCGTGCAGCAGTTCTGCTCGGCGCTGGGCGTGGCGGTGCTGGGCTCGGCGTTCTTCGGCTGGCTGCCGGCGCACGGCTTCGTCGGGTCGATGCGCTGGCTGCTGCTGGCGTCGCTGGGCTGCTACGCGGTCAGCTTCGCGGTGGCGTTCGTGCTGCCGCGGGCTTCCGCGCAGGCGTCGGCCACGGACTGAGCCCGTGGTCGGTGCGGCGGTCAGGCCGGGGCGAGCACGTCCTTGTCGCTGTCGTGTCCGATGGAGTCGAGCGTGTCGTTCTCCACCTGCAGGCGGAGCACGGCGGCCTCGAGGTCGGCCACGCGCTGACGCAGCAGTCGGTTCTCGTCAGCCAAGCGGTGCATCGCGCGGGGGTCGGGTCCGACCGAGAATCCGGGAAGCGCCTTGGCCATGTATGTCCTCCAGCAAGGGTGGTGTCTGGATGGGGGGCGGCCGGGTGGGCCATCCACAAGAGTCTCACGTTTGATCACAGGCTAGCAACCCCGGCCTGACCGCCCTGCCTCACCGGATGGCCGCCCTCCGGGGCCGGGGCACCGGCTGGCAGCGTGGGCAGAAGTACGACGACCGGTTGGTGAACGCCACCCGCCGGATCGGCGTACCGCAGCGGGGGCAGGGCAGGTCCTCCCGGCCGTAGGCCCGCAGCGAGCGCTCGAAGTAGCCGCTCTCGCCGTTGACGTTCACGTAGAGCGCGTCGAAGGACGTGCCGCCCTCGGCCAGGGCGTCGCGCATCACCGCGCGCACCTGGTCGAGCACCTCGTGCGCCTGCGCCCGGGTGAGCCGGTTGCCCGGGCGGGCGCCGTGCACGCGGGCCCGCCACAGCGCCTCGTCGGCGTAGATGTTGCCGACCCCGGAGACCACCCGCTGGTCCAGCAGCTGCCGCTTGACGGCCGAGGTGCTGCGCCGCACCCGGCGGCAGAACCCGTCGTCGTCGAACTCCTCGTCCAGCGGGTCGCGGGCGATGTGCGCGATCTCCGACGGTACGTCGTCGGCGCCGGAGGCGGCCGCGGACAGCCACAGGCAGCCGAACATGCGCTGGTCGACGTAGCGCAGCTCCAGCGGCTCGGCGTCCCCAGGGCCGCCCAGCACGATCCGCACCCGCAGGTGGCGCTCGTCGGCGGCGCCCGGCCGCGCCAGCAGCATCTGGCCACTCATGCCCAGGTGGGCCAGCATCGCGCCGCCCGGGTCGGCACCGTCCAGGGGCAGCCACAGGAACTTGCCGCGGCGGCGTACGTCGGTGAAGGCGCGGCCGGTCAGGCGCGCGGCGAAGTCCTGCGGGCCCGGCAGGTGCCGCCGCAGCGGGCGGGGGTGGGCCACCTCGACCCGCTCGACCGGGCGGCCCAGCACGTGCGCGGCCAGCCCGCGCCGGACGACCTCGACCTCGGGGAGCTCAGGCACCGGCGCCGGAGGACTCGACGCCGGACTCGGCCCCTGACTCGGCCTCTGACTCGGGCCCGGACTCGGCGTCGGCGTCGGCGCCGGGCACCGGGCCGAGCTCGGCGAGCAGGGTGTTGTAGGCCGACTCGGCGGCCTGCTGCTCGGCCTCCTTCTTCGACCGGCCCACGCCGTGGCCGTGCAGCCGGTCGGCGATCCTGACCCGCGCGGTGAACGTCTTGGCGTGGTCGGGGCCCTCGTCCTCGATGACGTACTCGGGCACGCCGAGATCGTGGCCGGCGCACAGCTCCTGCAGGCTGGTCTTCCAGTCCAGCCCGGCGCCGAGCGCCTCGGCCGCGGCCAGCAGCGGGTCGAACAGCCGGTGGATGGTCGCGGCGGCGTTGAGGAACGCCTCGGCTCCGCCGTCCTGGTCGCCGCAGGAGAGGTAGACCGCACCGATCAGCGCCTCGACGGTGTCGGAGAGGATCGAGGCCTTCTCCCGGCCACCGGTGGCCTCCTCGCCCTTGCCGAGCCGGATGTGCCGGCCCAGGCCCATGGTGCGGGCCACCTCGGCGAGCGCGCGGGCGTTGACGACCGCTGCCCGCAGCTTGGCCAGCCGGCCCTCGGACAGGTCCGGGTGGGTGCGGTAGAGGGTGTCGGTGATCACCACCCCCAGCACGGCGTCGCCAAGGAACTCCAGGCGCTCGTTGGTCGGCAGCCCGCCGTTCTCGTAGGCGTAGGAGCGGTGGGTCAGCGCGAGCTGCAGCAGCCCGGCATCCAGGGTCGGGTGGCCGAGGGCGTCTTGCAACTCGTGCAGCCCGTCGTACGACGGGTGCTCGGCCGACACGTCCTCAGAGGACCTGGCGACGGTCGCTGCGAGCGCCGTACTGGCCGCACTCGGGGCAGGCACGGTGCGGCAGGTGCTTCGCGCCGCAGGCGGGGTTGGCGCAGGTGACCAGCGAGGGTGCCGTCGCCTTCCACTGCGAACGGCGGTGCCGCGTGTTGCTGCGCGACATCTTCCGCTTCGGAACAGCCACGGTTACTCCTTCGTCTCATCTGCCACGGTGGTCTTCAGGCCGCTCAACGCCGCCCAGCGCGGGTCGACCGGCTCGTCGTGCCGGTGCCCCGGGTCGTCGTCCAGGCGCTCGCCGCACTCGGCGCACAGGCCCGGGCAGTCGTCCCGGCACAACGGCTGGAAGGGCAGTGCGAGCACCACCGCATCCCGCAACGCCGGCTCCAGGTCGATCAGGTCGCCCTCGAGCCGGCGGACATCCTCGTCGTCGGACTCCGCGTGGTCGTGGTGACCCTCGTCGTCGTAGACGTAGAGCTCCTGGAGGTCGACCTGGACGGTGTCCTCGATCGGCCCCAGGCAGCGGGAGCACTCACCCTCGACCTCGGCCTCGGCCGTGCCGGTGGCGAGCACACCCTCCATGACCGCCTCCAGACGCAGGTCCACCCGGACCGGCGCGCCCTCGGGGACGCCCAGGATCTCGATGCCCAGCCCCGCGGGTGCCTCCGCCGTCAGCGACACCGTCCGCTGCGACCCCGGGCGGCGGCCGAGCTCGCGAGTGTCGAGCACGAGTGGCGCTCTCGGGTCGAGCTTGCGCACGAGTGTCACTTCCGTCAGCGGCACCTACAGAACCGCGGCGAGTCTATCGGTCCACCCCGGCGGCGACCAAAACGCCCGTCGAGTTGGGGGGTATCCCCCGTCGAGTCGGGGCAAATGTCCCCGCCAGTTGGGGATCGTGTCCCTACCAGCCCGGGATCGTGTCCCGGCGCGCCGACGGCGTGGGAGTGGCCCGGACACGATCCCCGAGCGAGCGGCGTACAAGTCCCGACTGAACGGGACACGACCCCGAAGTCAACGGGGCATATGACCCAAGTCAACAGGGCGAGGCACTCCTGCGAGGGGGGTCAGGGGGCGGCGCGGCGCTCGGCGAGCCGCTGGGTCAGCCGGGTGAGTACGTCGGGGGGCACCAGGCCGGACACGTCGCCACCGAAGGTGGCCACCTCCTTGACCAGCGAGGAGGCCAGGAACGAGTACTCCGGGGTGGTCGGGATGAACACCGTCTCGACGTCGGTCAGCGAGGAGTTCATCTGCGCCATTTGCAGCTCGTAGTCGAAGTCGCTGACCGCGCGCAGGCCCTTCACGATCGCGTGGATGCCGCGCTCCTGGCAGAAGTCGGTGAGCAGGCCGTCGAACCCGCCGACGCTGACGTTCGGGAACTGCGCGCAGGCCTTCTCGATCATCTCCATGCGCTCCTCCGGCGTGAACAGCCGGGCGCTGGCCTTCGACTTGTTGGTGCCGACCGCGACCACGACCTCGTCGAACAGCGCCGCCGCCCGGGAGACGATGTCGATGTGGCCGTTGGTGACCGGGTCGAACGACCCGGGACAGACCGCCTTGCGAGCCTTGCTGCCCACGTTGTCAGCTCCTCCTGCCTCGGTCGTCGGCCAGGTCCGCGTGCACGTACCAGAGCACGGTCTCGCCGTACCCGCGCCGCCGGGCGCCGACCAGCCCGGCCGGCCAGTGCGGCTCCACGCTACGCGTCGCACGCTCCACCACGACAGTCGACCCGTCGACCAGCCACCCCTGCCCGACCAGCAGCCGCAGCATGTCGGCCACCTCGCCCTCGTCGACCGCGTACGGCGGATCGGCGAACACGACGTCGAAGGGCACCGCCGGCGGCCGGGCCAGCACCGTCGCGACCGGGGCGGTGAGCACCTCCACCGCCAGGCCGACCGCCGCCGCGTTGGCCGCCACCAGCCGCGCCGTACGCCGGTCGGACTCCACCGCGGTCACCGCCGCCGCCCCCCGCGAGGCGGCCTCCAGCCCCACCGCGCCGGAGCCGGCGTACAGGTCGAGGACGCGCCGGCCCGCGAGCGTGCCCAGGCCCGCCTCCAGCGAGGAGAACAGCGCCTCGCGCACCCGGTCCGACGTCGGCCGGGTCGCCGCCCCCGCCGGGGTGCGCAGCCGCCGCCCGCCGGCCGAGCCGCCGATGATCCGGGTCATGTCCTTCGGGGCCCCCGCGCAAGGGCAAGCGAAGCGCGTTTGCGTGGGGTGATCATGTCATCTCGAGGTAGTCGGCCTGCTCGGACTCCTCCAGCTGCCGCACCGCGTCGGCGAGGTCGGGGCAGCCGGCCAGCTCCGGGTCGCGGGCGACAAGGGCCCCGGCTGCCGCGCGCGCGGACTCGATCACCGACTCGTCGTCGAGCACCGAGAGCAGCTTCAGCGTGTGGCCGCGGCCGCTCTGCTGGGCCCCGAGCACGTCGCCCTCGCGACGCTGCTCCAGGTCGATGCGCGAGAGCGCGAACCCGTCGCGGGTGCCCGCGACCGCGGTGAGCCGCTCCATGCTCGGCCCGGACGGGTCCGCGGCGCTGACCAGCAGGCACACCCCCGGGTGGCCGCCACGGCCGATCCGGCCGCGCAGCTGGTGCAGCTGGGAGACGCCGAACCTGTCCGCGTCGAGGACCACCATCGCGGTGGCGTTGGGTACGTCGACCCCGACCTCGACCACGGTCGTGGACACCAGGACGTCGACCTCGCCGCGGGCGAACGCCTGCATCACCCGCTCCTTGTCCTCCGGAGTCATCCGCCCGTGCAGCCGCTCCACCCGCAGCCCCGACAGCGGACCGGCGGCCAGCATCGGCGCCACCTCCTCGACCGCCTGCAGCTGCGGCCCCTCCTCCGGCGACTGCTCGCCCGGCTGCTCCCCCGGCTCCTCGTCCCCGATCCGCGGGCACACCACGTAGGCCTGCCGGCCGGCGTGGACCTCCTCGGCCACCCGCTGCCACGCCCGGTCCAGCCAGCCCGGCCGCGCCTGCAGCGGCACCACGCTGGTCTGCACCTCGCCGCGGCCGGCGGGCAGCTCGTCGAGCGTGGAGGTGTCCAGGTCGCCGAAGACCGTCATCGCGACCGTGCGCGGGATCGGCGTGGCCGTCATCACCAGCACGTGCGGCGGCTGCTCGGCCTTGCCGGTCAGCGCGGCTCGCTGCTCGACCCCGAACCGGTGCTGCTCGTCGACCACCACCATGCCCAGGTCGGCGAACTGCACGTTCTCCTCCAGCAGCGCGTGGGTGCCGACCACGATGCCGGCCTCGCCGCCGGCCAGGTCGGCCAGCACCTGCCTGCGTGCGGTGGTGCCCATCGAGCCGGTCAGCAGCGCCACGCCGGTCGCGCCCTCGGCGGCACCCAGGGTGCCGCCCTGGCCGAGGTCGCCGAGCATCTGCGTGATCGAGCGGTGGTGCTGCTGGGCGAGCACCTCGGTGGGCGCGAGCAGCGCGGCCTGGCCGCCGGAGTCGACCACCCGCAGCATCGCCCGCAGCGCCACCACGGTCTTGCCGGAGCCGACCTCGCCCTGCAGCAGCCGGTGCATCGGGTGGGAGCGGGACAGCTCGCCGAGGATCTCCTCGCCCACCCGGCGCTGCCCCGCGGTCAGCTCGAACGGCAGCCGTTCGTCGAACCGGTCCAGCAGCCCGCCGTCGCGGCCGGTGCGGGGGGCCGCGGTGGTCTCGGCCAGCGTGTGCCGCCGGCGGGCCAGCACGGTCTGGGTGACGAAGGCCTCGTCGTACTTCAGCCGCTTGCGGGCGGCGCCGAGCTGGCGACGGTCGTCGGGCCGGTGGATCCAGCGCAGCGCCTGCCCGGTGGCCAGCAGCTCCTGGTCACGGCGTACGTCGTCGGGCAGCGCGTCGGGGACCCGGTCGAGCACGTCCAGGGCGAACCCGATGGTGTCCTCGATGTGCCAGGTGGAGATCGAGCCGATCTCGGCGTAGACCGGGATCAGGTCCGGCATCGGCCGGGCCGAGGCCGCGGGCCGGTCGGGGTCGTCCCACATCCGGGAGTCGGGGTTGGTCAGCTGCCAGTCACCACGCCACCACTTCAGCTTGCCCGAGAACATCCCGATCCGGCCCACGGCCAGCTCACCGGCCCGCCAGTCCGCCACGCCCTTGCGGCGGTCGAAGTAGGTCAGCGCCAGCCGGCCGTCCTCGGCGCGCACCTGCACCTCGAGGCGGTAGGCGGTGCGACGGGTACGCCGGTCCTGATAGGTGTGCAGCTTCGACCTCACCACCTCCCCGACCATGCTGAGCAGGTCGCCCTCGACCAGCTCGCCGAGGTTGCTCAGCGTGCCCTTGGCGACGTACCGGCGCGGGTAGTGGCCGAGCAGGTCGCCCACGGTGAGGAACCCGGTGGCCTCGGCGATCTTCTTCGCGTGCTTGGCGGCGTCCTTGCCCGCCACCGCGGTCAGCGGTGAGTCCCACGCCACGCGCATGCGCTCTCCTGCAACGAAGTCCGGTCCTACTCGGGTCACTCGACGGCCAGGAGCAGCGGGTAGCGCTCCTGGCCACCGTCGTACACCACCACGTCGACACCCGGGTACTCCCGCTCCACCCAGGTCTCGCAGTGTTGCGGCAGCTCGCCGCCGTCGCAGCCGGCCACCAGCGTCACCAGCTCGCCACCGGCGGCCAGCAGCCGGGCCAGCACGTCACGGGCGACCTCGTCGAGGTCGGCGCCCACCACCGCGAAGTCGCCCTGGACCACGCCGAGCACGTCGCCCACCTCGCAGGGGCCGGCGGTGGTCATGGCCTGGCGGGCCGCGACCGTGACCGCCCCGTGGCGTGCACCCCGGGCCGCGTCGGTCATCTGCACCACGTCGGCGTCCAGCGCCCGGCCCGGCTCGTGCACCGCCATCGCGGCGATCCCCTGCACCTGCGCACGGGTGGGGATCACCACGGCGTGCACCTGGCCGGACTCCTCGGCCGCGTGGGCGGCGGCCCGGGCCACCGCGACCGAGTCCGGGTCGTTGGGGAGCACGATCACCTCCGCGGCGGCGGTCGCCTCGATGGCCTCGAGCACCTGCCCGGTGCTCGGCCGGCGTCCCGGTCCGCCGACGATCACGGTGGCGCCGGCCTGCTGGAACACCTGCGCCAGCCCCGGACCCGCGACCACGGCCACGATCCGGCGGCCGGTACGTCGCTCTGCGGCGCGCTGCTCGCGCGCCCGCGCGACCTGCTCGGCGAAGTGGGTCACCCGGATCCGCCGGGGGTGCCCGGCACCGATGCCGGCCTCGATCGCGGCGCCCACGTCGTCGGTGTGCACGTGCACGTTCCACAGCCCTTCGCCGCCGACCACGACCACGGAGTCGCCGAGCTCTCCGAGGGTGCGACGCAGCGCCGGCACGCCGTCGTCGCTGTCCGGGTCGCCGTCGAGCAGGTACATCACCTCGTACGCCGGCCCGCCCTCGGTGAGGTCGTCGGCCAGGTGCTCGGTCGACGGCGGGCCGGGCCGCGGGATCGCGTGGGTCCCGATCGGCATCGCCGCCTCGACCGGGCGGCGGCCGGTCAGCGCGGTCTCGGCGGCGCCGAGCACCACGCACAGGCCGCGGCCGCCGGCGTCGACAACGCCGGCGTCGCGCAGCAGGTCCAGCTGCTCGGGTGTGCGGGCGAGCGCCTCCCGAGCCGCTGTCGCGGAGTCCGCCAGCACCGTGCCCAGCTCCACGTCGGGGCGGGTGGCGGCAGCGTCGGCGGCGTCGGAGGCGGCCCGGGCCACGGTGAGGATGGTGCCCTCGACCGGTCGGCCGACGGCGGCGTACGCCGCGTCCGCGGCGGCGTGCAGGCCCTCGGCGTAGACCGCGGGGGCCGGGGCCTCGGGGTCGCTGTGGCCGAGGTGGCGGAACAGCGCGCCGACCAGCTGGCTGAGGATCACCCCGGAGTTGCCGCGCGCACCGAGCAGTGCCCCCCGGGCGTAGGTCGTCATCGCGGCCCGCATGGCCTCGCCCCCGTCGGCGGCCGGGTCGGCGGCCGGGTCGGCTGCCGGCAGGTCGCGCAGCGCCTCGCGGGCCGCCTGCATGGTGAGGTACATGTTGGTGCCGGTGTCGCCGTCGGGCACCGGGTAGACGTTGAGCGCGTCGATCTCCTCCCGCGCCGCGGACAGCGCCTCGGCCGCGAGGTCGGCGAACCGGGTGAGCGTCTCCCGGTCGAAGCTGGAGGCCCCGGCAGCGCTGGTGCTGGAAGTGCGGACCGGCTCCATGTCGTCTCACGCTAGACGATCGCGCCCCGCGCCCCGGGGCGACGTACGACCCGGCGGACGATTCGCCTCGCCGGCCGGACGTCGGTTATCCTTGTGCGGTTGCCCGCCCCACGAGCGCGGCGGGCCCGCTGCTCATCAAGGTCCATCAAGCACGTCCGAGGAGTCACGGTGGCTGCCGTCTGCGACATCTGCGCCAAGAAGCCCGGCTTCGGCCACAACCGCCCGTGGTCACGCAAGATCACCAATCGACGCTTCAACCCGAACATCCAGCGCGTGCGCGCGACCGTCAACGGCACGCCGAAGCGCCTCAACGTGTGCACCCGCTGCCTGAAGTCGGGCAAGGTCAGCCGCTAGTCCGCACCCAAGGGAGGCGTCGGGGTCGTCCCCCGGCGCCTTTTCGCATGTGCCCGGGCTGCTTGCGGTTTGGGACCAAACGGTGCACGCCGGGCCTCCGGGACTGCGGTTTGGGACCAAACCGCGCACCGGCCGCCGGCCGAGAAGGGCGCAGCAGGGCTCAGAAGTGGGTGTGGCCCGCCGGCCCGTCGTACGGCGCACCGTCGACGGTGACGCCCTCACCCGCGGCCACCGAGCCGATCACGGTGAACCCCTGCGGCAGCTCGCTGCCCGCGGGGAACGTGGCGACCAGGGCGTGGTCCTCGCCACCGCTGAGGACGTAGCCCACCGGGTCGGTGCCGAGCGCCCGGCCGACCGCGACCAGCGGCTCGGGCACCTCCAGGGCGCCGCGGTTCAGGTCGATGGCCACGCCGGAGTCGGCCGAGATGTGGCCCACGTCCGCGACCAGTCCGTCGGAGACGTCGATCATCGCGGTGGCGCCGGCCTTCGCGGCCGCCGGCCCGGCGTCGTACGGCGGCTGTGGCCGCTGCAGCGCCTCCACCAGCACCCGCGGGCTGCGGAAGCCCCGGCCGATCACGGCCAGTCCCCCGGCGGCCCAGCCCTGCCGACCGGCGATCGCCACGGTGTCCCCGGGCTGTGCACCGGACCGCAGCACCGGCTTGACCTCGCACTGGCCCAGCACGGTCACCGCGACCGTTACCTGGTCGGCGGCGGTCAGGTCACCGCCGACGACGCTGGCCCCCTGGGCCTGCGCCTCCTCGGCCAGCCCGTCGGCGAGCTCGAGCAGCCACTGGGCGGGCAGGTCGGGCGGCGCGGCCACCCCCACGGTCAGCGCGGTGGCAGTGCCGCCCATGGCGTTGATGTCCGAGAGGTTCTGGGCGGCGGCGCGGTGCCCCACGTCGGCCGCGCTCGCCCACGCGCGGCGGAAGTGCCGGCCCTCGACGAGCAGGTCGGTGGAGACCACCACGTGCCCCTTCGGCGCCCGGACCACGGCGGCGTCGTCGCCCGGGCCGACGTACACCAGCGGCCCCTGGCCGAGGCGTCGGACCAGCTCCTGTACCACGGCGAACTCGCCGACGTCGGCAAGCGTGGCCCCGGGAGCGAACGGGATGGGCTCGGGCATGGCCCCATCCCACCAGATCCCGCCGCGGTTCCTCCGGGCCGGGGGCATCCGGTAGGTTCAACGGGTCCCTGACGTCCGAACACTGGGAGTGGAGATGGTGGTGCAGGCCTACATCCTGATTCAGACCGAGGTCGGCAAGGCCGCCGAGGTCGCCGACCGGATCACCGGCATCAAGGGAGTGATCGTCGCCGAGGACGTCACCGGCCCCTACGACGTGATCGTGCGCGCAGAGGCCCGCAACGTCGACGAGCTCGGCAAGCTCGTGGTCGCCAAGGTGCAGGTGCTGGAGGGCATCACCCGGACCCTGACCTGCCCGGTGGTGCACATCTGAGTACGTCCACGCTGCGCCGCGTCCTGTCGGTCGCGGCAGCGCTGTGTCTGCTCCCGGTCCTGGCCGGCTGCGGCAGCAACACCGTGACGGTGTCGTCGTACCCGGTGTCCGGGGCCGACCGCGCGACCTGCCACCGGCTCCTGCATGCCCTCCCGAAGCACGTCGCCGAGCAGTCCCGGCGCCCGGTGGAGGGCAGCCGGTACGCCGCCGCCTGGGGAGACCCGCCGGTCGTGCTGCGCTGCGGGGTCGCCCGACCCCCCGGCTTCACCCGGTCCTCGTCCTGCCAGACCGCCCGCGGGGTGGACTGGTACGTGCCGACCCGGGTCATCCAGCACGCCGACGCCGCGGTCCGGATGACCGCCATCCACCGGTCGCCGTACGTGCAGGTGCAGGTGCCGCCGTCGTACCGCAAGAACGCCGGCACCAGGCTGGTCGAGGTCATGGCCGACCTCGCCCACGCGATCAAGACCCACACCACCCGCCACGGCCACTGCATCTGATCCGGCCCGTTCACTTCGGGGTTCTGGCCGGTTCACTTCGGAGTTCTGGCCGGTTCACTTCGGAGTTCTGGCCCGTCACCCTCCGGTGCGCGGCCTCGGTCTCCAACGCCGTACGTCATCGTCGGCTGGGTACGGCGCCCTCGAGCCGACGTCCGAGGGGAAGGGCACGAACTCCCCCCTCAATGGGCCACAACCCCCAACTCGACGGGCCACAACCCCCAACTCGACGGGTGGGGGAGGTCAGCGCAGGCCCGTGGACCGGTGCAGCGCCTGCTGCACCAGCCGGTCGACCAGGGCCGGGTAGTCGATCCCGGAGGCCTGCCACAGCAGGGGGAACATCGACGTCGCCGTAAAGCCCGGCATGGTCTCCACCTCGTTGAGCACCGCCGACCCGTCGCGCCGGACGAAGAAGTCCACCCGCGCGAGGCCCTCGACGTCGAGCACCTCGAAGGCACGGGCCGCGGTCCGGGCGACCTCGTCGGCCACCTCTCCGGGAACATCCGCCGGGATCTGGTAGCTCTCCTCGAGGTACTTCGCCTCGAAGTCGTAGAACGCGTGGTCGCCGTGCACGGTGATCTCGGCCAGCGCGCTGGTCTGCGGCGGGCCGCCGTCGAGGCCCTGCAGTACGCCAATCTCGATCTCGCGGCAGTCGGTCGCGGCCGCCTCGACCAGCGCCTTCGGGTCGTAGCGCAGCGCGTCGTCGACCGCGTCGTCGAGCCCGGCCTCGTCGTCGACCCGGTTGATCCCGAAGCTGGAGCCCGCCCGGGCCGGCTTGACGAACACCGGGTAGCCGATGCCGGCGACGGCCTCCCGGACCGCCGCCGCGTCGCGGTCCCAGGCACCGGGCCGGATCACCGTCCAGGGCATCACCGGGAGCCCGTTGGCGGCGAAGAGCTGCTTCATGAAGTGCTTGTCGGTGCCGACCGCCGAGGACAGCACGCCGGCCCCGACGTAGCGCACCCCGGCCATCTCGAGCAGCCCCTGCAGGGTGCCGTCCTGGCCCCACGGCCCGTGCATCACGGGGAAGACCACGTCGACCTCGCCGAGGGTGTGGGGCACCTCGCCGGGCTCGGAGACCACCAGCCCGGCGGAGGCGTCCAGGGCGACCTCGCGGCTCCCGGTCACCTCCGGCAGCTTCCCGCCGGGCCCCAGCGCGAGGTGGCCCGGCTCGGCCGACTCCAGCACCCAGTGGCCGTCGGTGGCGATGCCCACCGGCACCACGTCGTACTTGTCCGGGTCGAGGGCCCCGAGCACGCTGCCCGCCGAGATGCAGGAGATGGAGTGCTCGCTGGACCGGCCGCCGAAGATCACTGCGACGCGCGGCTTTCGTGGCTGGCTCATCCCGGACGACCCTACCGGCGGCGCGCCCCGGGGCTGGGCTCCCTACGCTGGCGGCATGCGTCCTTCCACGCGCGCCGTGCACGCCGGCCGGCCCCCGCACACGCCGGACCAGCCGCTGAACCCGCCGATCACGATGGCCTCGACGTACGTCGCGGGTGGCGAGGTCGAGTACGGCCGCTACGGCAACCCGACCTGGTCAGCCTTCGAGGAGGCCCTGGGCGAGCTCGAGGGCGGCCGCTGCCTGGCGTTCGCCAGCGGCCTCGCCGCGGTGGCCACCGTGCTCGACCTGGTCGGCGCGGACGGCACCGTGGTCGCCCCCCGCCACGCCTACACCGGCACGATCGGCCAGCTCGCGGACCTCGAGGCGCGGGGCCGGGTGCACACCCGGCTCGTCGACGTCACCGACATCGACGAGGTCCGGAAGGCCTGCGACGACGCTGCACTGGTCTGGCTGGAGTCGCCCACGAACCCGGCCCTGGAGGTGGCCGACATCGAGGCGATCGCCGCGGCCGCGAGCGAGGAGGGGGTGCATCTCGTGGTGGACAACACGTTCGCCACGCCGATGCTGCAGCACCCGCTCGAGCTCGGGGCGGACATCGTGGTGCACTCGGCCACGAAGTTCATCGCCGGCCACTCCGACGTCCAGATGGGCGCGCTGCTGACCGCGGACGACGAGCTGTACGGCGTGCTCAAGGGACGTCGCGACCTGCTCGGCGCGGTCCCCGGCCCGTTCGAGACCTGGCTGGCGCTGCGCGGGCTGCGGACGCTGCCGCTGCGCGTCGAGCGGTCCCAGGCCAACGCCGCCGAGCTGGCGGACCGGCTGCGCAGCCATCCCGCGGTGACGCAGGTGCGCTACCCCGGCTTCGGCGCCATGCTCGCCGTGGTGCTGCGCGACGGCAGCACCGCGGACCGGTTCCAGCACGCCGTACGACTGTGGACCTACGCCACCTCGCTCGGCGGCGTCGAGTCCACCCTGGAACGCCGCCGCCGCTGGAAGTCCGAGCCGGGCACCATCCCCGAGGGCCTGGTCCGGATGTCGGCGGGCATCGAGGACGTCGAGGACCTCTGGGAGGACCTCGACCAGGCGCTCCGGCTCACCGCCGGGGACTGAGGCCGCGGGCCGGTTCGACAGGCTCCGCTAGTCGCGCTCGGCCTTGGTGTCGCGGGCGATGAACGCGTCCATCATGTCGCGGGCGCCGATCTGGCCACGGACGACGGCATCGACGTGCTCGGCGATCGGGGCGTCGACGTGGTTGCGCCTGGCCAGCGCGAACAGAGACGAGCAGGACTTCGCGCCCTCGGCGACCTGGCGGGTGGACCGGTAGATCTCCTCCGCGCTCATGCCACGACCGAGCTTCTCGCCGAAGCTGCGGTTGCGCGACAGCGGCGAGGAGCAGGTGGCGACCAGGTCGCCCAGGCCGGCCAGGCCCATCAGGGTCATCGGATCCGCGCCGAGCCGGTCGGCCAGCCGCGCGGTCTCGGCGAGGCCACGGGTGATCACCGAGGCAGTGGTGTTGTCGCCGAACCCGAGTCCGATCGCCATCCCGACGCACAGCGCGACCACGTTCTTGTACGCACCACCCAGCTCGCAGCCGACCACGTCGGCGGACCGGTAGGGACGGAATGCCCGGGCGTGGCACAGCCGCTGGATCCGGTGCGCGACCTCCTCGTCCGCGCAGGCCACCACCGACGCCGCGGGCTCACGACGCACGATCTCCGCCGAGAGGTTGGGGCCGCTCACCACCGCGATCCGCTCCGGACCGGCGCCGGTCACGTCGGCGATCACCTCGCTGACCCGTTTCAGGCTGTGCAGCTCCACGCCCTTCATCAGCGACACGAGAGGGACCCCATCGGGCAGCAGCGGCACCCACTGCTCGAGGTTCTCCCGGAGCCGCTGCGACGGTACGGCGAGCACGACCACCTCGGCACCGGCGAGCGCCTGCTCCGGGTCGTGGGTGGCGCGAATGGACTCCGGCAGCGCGATGCCCGGGAAGTACTCGACGTTCTCGTGCTTGGTGTTGATGACATCGCAGACCTCGGGCCGACGGGCCCATAGCGTCACGTCGCTACCGGCGTCGGCCAGCACCTGGCTGAACGCCGTACCCCACGAGCCGGCACCGAAGACCGCCACCCTGGTCATCGGACCCCCCTCCTCCGCCGTTCGCGTTCCGCCTTCCTGGGGTTGCCGATCTCGCGGACCCCGTGCTTCCTCGGGTCGAACCGCTCCGGTGGCGGCTCCTCGCCGCGCAGATCCCCGACGAGTCCGGCGATCGCGGCCATGATCCGGTCGGTCGCCTGGCGCAGCACGTCGTGGGTGAGCGGCTCGTCCTCGAAGTCGGTGAGGTCGACCGGGTCACCGGCCTGGCAGTAGATCCTCTTCCGGGGGAACGGCTTCAGCCGGGCGGAGTACGCCGGCAACAGCTCCTGGGCGCCCCACTGCCCGACCGGGATCACCGGGCAGCCGGTGGCCAGCCCGATGCGTGCGGCTCCGGTCTTGCCGCGCATCGGCCACTGGGTCGGGTCCCTGGTGATGGTGCCCTCGGGGTAGACCACCACGCACTCCCCCGCGTTGACGGCCTCGACCGCGGCCGGGAAGGCCTTCGCGGCGTCGGTGGAGGCACGCGACACCGGGATCTGGCCGGCGTCCCTGACCACCTTCCCGACCAGCGGCACCTCGAAGAGCGCGTCCTTGGTGAGGTAGCGCGCCAGCCGGCCGTGGTCGAGCAGGAAGTACCCCAGCAGCAGCGGGTCGAGGTGGGAGACGTGGTTGGCCGCGATGACACAGCCCTGCGTCGCGGGGATCTTCTCCCCGCCCACCCAGCTGCGGCGCGTCATCGCGGCCAGCAGTGGCTCCAGGACGGCGATGCACGTGCCGAACGCCCACCCGGGACTCTGCTGCAGCTTCCGGACTCGCGCCACGCCCTGCCCTCCTGACATCCGACCTGTCCGGACGAGGGTACTGCCCGGGCGGCTCCGCGCAGGGGCAGCACGGCTGGCAGGATCGGCACGATGGATCCCGAGCAGTCCCCGGCGTACGTCGTGCTGGTCCCGGTGAAGCCCTGGGCGCACGCGAAGACGCGGCTGACCACGCACGACGGTGCCCGGCGTCGTGCGCTGGTGGAGGGCTTCGCCCGGGACGTGGTCGCGTCGGCCGCCGGCTGCCGACGCGTCGCTGCGGTGTACGTCGTGACCGCGCAGCCCGGCTTCGCCCCGGACGGGGCACGGACGCTGCCCGACCTCGGCCGGGGCGACCTCAACGCCGCGCTGTCGGCCGCGGACGAACACGTCAGGACCGAGAACCCATGGGCCGCGGTCGCCGCGCTGTGCGCCGACCTGCCCTGCCTGCTCCCCGACGACCTGGCCGTCGCGCTCGACGAGAGCGCCGGACGCCGCGGCTTCGTGGCGGACCTGGCCGGGACCGGGACCACCCTGCTGGTCGCAGCTCCCGGCGCTCCGCTGGTGCCGATGTTCGGGGCCGGCTCCGCGCGCGCACACGAGGATCACGGTGCACGTCCGGTGCTCGCGGAGGTCGCGACGCTGCGCCTCGACGTCGACACCGGGGACGACCTGGACCTCGCGGTGCGGCGTGGCGTCGGCCCGAACACCGCGGGGGCGCTGGCGACCTGACGGGCAGAGGACGACGGGGACAGGTGGCTCACCTGTCCCCGTCGTCTCCCTCAGGACCTCTTCGCGGCCGACTTCCTCGCCGTGGACTTCTTCGCCGCGGACTTCTTGGCAGTCGACTTCTTCGCCGGCGAGGACTTCTTCGCCGTGCTCTTCTTCGCCGCGGACTTGCTGGCGGTCGACTTCTTCGCTGCGGACTTCTTCGCCGGCGACGACTTCGTCGCGGTCGACTTGCGTGCGGGTGCGGTGGCGCTCGCCACGGTCGCCCGGGGCAGCTTCTTGGCGCCGGAGACCACGGCCTTCAGCTCAGCGCCCGCGCTGAACTTCGGTACGGCCGTCTTCTTCGCCCGGATCCGCTCACCGGTCCTGGGGTTGCGCACCATGCGAGCGGCACGGGCCCTCTTCTCGAACGAGCCGAATCCGGTGATGGCCACCTTCTCGCCCTTGGCCACCTCACGAGTGATGGTGTCGAGCACCGACTCCAGAGCATGGGCCGCAGCCTTGCGGTTGCCCTCGTAACGGGACGCAAGGGCGTCGATCAACTGAGTTTTGTTCACAAGCTTCCCTTTCGTGAACCTCGAATCGAGCGACTTGCCCGACTTTTCCCTTGCACGCTAAGGAAAACTGAGCGCCGCCACAATGGCAGTTCAGCGTGTCGCGGCAACCAAATTGAGGCTACGGCGCACGCCCGGGACGGCTCAACGAAGCCCTCACCGACGACGACAATCGAGTTTCGTCAAGCATACAAGGGGAAACTCGGCCTTCGTGACTCGAAACGCCGCGCGTTCGGCAGCACCCGGCGGTCCGGTGAGGCAGACGTCAGGTCGTCGTCGGCTTCAGCTCCGGTCGACGTCCCTCGTACGCCGCGATGTCGTCCCCGTGGCCGAGGGTGATGCCGATGTCGTCCAGCCCCTCGAGCAGGCGCCAACGGGTGTAGTCGTCGATGTCGAAGGACTCCTCGACGGCCGCCGGACCCTCACCGGCGCGGATGGTGCGCTGCGCCAGGTCGACGGTCACGGTCGCACCGGGGTGCTCCTCGATGTGGTCCCACAGCCGCAGCACCGTCTTGTCGTCGACCTGGGCCGCGAGCAGCCCGGCCTTCCCGGCGTTGCCGCGGAAGATGTCGCCGAACCGGCTGGAGACCACCACCCGGAAGCCGTAGTTCTGCAACGCCCACACCGCGTGCTCGCGCGAGGACCCGGTGCCGAAGTCGGGGCCCGCGACGAGCACCGTCGCTTCGGCGTACTCCGGCCGGTTGAGCACGAACTCCGGGTCACTGCGCCAGGCCGCGAACAGGCCGTCCTCGAAGCCGTTGCGGCTGACCCGCTTGAGGTAGACCGCCGGGATGATCTGGTCGGTGTCGACGTTGCTGCGCTTGAGCGGCATCGCCACGCCGGTGTGGCTGGTGAACTTCTCCATCGCTCATGCCTCCAGATCTGCAGGGGACGACAGCGTGCCGCGTACGGCGGTCGCGGCAGCCACCAGCGGAGAGACCAGGTGCGTCCGTCCGCCACGGCCCTGCCGGCCCTCGAAGTTCCGGTTCGACGTCGACGCGCTGCGCTCCTGGGGGGCCAGCTGGTCGGGGTTCATGCCCAGGCACATCGAGCACCCTGCCCCGCGCCACTCGCCGCCGGCCTCCTTGAACACCACGTCGAGGCCCTCCTCCTCGGCCTGCAGCCGCACCCGCACGGACCCGGGTACGACGAGCAGCCGGGTGTCCTGCGCCACCGCGCGGCCCCTGACGACCTCGGCGGCCGCGCGCAGGTCCTCGATGCGCCCGTTCGTGCACGAGCCGACGAACACGGTGTCGACGCTGATCTCGCGCATCGGCGTACCGGCGTCGAGGCCCATGTAGGCCAGCGCCTTCTCCGCGCTCACCCGGTCCTGCTCGTCGTCGAAGTCCTCCGGCGCGGGCACGCTCGCGCCCAGCGGCACGCCCTGGCCAGGGTTGGTGCCCCAGGTGACGAACGGCGTGAGCTCGGCCGCGTCGAGCACGATCTCCTTGTCGTAGGTGGCGTCGTGGTCGGTGGCCAGCGACTCCCAGTAGGCGACCGCCGCATCCCAGTCGGCGTCCTGCGGCGCGCGGGCACGCCCCCTGATGTAGTCGAAGGTGGTCTGGTCCGGCGCGATCATGCCGGCCTTCGCGCCCCACTCGATGCTCATGTTGCAGATCGTCATCCGGGCCTCCATCGAGAGCTCCTCGATGGCCTGGCCGCGGTACTCGACGATGTGGCCCTGGCCGCCGCCGGTGCCGGTCCTCGCGATCAGGGTCAGCACGAGGTCCTTCGCGGTGACGCCCTCCGGCAGCTGGCCGTTGACGGTGACCGCCATCGTGCGCGGCCGCGCCTGGGGCAGCGTCTGGGTGGCCAGCACGTGCTCCACCTCGGAGGTGCCGATGCCGAACGCGAGGCCCCCGAACGCGCCGTGGGTGGAGGTGTGGGAGTCGCCGCACACGATCGTCATGCCGGGCTGGGTCAGGCCGAGCTGGGGCCCGACCACGTGCACGATGCCCTGCTCGAGGTCACCGAGCGGATGGATCGGCACGTCGAACTCGGCGCAGTTGCGGCGCAGCGTCTCGACCTGGGTGCGGCTCACCGGGTCGGCGATCGGCTTGTCCCAGTCGACGGTGGGGACGTTGTGGTCCTCGGTGGCGACGGTCAGGTCCGGACGGCGTACCTCGCGGCCGGCGAGGCGCAGCCCCTCGAACGCCTGCGGTGAGGTCACCTCGTGGACGAGGTGCAGGTCGATGTAGAGCAGGTCGGGCTCCCCGTCGGCACTGCGTACGACGTGCTCGTCCCACACCTTCTCGGCCAGTGTCCTGCCCATCGCCCCTCCCGGTGACTCGAGCCAGCGCTTCTCGGTGGAGTGTGTTTCCCACCACGGTGGTGCGGTGGAGAACCACGTGACGACACCCTATCGCTTGCATCCCAGTTCCTGAGACGGCAATATTGCCATATGGACAACTCGAGTGGAGTCGGCGTTCTCGACAAGGCGGCCCTCGTGCTCTCGGCACTGGAGTCCGGCCCCGCGACGCTGGCCGGGCTCGTGACCGGCACCGGCCTTGCACGGCCCACCGCGCACCGGCTCGCCGTGGCGCTGGAGCACCACCGGCTGGTCGCGCGCGACCTGCAGGGCCGGTTCGTGCTCGGGCCGCGGCTCGCCGAGCTCTCCGCCGCCGCCGGGGAGGACCGCCTGCTCGCGACCGCAGGTCCGGTGCTCGCCCGGCTGCGCGACATCACCGGTGAGTCCTCACAGCTGTGGCGCCGCCAGGGCGACTACCGGGTTTGCGTGGCCGCCGCCGAGCGTCCGACCGGGCTGCGCGACACCATCCCGGTCGGGTCGCAGCTGACGATGCGGGCCGGCTCCGCCGCCCAGGTGCTGCTCGCGTGGGAGGACCCCGAGCGGATGCAGAAGGGCTTGCAGAACGCCGCGTACTCCGCGACCGCGCTGTCCGGGATCCGCCGCCGCGGCTGGGCCCAGTCCGTGGGCGAGCGCGAGCAGGGCGTCGCCTCGGTCTCGGCCCCGGTCCGCTCCCCCAGCGGCAAGACCATCGCCGCGGTCTCGGTCTCCGGCCCGCTGGAACGGCTCACCCGCCAGCCCGGCCGGATGCACGCCCCCGCCGTACTCGCCGCCGCCGACCGGCTGTCGGAGTCGCTGCGGCGCGCTGCTGCGGAGTGAGGCCGCGACGGGCGAGAATCAGAACAACGCGTCCTGCTCCAGCTCGAGCAGGGTCCGCTTCCGGTCCAGCCCGCCGGCGTACCCGGTCAGCGAGCCGTCGGCACCGACCACGCGGTGGCACGGGACCACGATCGGGATCGGGTTGCGGCCGTTGGCGAGCCCGACCGCGCGGGAGGCGGCGTTGGTCATCCCGAGGCGGCGTGCGATCTCGCCGTAGGACGCGGTCGCGCCGTAGCCGATGCCGCGCAGCTGCTCCCACACCCGCTGCTGGAAGGCAGTTCCCATCGGGCTCAGCGGGAGGTCGAACTCGGTCAGCTCCCCGGCGAAGTACGCCGTCAGCTGCCCGGCAGCCGAGCGCAGCAGCGGGTCGTCGTCGGCCCGTTCGCCGATCGGCCGGCCGTCGGCCAGGCCGCGGAACGGGCTGAACTCGATCGCCATGATCGCGCCGCCCGACGCGATCACGCGCAGCTCGCCGACGGGCGAGTCCACGATGGTCCACCTTGTCATCACGGTCGTCAACTCCTGTGTCGTGGTCACCCTATGACTCCTCTCCTTCGGTGCGGCCGGCGAGAACCGACCACAGCTGCATCTGGGCGTAGGCGCGCCAGGGGCGCCAGCGCTCGGCCGCCCCGGCCAGGTCGTTGATCGCGAGCCGCTCGGCCCCGTGGCGGGTGCCCAGGTCCGTGGGCAGGAACGCGTCGGGGTCACCCAGCGCCCGCATCGCGATGTAGTCGGCCGTCCAGGGCCCGACCCCGGGCAGAGCGAGCAGCCCGGCGCGCACGTCGTGGCGGTCGGCGCTGCGGTCGAGCACCACCGTCCCGTCCGCGAGCGCACCGGCCAGCCCGGTGAGCGCCCGGCCGCGGGCACGGGGCATCGCCACCTCCTCCGGGTCGATCCCGGCGAGCACGTCGGCGGACGGGAACAGGTGCGTGACCGCGTGGTCCCCGGCCATCTCGAGGGGTGGGCCGTACTGCTGCACCAGCCGGGCCGCGAGCGTGCGGGCCCCGGCGACGCTGACCTGCTGGCCCAGCACGGCGCGGGCGGCGAGCTCGGCCCCGTCCACGTGTCCGGGGACGCGCAGTCCCGGTCGGCGACGTACGAGCGGCGCGAGCCGCGGGTCGTCGGAGAGCTGCTCGTCCACGGCCACCGGGTCGCAGTCGGCGTCGAGCAGCCGGCGGGTGCGCTCGAGCGCGGGCGCGAGGTCACGGGCGTCGGCGAGCGTGAAGCGACAGGTCACCGACCCCGGCGTACGGTCGGCGAGCTCGACCCGGACGATCCCGGCACCGTGCGGCAGCGCGAGGCTGCGTTCGTACCAGCCCTCCCCCGCGGCCTCGACGCCGGGCACCGCGCGCGGGGCGAGGAACGCAAGCAGCTGCTCGGCCCCGAACGGCTCCCGGACCCCGATCCGGCTGGTGACCGTGCCGGACGTGCGCGCCGGCTCGCGCCGGCCCCGCAGCTCGGTGGGGCTGGCGGCGTAGACCTCGCGCACGGTCTGGTTGAACTGCCGCACGCTCGCGAACCCTGCCGCGAAGGCGATGTCCGCGAACGACAGCCCGGTGGTCTCCACGAGCACGCGCGCGGTCTGCGCGCGCCGGGCGCGGGCCAGTGCGAGCGGCCCGGCTCCGAACGACGCGGTGACCACCCGGTTGACCTGGCGCTGCGAGTACCCGAGCCGGTGGGCCAGTCCCTCGACGCCCTCGCGTTCCACCGCGCCGTCGGCGATCAGCCGCATCGCCCGTCCGGCGACGTCGGCGGCCACGTCCCACTCCGGCGAGCCCGGGGTGGCGTCGGGCAGGCATCGCTTGCAGGCGCGGTACCCGGCCTGCTGCGGGGCCGCGGCACTGGGAAAGAAGGTGACGTTCGACAGCTTCGGCGTGATCGCGGGGCAGCTCGGCCGGCAGTAGATCCCGGTGGTGCGCACGGCCGTGTAGAAGACGCCGTCGAAGCGGCGGTCGCGGCTCTTGACCGCCCGGTAGCAGGCCTCGGTGTCGGCGTACATCCCCTGGTGCATGAGACCAGTCTGTCCGCTGTACGGTGCCACATCTAGCGGAAATCGGACATCATGACCGGCGGCGCCGTCGGTCGGCGCAGGGCCCGGAGACGACGAAGGCCCCGCAACGGGGCCTTCGTCGGTGTGGTACCCCCGACCGGATTCGAACCGGCGCTACCGCCTTGAGAGGGCGGCGTGCTAGGCCACTACACAACGGGGGCCAGCTACTGCTGCAGAGCGCCGAAACCCTAGCGTTCCCGCGGGCCACACGTCCAACCGGACGGGCGTGATTCGGCTCTCGCTGGGGTACTAGGACTCGAACCTAGACTAACTGGACCAGAACCAGTCGGGCTGCCAATTACCCCATACCCCATGGGTTCTGCCCGGCCGGTGGCACCGGTCGGACCGAGGGTCGAGGTTACACGACCGCGGGCGGCGATCACCAATCGACGGCGGCCTCCGGTGTCGCCGTCGACGTCGGTGGGCGGGTGCGGTTGTCCAGGCCCATCTTCTTCGCCACGAACAGCACCAGGACGAGGTAGACCACGGTCTGGGTGACCGTGATGGGCAGGTTCCACCAGGAGACCTTGGTCTCGGTGAGCATCTGCTGGGCGCTGCCGAACGCGATCCCGAAGCCGAACGAGACCAGGTTGTTCCAGATGTGCAGCGCGATGCCGGCCTCCAGCCCGCCGGTGCGCACCACGAGGTAGCCGGCAAGCAGGCCGAACGCGAACCGGTCGATGAACAGCGGGCCGTTCTGCAAGCCGTGCGCGAACGCGAACACCAGGCCGCTGAGCACCACCGCCAGCACCTCGGCCACCAGCCGCGCCCGCGGCGGACGTACGCCGAGTCCGCACGCGATCCGGTGCACCAGCGACCCGATCGCCTGCATGGTGTAGCCGCGGAACGCGTACTCCTCCCCCATCGCCTGCAGCGGCGTGGTGATCAGCACCACCAGGCCGAGCGCGAGCACCTGCCCGCCGAACGGCTGCAGGTGCCCGTTCAGCCCATTGGTGTTCCCCGGCAGCAGCGAGCCGACCCCGAGCTGACAGGCCATCGCCACCAGGGCCAGGCCGAAGCAGGCCCAGAAGAACTTCCACCGGATCCCGGGCCTCACCGACATCAGCCAGCGCGGCCGCAGCCGGTGCAGCCAGCGGGCGATCGCCCAGGTGACCAGGACCAGCGCGGCCAGGGTCAGGTTGAGGTAGAGCATCGCCGCAGGCGTCAGCTTGCTCAGCTGCAGCGCCTGGGAGAACTCGCTGGAGAAGTTGCCGCCCTGGATGGCGATCCCGATGGCCAGCACCGGCAGCAGCAGCAGCGGGACCACGACGACGGCTGCGAGCAGCAGGCACACCAGCCCGACGACCGGGCGCCACGCCTCGAAGTCCCAGGTGCGCAGGATCAGCGGGTAGGAGCGCGGCTCGGGATGGGGGTGCTCGGTGTAGCCCGGCGGACGCGGTCGTCGCGGCTGCGGGTACGCTGAGTACGGCGGCGGAACAGGTCGGCTCATGCAGTGCTCACCTTGCGGCCGCGGCGTCGAGCCGGGCCAGCGACTCCTCCCGGCCGAGCAGCTCCAGGGACTCGAACAGCGGCGGCGAGACCCGACGACCCGTGACCGCCACCCGGACCGGGCCGAACGCCTTGCGTGGCTTCAGGCCCATCTCCTCCACGAGGGCCTCGCGCAGCGCGGCCTCGATCCGCTCGTGCTCCCAGTCGGAGACGCCGTCCAGCGCCACGCGGGCGGCGCCGACCACGGCCAGCCCGTCGTCGTCGAGCAGCTTGGCGCGGTCCGCCTCGTCGTACACGACCTCCTCGAGGAACAGGAACGCCAGCATGTCGGCCGCCTCGGTGAGCTTGCCGACCCGCTCGTGCACCAGGGGCAGCGCCTTCTCCAGGAGCGCCAGCTGGTCGTCTGTGGGGGGTTCGTCGACGAGGTCGGCCTCCTCGAGGAACGGCAGCAGCCGCTCCTGCAGCTGCCCGATCGGCAGCATCCTCAGGTGAGCAGCGCAGATCGCGTCGAGCTTCTTGAGGTCGAACCGAGCGGGGTTCGGGTTGACCCGACGGATGTCGAACGCCTCGGCCATCTCGGTCATCGTGAACACGTCACGGTCCGCGGCGATCCCCCACCCGAGCAGCGCCAGGTAGTTCAGCACGCCCTCGGGAAGGTAGCCGCCCTCGACGTACTCCAGCAGGCCGGAGCCGCGGTCGCGCTTGGAGAGCCGCTTGTTGCCCTCGCCCATCACGATCGGCAGGTGCCCGAACCGCGGGACTCCGCTGCCCACGCCGATCGCCTGCAGCGCTTCGTAGAGGGCGATCTGGCGAGGTGTCGACGACAGCAGGTCCTCGCCGCGCAGCACGTGGGTGATCCGCATCAGCGCGTCGTCTACCGGGTTGGTCAGCGTATAGAGCGGCTTGTCGTTGCCGCGCACCAGAACCGGGTCCGGCACGGTTCCGGCCTTGAACGTGATCTCGCCGCGGACGAGGTCGGTGAAGGTGATGTCGTGCTCGGGCATCCGGAGCCGCAGCACTCCGGAGCGTCCCTTGGCGGTGAAATCGGCGATCTGCTCAGCGCTCAGGGTGCGGTCGTAGTTGTCGTAGCCGAGCTTCGGATCGCGGCCTGCCGCGAGGTGGCGCGCCTCCACCTCCTCGGCGGTGGAGAAGCTCTCATACAGCTCCCCCGCTTGCAGCAGCCGCGCCGCGATGTCGGCGTAGATCTTCCCGCGTTCACTCTGCCGGTAGGGGCCGCGCTCGCCGCCGACCTCGACCCCCTCGTCCCAGTCGATGCCCAGCCAGGCCAGCGCGTCCAGCAGCGCCGCGTAGCTGTCCTCGGAGTCTCGCGCCGCGTCGGTGTCCTCGATCCGGAACACCAACTTGCCGCCGGTATGCCTGGCGTAGGCCCAGTTGAACAGTGCGGTGCGGACCAGGCCCACGTGCGGGGTGCCGGTCGGCGACGGGCAGAACCGGGTACGGACTTCGTCGGGGAGTTTCGCTGGGTTGCTCATAACGGGTTGAGCTTATCCGGGGGTTGACCCGGTGCGGCGAGAGGTGCATGCTGCATTTATTCAACGTACGTTGAATACGGCGATCGACGAGCCGAACCGTGCATGAGCTGGGGTTGAGCTCCCGCTCCCGCTCCCACGGCCACCGGGGACCGGCGATCCGGAGTCCCTACCGACCGAGGAGAATGAGCGCCCGTCATGGACACCGACCGCGAGCTCACCGCGCAGCACACTCACCTGGCCGAACGCACCACCTGCGTAGTGACCGGTGGCGGCCCGGCCGGCATGGTGCTCGGCCTGCTGTTGGCCCGCGCTGGCATCGATGTCACCGTGCTGGAAAAGCACGCGGACTTCCTGCGTGACTTCCGCGGCGACACTGTGCACGCCTCCACGTTGCGACTGCTCGACGAGTTGGGCCTCGGTGACGCCTTCGCCGCCCTGCCGCAACGCAGGCTCGACTCGATAAACATTCCGGTGGCCGAGGGCTTATCGGTGCACGCATCGCTTGCCAGCCTGCCCGGCCGGTACTGCCACATCGCCATGGTGCCGCAATGGGACCTGCTCGAGCTGCTGGCGGAAGCGGCCAGAGCCGAACCCGGATTCACCCTCGCGATGAACACCGAGGCCACCGCTCTGCTACGCGAGCGCGGTGTCGTCGCGGGGGTGCGCTACCGGTGCGCGAACGGCAGTAACGGCGTGCTGCGGGCCGACCTCACCGTGGCGGCCGACGGGCGCGGGTCGTGCCTGCGCGCCGAGAGCGACCTGCGCACCCGCTCGTGGCCGGTGCCCTTCGACGCCTGGTGGTTTCGGGTACCCCGGCTGCGCAGCGACCCCTCCGGCCTCGTTGGCGCGATCATGCCCGGCCACGGCATGGTGATGATCGACCGCGGCGACTACTTCCAGATCGCCTACCTGATCCCCAAGGGCAGCGACGCGCGGCAGCGCGATCGCGGCCTGCACGCGCTGCACGCCGACCTGCTCGAGCTGGCGCCTTGGCTGCGGGAGCGGGTGCGGGCGGTGGACTCCTTCGCCGCGATCTCGCTGCTGGATGTGCGGCTTGATCGGCTCCGCCGCTGGTCACAGCCCGGCTTGCTGTGCATTGGGGATGCCGCGCACGCCATGTCCCCGGTCGGCGGGGTGGGCATCAACCTGGCCGTGCAGGACGCGGTCGCCACCGCACGCATCCTGGCAGCGCCCCTACTGGCGGGCACGCTGCGGCCTCGCGACCTCGCCAAGGTGCAGCTACGGCGGTGGTTGCCCACGGCGGTGACCCAGCGGATGCAGCACGCCGTGCACACCTGGGGCATGGGCACTGCGCTGTTCCCGCAGCGCGGCGCCGGACCACCGCTACCGGTGCGTGCCGCAGCACGGATGCGCTGGCTGGGCATAGTACCCGCCTACCTCGTCGCGATCGGGGTGCTCCCCGAACATGCCCCGGAGTTCGCGAAACGGGCCTCCCCGGCGGCCTCCACCGGGTCCACGCGCTCCTAAGCCGCGGTAACCGGATTGCGCAGCGTGCCGATGCCCTGCACGGTGACCTCGACCGTTTGCCCCTGCGCCAGCGGACCCACCCCGGCTGGAGTGCCGGTCAGGATCACGTCGCCGGGCAACAGGGTCATCACCGCGGATATCCACTCGATGACCGCGCCCACATCGTGCAGCAGCAGCGAGGTCCGCGAGTCCTGTGCACGCACCCCGTCCAGTGTGGTCGTGATCGCGAGGTCGGCCGGGTCCAGTTCCGTTTCGATCCACGGCCCCAGCGGGCAGAAGGTGTCGTGCCCCTTGGCGCGGGTCCACTGGCCGTCGTGACGCTGGTGATCGCGCGCGGTCACATCGTTGGCCACGGTGTAGCCCAGCAGCACGCCTGCGGCCTTGGCCGCGGGCACGCTCTTGCACGGTGTGCCGATCACCGCGGCCAGCTCCCCTTCGAAGTGCACCTCGGTGGCGGAGGCAGGCAGCTTGATCGGCAGGTCAGGTCCGATCACCGTGGTATTGGGTTTGAGGAAAATCACCGGATCCGCGGGTGCGTCACCGCCCATCTCCGCGATGTGATCGGCGTAGTTCTTACCGATACAGATGATCTTCGATGGCAGGATCGGGGCGAGCAGCCGGGTATCGGCAAGCGGCCAGCTGCGACCGGTGAAGTTCTTCTGCCCGCCGAAGGGATGCTCGGCGATCTCCCTGGCGACGGCCGACTCGCCCTCCCCGTCGATGCTGGTGAAGGCGACTCCGTCCGGATGAGCAATTCTGGCGATACGCACGCCGGTGATCCTATCGCCGGCCGTCGCGCCGTCGCGGCGGGGCAGGGCAGCTCAGCTCACGCCTGGTGACCGGACAGCGGGCGCGGCCGCCCGCCCGAGAAGATCGACTCGCGCATCGACTTGTGCGCCAGCGCATCGCACAGTGCCAGCCAACTCGCCTCCACGATGTTGCCGTGCACTCCCACGGTCGTCCATTCGACCGCGTGATCGGAGGAATCGAGCAGCACCCTGGTGACCGCGTCCGTGCCGTGCGAGCCGGTGAGGATGCGCACCTTGTAGTCGA
>JBOHDO010000007.1:0-8562 GCA_050699415.1 Marmoricola sp.
ATCCGCGCCGGGGCGTCGCGCGAGCTGGTGGACCTGGCCGACCTGACCGGCATCCCGGTGGTGACCACCCTGATGGCCCGCGGCGCCCTGCCCGACAGCCATCCGCAGCACCTCGGCATGCCCGGGATGCACGGCACCGTGGCCGCCGTCGCCGCGCTGCAGAAGAGTGACCTGATCATCGCGCTGGGTGCCCGGTTCGACGACCGGGTGACCGGCAACCTGGAGTCGTTCGCGCCGTACGCCAGGATCATCCATGCCGACATCGACCCGGCCGAGATCGGCAAGAACCGCGAGGCCGACGTGCCCATCGTCGGTGACGTCCGCGAGGTCGTCGCGGACCTGGTCGTGGCGCTGCAGGCCGAGCAGGAGCAGGGCAACAGCGGCGACTACGAGGGCTGGGTGAGGTTCCTCGAGGGGGTGCGGACCAAGTACCCCCTGGGTTACGACGTCCCCTCCGACGGGCTGGCTCCGCAGTACGTCATCGAACGGCTCGGCAGGATCAGCGGGCCGGAGTCGATCTATGTCGCCGGCGTCGGCCAGCACCAGATGTGGGCCTCCCACTTCATCGGCTACGAGAACCCGAACACCTGGATCAACTCCGGCGGACTGGGCACCATGGGCTTCTCCGTGCCCGCTGCCATGGGCGCCAAGGTGGGCCGTCCCGACGCGACCGTCTGGTCGATCGACGGCGACGGCTGCTTCCAGATGACCAACCAGGAGCTGGCGACCTGTGCCCTGGAGGGCATCCCGATCAAGGTCGCGGTGATCAACAACGACTCGCTGGGCATGGTCCGGCAGTGGCAGACGCTGTTCTACGACGGTCGCTACTCCAGCACCGACCTGCAGCAGCGCACCGGTCCCGACGCCGAGGAGTCGGTGGTGCGGGTGCCCGACTTCGTGAAGCTGGCCGAGGCGTACGGCGCGGTCGGGCTCTCGTGCGACTCCCCGGAGGACGTCGACGCCACGATCGAGAAGGCCATGGAGATCGATGACGTGCCGGTCGTGGTGGACTTCCGGGTCCACCGCGACGCCATGGTCTGGCCGATGGTGGCCGCGGGCACGTCCAACGACGACATCAAGTACGCCCGGGACCTGGCCCCCGAGTTCGAGGAGGACGAGCTGTGAGAACACCTGGAGTCCACCGCAGGCCCGATCCGGGGAGGCCGGGTGAGTGACGCGCACACACTGTCGGTGCTGGTTGAGAACAAGCCCGGCGTGCTCGCCCGCATCGCGGGCCTGTTCTCCCGACGTGGGTTCAACATCGACTCGCTCGCCGTCGGCCCCACCGAGCACCCGACCATCTCCCGGATGACGATAGTGGTCGACGTGGAGACCTCACCGCTCGAGCAGGTCACCAAGCAGCTGAACAAGCTGGTCGAGGTGATAAAGATCGTGGAGCTGGCGGAGCGGGAGTCGGTCGAGCGCGAGCTGCTCCTGGTCAAGGTCCGCGCCGACGCGCAGACCCGGGGGCAGGTGCTCGACGCGGTGCAGCTGTTCCGTGCCCGGGTGGTGGACGTGACCGTGGACGCGGTCACGATCGAGGCCACCGGCAACGCGGACAAGCTGCATGACCTGCTGCAGGTCCTCGAGCCGTTCGGTGTCCGCGAGCTGGTGCAGTCCGGGATGGTCGCGATCGGCCGGGGCAGCCGCTCGATCACCGAACGCACGGTCCGGCCGGTCCCGGTGCCCGTGGCCGCAGCCGGCGCCTGGGCGCTCGCCCCGGCCTGACCACAACGACGTACGAGAACAAGCACACAGAAGAAGGAGCCCGACGTGGCCGAGATGTACTACGACGACGACGCCGACCTGTCCCTGATCCAGGGCAAGCACGTGGCGGTGATCGGATACGGCAGCCAGGGGCACGCGCACGCGCTGTCCCTGCGTGACTCGGGAGTCGACGTCCGGATCGGCCTGCAGGAGGGGTCGAAGAGCCGGGCGAAGGCCGAGGCCGAGGGGCTGCGCGTGCTGACTCCCGCCGAGGCGGTCGAGGAGTCCGACGTGATCGTGGTCCTGGCCCCGGACCACGTGCAGCGCACGGTCTACGCCGAGTCGATCGAGCCGAGCCTGGCGCCGGGGGACACCCTGGTCTTCGGGCACGGCTTCAACATCCGGTTCGGCTACATCAAGCCTCCCGAGGGCGTCGACGTGATCATGATCGCGCCCAAGGGGCCCGGCCACCTGGTGCGCCGCGAGTACGTCGACGGGCGCGGCGTACCGGTGCTCGTCGCGGTGGAGAAGGACGCCTCCGGCAAGGCCTGGGACCTCGCGCTGTCCTACGCCAGGGGCATCGGCGGACTTCGTGCCGGCGGCATCCGGACGACCTTCACCGAGGAGACCGAGACCGACCTGTTCGGCGAGCAGGCGGTGCTGTGCGGTGGCATGAGCCAGCTGGTGCAGTACGGCTTCGAGACGCTGACCGAGGCGGGGTACCAGCCCGAGGTCGCCTACTTCGAGTGCCTGCACGAGCTGAAGCTGATCGTGGACCTGATGTACGAGGGCGGCATCGCCAAGCAGCGCTGGTCGATCTCCGACACCGCGGAGTACGGCGACTACGTCTCCGGTCCGCGCATCATCGACCCCCACGTGAAGCAGAACATGGCGCAGATCCTGGCCGAGATCAAGGACGGCAGCTTCGCGCAGCGGTTCATCGACGACCAGGACAACGGCGCCGAGGAGTTCAAGGCGCTGCGCGCCAAGGGCGAGCAGCACCCGATCGAGTCGACCGGCCGCGAGCTGCGCAAGCTGATGTCGTGGGTGAAGTCGCAGGACTCCGACTACACCGAGGGCACCGCGACCCGCTGACGCTTTCCCCGGTGGACGAGGGAGACCTCCTCTTCACACACGATGCAGGCTGTGTGACGAGGATGCCTCTCGTGTGGAGCCGGGTTGGCGTGGCAGCCGGGCGAACGGCAAGGCGAGAGGTCGCACAGCGGGTCGCCCAGCAGGTCGCCCAGCACGCTTGCGTTGCATGATCATGCATAGTTCTGCATACTTGTGCTCGTGTCCAAGGTACTCACTTCCCTTCCGGTCGGCGAGCGGGTCGGCGTGGCGTTCTCCGGTGGCCTCGATACCTCGGTCGCGGTGGCGTGGATGCGCGACCGCGGCGCGGTCCCGTGCACCTACACCGCCGACCTGGGCCAGTACGACGAGTCCGACATCGCCTCGGTCCCCGGCCGGGCGACCGGGTACGGCGCCGAGCTGTCGCGGATGGTCGACTGCCGGTCGATGCTCGTCGAGGAGGGCCTGGCCGCGCTGGCCTGCGGCGCCTTCCACATCCGCTCCGGCGGCCGGGCGTACTTCAACACCACGCCCCTGGGGCGCGCGGTCACCGGCACCATGCTGGTGCGCGCGATGCACGAGGACGACGTCGACATCTGGGGTGACGGGTCGACCTTCAAGGGCAACGACATCGAGCGGTTCTACCGATACGGGCTGCTCGCCAACCCCGAGCTGCGCATCTACAAGCCCTGGCTGGACACGGACTTCGTGGCCGAGCTCGGCGGCCGCCAGGAGATGAGCGAGTGGCTGCTCGCGCACGACCTGCCTTACCGCGACAGCGCCGAGAAGGCCTACTCCACCGATGCCAACATCTGGGGTGCCACCCACGAGGCGAAGACGCTGGAGCACCTCGAGGTCTCCCTCGAGACCGTCGAGCCGATCATGGGCGTCAGGTTCTGGGACCCGGCGGTCGAGATCGAGGCCGAGGACGTGACCATCGGCTTCGAGCAGGGCCGCCCGGTCAGCATCAACGGCCACCGGTACGACGACGCGGTGGCGCTGGTGGTCGAGGCGAACGCCATCGGCGGCCGGCACGGCCTGGGCATGTCCGACCAGATCGAGAACCGGATCATCGAGGCGAAGTCGCGCGGCATCTACGAGGCGCCGGCCATGGCGCTGCTGTTCGCGGCGTACGAGCGGCTGCTCAACGCGATCCACAACGAGGACACGCTCGCCAGCTACTCGCAGAGCGGGCGGCGCCTGGGCCGGCTGCTGTACGAGGGCCGGTGGCTGGACCCGCAGTCGCTGATGCTGCGCGAGTCGATCCAGCGCTGGGTGGCCTCCGTGGTCTCCGGCGAGGTGACCCTCCGGCTGCGCCGCGGCGAGGACTACACCATCGTGGCCACCGAGGGTGACGCGTTCTCCTACCACCCCGACAAGCTTTCGATGGAGCGCACCGACAACGCCGCGTTCGGCCCGCTGGACCGGATCGGGCAGCTGACCATGCGCAACCTCGACATCGCCGACAGCCGCGACAAGCTGGAGATGTACGCCGGCCAGCCGCTCGACCAGGGCCAGGTCCTCGTCGAGAACGGCACGCTGTTCGGCGAGCTGCCCACCGGCGGCGCGGACCGGATCACGGCGAACCCGGCGGTCGAGGGCGAGCCCAGCGAGGCCGCCCTGGAGAACGCGGCCATGGAGTCCGGCACGGACTGACGGCGTACCCCACCCGACGGCCGGTGCGCGCCACGGTTCGGTAGTCCCTCACGTTTCGTACCACGTCATCGGCGTGTCGAAGACAGGAACGTGAGGGACTACCCGTCCGACCGGCAGACGGGCGGGCCCTCGTCCTGGACACCGGATTGCGGCTACCCTCGGCAGGGGCTCACAGCGTCGTGCGCGTCCGAGCCAATCCGTCGCATGCGCGGTGGTCCGAGCCAGGGGTGAGTCCGTGAGCAGACCCGTCGTCCTCGTCGCCGAGCCGATCAGCCCGGCGGCTCTCGCCGAGCTGGGCGCGGAGTTCGAGGTGCGGCACTGCGACGGTGCCGACCGTGCCGCCCTGCTGGCCGCGGTGGACGAGGCGGACGCGCTGGTCGTACGCAGCGCCACCCGGGTGGACGCGGACGTGCTCGGGGCCGCTGCCCGGCTCCGCGTGATCGCTCGGGCGGGGGTGGGGCTGGACAACATCGACGTGCGCGCCGCCACCGTCGGCGGCGTCATGGTGGTCAACGCACCGACCGCCAACGTGGTCAGCGCGGCCGAACTGGCGATCGGGCTGCTGCTGGCCGCTGCCCGCCACGTGGTCCCGGCCCATGCCTCGCTGCGCCGGGGTGAGTGGGCGCGCTCGAGCTTCACCGGGGTCCAGCTGTACGAGAAGACCGTGGGCGTCGTGGGCCTCGGCCGGGTCGGCGGCCTGGTGGCGCAGCGACTGGCCGGCTTCGGCATGGACGTGATCGCGCACGACCCGTACGTCCAGGCGGGGCGCGCCGCACAGATGGGCGTGCGGATGGTGCCGCTGGAGGAGCTGATGGCCGCGGCCGACTTCGTCACGGTCCACCTGCCCCGGACCGCGGAGACCGTCGGTCTCCTCGGTACCGACGCGCTGGCTCGCGCGAGGCCCCATCTCGTGCTGGTCAACGCGGCCCGCGGTGGCATCGTCGACGAGACCGCGCTGTACGACGCCCTGAAGACCGGGCGGATCGCCGCCGCCGGGCTCGACGTCTTCGCGACCGAGCCCCCGGCCGACAGCCCGCTGCTGCAGCTCGACAACGTGGTGGCCACCCCGCACCTCGGGGCGGCCACCCGGGAGGCCCAGGAGAACGCCGGGCTCGCGGTGGCCCGGTCGGTGCGGCTGGCGCTGCAGGGGGAGCTGGTACCGGACGCGGTCAACGTGCAGGGAGGCGTGATCGCCGAGGAGGTGCGTCCCGGCATCCCGCTGACCGAGAAGCTCGGGCGGATCTTCACCGCGCTGGCGGGCGGGGTGGCCCAGCAGATCGACGTGGAGGTGCGCGGCGAGATCACGGCGTACGACGTCCAGGTGCTGCAGCTCGCGGCGCTCAAGGGGGCCTTCTCCGGGGTGGTCGAGCACGGGGTCTCCTACGTCAACGCGCCGCTGCTGGCCGCCGAGCGCGGCACCGAGGTCCGGCTCGTCACCGCCCACGACAGCCCCGACCACCGCAACCTGGTCACGTTGCGCGGCACCCTGGCCGACGGCAGTCAGGTCTCGGTGTCCGGGACCCTGGTCGGGATCAACCACAAGGAGCGGCTGGTCGAGGTGAACGGGCTGCCCGTCGACCTCGAGCCGACCGAGCACCTGGCGTTCTTCCGCTACGACGACCGCCCCGGCATGGTCGGCATCGTGGGCCGGATCCTCGGCGACGCGGGCGTCAACATCGCCGGCATGCAGGTCGCGCGTGACGCGCGCGGGGGGCACGCGCTGGTCGCGCTGTCGGTGGACTCCTCGATCCCCTCCGACGTCCTCGAGGAGATCCGGGACTCGATCGCTGCGCAGTCCGCGCGCGAGGTCGACCTGTCGTGAGCCCCCTCAGGCCACCATCGTCCGGCCGACCTTCGGCCGGCGGTACGTCGTCCGGTCCTCGCGGACCTCGTGCCAGGCGTCACCGACCCGGCCCACCGCGTCGGTGAGCACCCCGGCGGGCTGGGTGTAGGGGATCCGGACGTAGCGGTCGAGGCCTCCCTCCGGCGCGAACGCCGGGCCGGGAGCCAGCAGCACGTCGTGCCGCTCGGCGGCCCGGGCCAACGCGGTCGAGCGGGCCGCGGGCAGCTCGCACCACAGGCACAGGCCGCCGCCGGGACGGGTCACCCGCCAGTCGGGCAGCCGGGCGCGGACCGCCGACCGGGCGGCGTCGCGCGCCTCCCGGAGCTGCCGTCGGCGGCGATCGAGCAGCTCGGTGCCCTCGCGCAGCAGCCGGGTGGCCACCAGCTGCTCGAGCAGCGGCACGCCGAGGTCGAGGCTGAGCCGGGCCCTCAGCAGGGCGTCGACCTGCGACCCCTCGGCCCGGACCCAGCCCACCCGGAGGCCTCCCCAGAACGGCTTGCTGAGGCTGCCGACGCTGACCGTCTCGCGGGCGTGGACGGCCATCGGCGCGGGCATCTCCTGTCCGTCGAGGAACAGCTGCACCATGGACTCGTCCACGATCGCCGGGGTGCCGGCCCGGCCCAGCGCTCTGCCGAGCTCGGCGCGGCGGTCGTCGGGGAGCAGCCGTCCGGTCGGGTTGTGGAAGTCGGGGACCAGGTAGGCCGCCGCCGGGGAGACCTGGCGCAGCGCCTCGGCAACGCCGGGGACACCCGACGAGCCGTCGTCGGGGTCCACGTCGAGACCGGCAAGCCGGGCGCCGTGCCCGGTGAACGTGGCGATCGCGTTGGGGTACGTCGGGCTCTCGGTCAGCACCCGGTCGCCCCGTCGGAGCAGCGCGCGGGCGGCCACCGCGACCCCGGCCAGGGCGCCGGGAACCACGATGACCTGGTCGGGGGTGGTCGGCAGGCCCCGGTCGGCGTACGCGTCGGCGACGGCCTCGCGCAGGGCCGGCAGCCCGGTGGGGAAGTAGCCGGTGCCGACCAGGTAGCTCGGCAGCTCCTCGACGGCCTGCTGGTAGGCGGCCAGCAGGCCGGGCCCGGGGGCTGGGGCTGCGCAGGTGAGGTCGACCCGGGTCTCGGACGGGTCGGTCGGGGCCGGGGCCAGCAGGTGATCGGTGTGTCCGCGGGAGGCCGGCCGGGCGGCGACGCTCCCCGAGCCCCGCCGGGAGACCAGGTAGCCGTGCTCGCGCAGGTCGGCGTACGCCCGGGTGACCGTGGTGCGGCTGACGTCGAGGGCCACGGTCAGCTCCCGCTCGCTGGGCAGCCGGACGCCCGCCGGGATCCGGCCGTCGCCGATCAGCACCCGCAGCGCCTCGGCCAGCCCGCGGTAGGCGGGGGAGCGGTCGAACCCGGTCACCAGGGCGGCCACGCGGTCGGCGTTCATCACCCGCTGGGCACGTTCCTTCCGTTCCACAGGACCACTGTCGCACGATTGGCTATTGAGGAGAAGGCCAATTCGCCGCGACACTGGTCCGGTGACCGTGCTTCCCGGGTCGTTCGCGCGACCGCGCCGCGAGCTGGCCAGCCTGGGCCCGCTGGCCCAGCTGCGTGCCGGCCGGCTGGGTCGCCGGATGCCCCAGCTGTTCGTCGGCCTGGTGCTGTACGGCGTCTCGATGGGCCTGGTGATCCGTGCCGACCTCGGGTTCTTCCCGTGGGACGTGCTCCACTCCGGACTGGCAGCCCACCTGCCGCTCAGCTTCGGCGAGGTCGTGATCGCGGTGTCGTTCCTGGTGCTGCTGGCCTGGTGGCCGCTGCGGCAGCACCCGGGCTTCGGCACGGTGGCCAACGCGGTGGTGATCGGCCTGGTCACCGACCGCGTGCTCGCCGTCCTCCCCGTGCAGCACTCGCTGGCGGTCCAGGTGCCGTTGCTGGTGGGCGGGGTGGTGCTCAACGGCCTGGCCACCGCGATGTACGTCGGGTCCCAGCTCGGCCCGGGCCCGCGGGACGGGCTGATGACCGGCCTGCACCGTCGTACCGGCCTGTCGCTGCGGCTGGTCCGCACCGGCATCGAGGTCACCGTCGTCGTGGTCGGCTGGCTGATCGGAGGCGTCTTCGGCGTTGGCACGGTGCTCTACGCGCTCGCGATCGGGCCACTGGTGCAGCTGATGCTGCCGGCCCTCACCGTGGAGCTCCCCCAACCGGACCGTCAGCGGACCGGGTAGTGCTCAGCGCTTCGTGGCGATCAGGACCGCGGCGTCCGGGGCGACCATCACCTCGGCGGTGGTGAACCGCTCGTCGGTCAGCCAC
>JBOHDO010000008.1:0-14610 GCA_050699415.1 Marmoricola sp.
GCCGCCGGCCGGGGCTGCGTCGATGGCGAGCGACGACTACGCGGGCGATGCGGAGGGGCGGCTGCGCGCCTACGTGGCCACCGCTCTCGGATCTGCCGACGGAGTCGAATGCCTGGTCGTGCACGGCGGCGAGGTCAACGCACTGGTGACATCCGCGCAAGGGGCGCACCTGCTCGTCGTAGGGGAGCCGCGCCCGGGCCGTCTCGCCTCGATGGTCGGCAGCCTGACCGCGCCGCAGATCGTGCTCAAGGCCGGCTGCCCGGTCGTGGTCATGCCCAGCACGGTCGCCGCCGCCGTGCCGTGATCGCAGTGAAGTAGCGTCCTCGCACGTGTCAGGTGTCCGACGCCGCTTCGTGGTCGTCGGCACCGACCGCATCTCCTACCTCGAGTGCGGTGCCGGGGATGCACGGGCGGTGCTGTGCGTGCACGGCCTGCTGTCCGACAGCGGTACCTGGGCCGATGATCTCGAGCCGTTGGCCGCGCGCGGGCTGCGGGCGATCGCGATCGATCTGCTCGGGCACGGCGAGTCGGACAAGCCACCCAGGCCGTACCTGCTCGACGACTTCGCGACGCACCTGGACGTGTTCATGGCGGCCATCGGGCTCGAGAGCGCGACGTTGTGCGGTCACTCGCTCGGCGGCGCCATCGCCGTCCACTTCGCCTACCACTACCCGTCCCGCGTCGAACGACTCGTCCTCGTCTCGGCCGGCGGCCTCGGCCGGGAGGTGAGTCCGGCGCTGCGCATGCTCACGCTGCCGGGTGCCGAGCGGCTCACCGGGGCGGTGATGGGACGTGCGCCGGTGCAGCGGGTGTTGCGCAGCAACGCGGTGCACCGGGTGTTCCGGCTCACGCCGGCGCGGCTGACCAACTTGCGCCGCATCGGTCGCACGCTGTTCCGTGCGGACATGCGCGCCGCGTTCTTCCGCGCGCTGCGCGGGGTGATCGGGCCGCGCGGGCAGCTCGGCTCGTTCCTCGAGATGGAGTACCTCGCCGCGCACGTGCCGACACTGCTCGTCTGGGCGGAGCGGGACGTGATCATCCCGGTGACGCACGCCCGTCGCACCCACGCGCACCTGCCGGGCAGCGAGCTCGTGGTCTTTCCGGGCGGTGGCCACGAGCCGCACCGGCACAACGCCGAGGAGTTCGCATCCGCGGTCGCTTCCTTCCTTCTCACCTGACGGCAAGCGCCGGGCACCCCGCAAGCGCTTATGGATCAACGGGTGCTGCCGATCTAGGTGGGTATGGCCGTGTCGTTCCCCTTCCCGCGACGCCGTTCGAGCGACGGCGTGGTGCGCGCTGCCGTCGCGCGGGTGGCCGGCGCCCGGGACGACGAGCAGATCGATCCGGTGTACTTGGGGCGGGTGCTCGTCCTCGTGACCGAGGTGATCGTCGCGTCGACGGTGCCGCTGCTGGACGCCGACGGCGACGCGTGGCTGCAGGTCGGCGTGATCAGCGCGGCGTTGCTGGTCGGGTTCCTCGCCTCGTTCGCCGTGCCCTGGCGCCGGATCACGGCGCGCGCGACCCTGGCATTCCCCACGACCGTGTGCGGGTCACTGATCATGCTGGGCAGCTTCGACACCGCGGTGTTCGCGCCGCTGACCGGTCTGCTCGCGCTGTGCTTCGCATACATCGGGCTCACCCAGCCGTCGCGGACCGCCACGGCGGTGCTGCCGATCGCCGCGACGGTGCTGGTCTTCGTCAACGGCTCGTGGTCGTCGGCGATCGCGATCCGGGTCGTGATCTCGTGCGTGGTGTGGGCGATCCTCGGTGAGTTGCTGTCCCATTTCGCAGGCCGCCAGGCCGCATTGTCGGCGGCGCTGCGGACGGCCGCGCACACCGACGTGCTGACCGGTGTGGCGAACCGCCGGGACCTGGACATCCGGCTGGCCACGGCTGCGTCCGGCGACCTGCTCGTGGTGTGCGACCTCGACCATTTCAAGGTGCTCAACGACACGCACGGCCACGATGCGGGCGACCGGGTGCTCGCCGATTTCGGGACGATGCTGCGCGCGACGTTGCGCGGCATGGACTACTGCGCACGCTACGGCGGCGAGGAGTTCGTGCTCGTGCTGCCCGCGACGTCCACGGCGGACGCGGACGCGACGCTCGCCCGGATGCGTGCCCACTGGGCCTTGCTGCAGCCGGCGACAACGTTCTCTGCCGGGCTGGCCGTCTGCCGCTCGAATCGCTCGCATGCCGAGACCCTCGCTGCCGCCGACCGCGCGCTGTACGCGGCGAAGGCCGCTGGCCGGAACTGCAACCGGGTCGAGTGTGTCCACGCGGACGTCTCGGACGGGTCCGCGTAACGGCCGCTGTGGCGGAGGATAGGGGATTTGAACCCCTGAGGGATTTCTCCCAACCCGCTTTCCAAGCGAGCGCCATAGGCCACTAGGCGAATCCTCCGCGGACGAGGATACGGGCACTCCGTACACTCGGAGGCCGACCCCCCGTGTGGCGCTCACCCTGCGAACCTCCCCAGGGCCGGAAGGCAGCAAGGATAAGCAGGCTCTGGCGGGTGCGCGGGGGGTCCCTTTCGCCGGCGCTGCTGGGCGACGTCGCTGCAAGATCATCATGAGCGTGGGAGCGGGACGGGAGCCTGCGCGTGGCAGTCCGTCGGCGGCACTGATTAGGGTCGGGGCGTGAGTGACGCCTGCGGAGCGAACCAATGGGCATCGGGGCTGCGCCGCCCGAACGGAGTGAGGGCGTGAGTGAGCCCATGAGGACCGGCGGCCCGAACCTGGCGCTGTACCGCAAGTACCGCTCGGCGACCTTCGCCGAGGTCATGGGCCAGGACCACGTGACCGAGCCGCTGCGCGCCGCGCTCGCGGCGCGGCGGATCAACCATGCGTACCTGTTCAGCGGCCCGCGCGGGTGCGGCAAGACCTCCAGCGCCCGCATCCTCGCCCGCAGCCTGAACTGCCTTCAAGGCCCGACTCCGGATCCGTGCGGCGTCTGCGACTCGTGCAAGGAACTCGCGCCCAACGGGCCGGGCTCGATCGACGTGATCGAGATCGACGCCGCCTCGCACGGCCTGGTCGACGACGCCCGCGACCTGCGCGAGCGGGCCTTCTTCGCGCCGGTCCGGGACCGCTACAAGGTCTACATCGTGGACGAGGCGCACATGGTTACCACGCAGGCGTTCAACGCGCTGCTCAAGCTGGTCGAGGAGCCGCCGGACTTCCTAGTGTTCGTGTTCGCCACCACCGAGCCGGACAAGGTGCTGACCACGATCCGCTCGCGCACCCACCACTACCCGTTCCGGCTGATCCCGCCACGCCTGCTGTCGGAGTACCTGTCCTCGATCTGCGAGACCGAGGGCGTGAGCATCGAGCCGGCGGCGCTGCCGCTGGTGGTGCGGGCCGGTGCCGGCTCCGCCCGTGACTCGCTGTCGGTGCTTGACCAGCTGCTGGCCGGGGCCGGCCCCGAGGGGGTGACCTACGAGGTGGCCACCCGGCTGCTCGGCTACACCCCCGACGCCCTGCTCGACGAGGTGGTCGACGCGTTCGCGGCCGCCGACGGAGCCACCGTCTTCCGGGTGGTGGACAAGGTGATCGAGACCGGGCAGGACCCTCGCCGGTTCACCGAGGACGTGCTGCGGCGGCTGCGGGACCTGGTCATCGTGTCCGCGGTCCCCGACGCGCCCGCCAGCGGCCTGGTCGACGTACCCGAGGACGCCGCGGAGCGGCTGGTCGCCCAGGCCGCCCGGTTCGGCAAGGCCGAGCTGGTCCGCGCCGCCGACACTGTTGCCGACGGGCTGACCGAGATGCGCGGCGCCACCACGCCGCGGCTGCTGCTGGAGCTGATCTGCGCGCGGGTGCTGCTGCCGGGCACCGATCTCGACGCCACCGGGCTGGCCGCGCGGATGGACCGGCTGGAGCGTCGGCTGAGCATGGGGTCGGTTGCTCCGGCCGATGAGCGGGTGCCGCCCGGGGGCGGGGCCGGCGCAAACCCCTCGGTCGCAACCGCCCCCGCAGCCCATGTCGCAGCACAGCACGCCGGTGAGCCGTCGGGTGAGGGTGAGGCCCCGGCAGAGCCGGATCGAACGGCGGCTCCGGAGACGAGCCGTGAAGCAGCATCGGAGACGAAGCAGCTGTCCCTGGCCGACGTACGCCGGATCTGGCCGGACGTGCTCGAACGGGTCAAGCAGATGCGCCGGTTCACCTGGATCCTGCTCAGCCAGAACGCGCAGGCTCTCGGGCTGGAGGGCAGCACGCTGACGGTGGGCCTGAAGAACGCCGGGGCCCGGGACTCCTTCCTCGGCGGCGGCAGCGACGAGATCCTGCGCCAGGCAGCCATGGACGTGATCGGCTCGGACTGGAAGGTCGAGGCGATCGTCGACCCGTCCGCGGAGCCGTCGGCGCCTGGCCCCACCCGGCCCTCGCGCGCCCCGGCATCGTCGCCTCCGGGCCCCGAGCACGAGCCCACGCCACCGCCCGACGGCCCCGACCCCGGCGCGGCGCCGGAGCCGGGACCGGCGACCGACCCCGATGCCGACGTGGACCCCGACGACCCGGAGTCCGGGGCTCCCGAGGGCGCGGACTTGCTCGCACGCGAGCTGGGGGCCACTGTGATCGAGGAGATCAACCATGAGTGACCCCGGTCGCCACCCGGCGGCCGGCCGGTCCGAGAACGACGAGGAGCAGCGACGATGACGGAGAACCCGACCGGACCGGAGGGCTTCGACCTCGGTGCGATGCTCGAGCAGGCACAGCAGATGCAGCAGCAGCTGATGCAGGCGCAGTCCGAGCTCGCCGACACCTCCGTCACCGGCACCTCCGGCGGCGTCTCGGTGACGCTGAACGGCACCGGCGAGCTGACCGCGGTCACCTTCGCGACCGGTTCGACCGGGGCCGACGACGAGGAGTCCCGAACCGACCTCGGCGACCTGGTGGTCGCGGCCTACCGTGACGCGAAGGCCAAGGCCGACGCCGTCGCCGCCGACAAGCTCGGCCCGCTCGCGGGCGGGCTGGGCGGAGGACAGGAGCCCGGTGGCCTCGGGGGGTTGCTGGGAGGCCCAGGTGTATGAGGGCGTTCTCGCGGACCTGATCGACGAGCTCGGCCGACTCCCCGGGGTCGGGCCGAAGGGGGCGCAGCGGATCGCCTTCCACCTGCTCGCCACCGACCAGGACGACGTACGCCGGCTGGCCGAGGTGATGCTCGAGGTCAAGGCGCGCGCGAAGTTCTGCGAGGTCTGCGGCAACGTCTCCGAGGAGGAGCGGTGCCGGATCTGCCGTGACCCACGGCGCGACCCCGCCCTGATCTGCGTGGTCGAGGAGTCCAAGGACGTGATCGCGGTCGAGCGGACCCGGGAGTTCCGGGGCCGCTACCACGTGCTCGGTGGGGCGATCTCACCGCTGGAGGGGATCGGACCCGACCAGCTCCGGATCCGCGAGCTGATCGCGCGGCTCGAGGACGGCACCGTGACCGAGATCATCCTGGCCACCGACCCGAACATCGAGGGCGATGCGACTGCGGCGTATCTCACCCGCATGCTGACCCCCATGGGGTTGCGCGTGACGCGTCTGGCCAGTGGACTACCGGTGGGCGGTGACCTGGAGTACGCGGACGAGGTCACGTTGGGACGAGCGTTCGCGGGGAGGCGAAGTGCCGGTGAGTAGCGACCCGACCATTCCCGAGCCGGACCTGGAGGACCTTGCGCAGCAGGTGGCCGACGCGGTGGAGGCCTTCCTGGTCTCGGTGCAGGCGATCTCACGCGAGGAGACCGCCGGCACCGCGATCTCCCTGCTGCTGCTCGAGGTCAGCCAGCTGTTGCTGGCCGGGGCCAGGCTGGGGGCCCAGACCGACTTCGAGCCCCAGCAGAAGTACCAGCCCGACGTCGGGCCGGACCCCGACCTCGACGCGATGCGGCTGCGGCTGGCGAAGCTGCTGGGCGGCGCCGACACCTACAGCCACAACTTCGAGCCGTACGTCCCCGAGACCCTCCCGGCGCTGATGTCCGACGACCTGGCCAGCATCGCCGAGGACGTCTCCCACGGTCTGCGCCACTTCCGCGCCGGCAACCCGGTCGAGGCGCTGTGGTGGTGGCAGTTCTCCTACCTGGCGAGCTGGGGCAGCACCGCGTGTGGCGTGCTGAGCGCGCTGCACTCGGTGGTGGCGCACGATCGGCTCGACACCGACTTCGAGGGCGAGAACGAGCGGGTCGCGGTGGCCGACGAGGTGCTGGACACCGAGGAGCCGCTCTCCTGACCGTCTGTAGAATCATCGACGGTCTCGGGACGGCCGTCGGAGGACAGGAGGACGAGGAACCATGGGCATTGTCGTGCAGAAGTACGGCGGGTCCTCGGTTGCCGACGCCGAAGGGATCAAGCGTGTCGCCCAGCGCATCGCGGAGACCAGGCGGGCCGGCTCGAAGGTCGTCGTGGTGGTCTCGGCCATGGGCGACACCACCGACGAGCTGATCGACCTCGCCGAGCGGGTCTCCCCGCTGCCCACCGGGCGAGAGCTGGACATGCTGCTCACCGCGGGTGAGCGGATCTCCATGGCGCTGCTGGCCATGGCGATCGGCAACCTCGGGCTGGACGCCCGGTCCTTCACCGGCAGCCAGGCCGGGGTGATCACCGACAGCTCGCACGGCAGGGCGAAGATCATCGACGTCACCCCCGGACGGATCGAGCAGGCGCTGGAGGACGGCGCCATCGCCATCGTGGCCGGCTTCCAGGGCGTCAGCCAGGACACCAAGGACATCACCACGCTGGGCCGGGGCGGCTCGGACACCACGGCGGTCGCGCTCGCCGCGGCCCTGCACGCAGACGTCTGCGAGATCTACTCCGACGTCGACGGCGTGTTCACCGCCGACCCGCGGATCGTCTCGCGGGCCCGCAAGCGCGACCGGATCTCCTACGAGGAGATGCTGGAGATGGCGGCGTCGGGCTCCAAGATCCTGCACCTGCGCTGCGTGGAGTACGCGCGCCGGTACGACATGCCCATCCACGTCCGCTCGTCGTTCAGCCACAAGCCGGGCACCTGGATCGCCGACATCGACACCGAGGAGGACGCCATGGAGCAAGCGATCATCGCCGGCGTCGCGCACGACCGCAGCGAGGCCAAGATCACCGTGGTCGGCGTGCCCGACAAGGTCGGGGAGGCCGCGCGCATCTTCGAGGCGCTGTCGTCCGCCCAGATCAACATCGACATGATCGTGCAGAACGTCTCGGCCGCCGAGACCAGCCTGACCGACATCTCCTTCACGCTGCCGCACAGCGACGGCGCGACCGCGATGGCCACCCTGGACGCGTTGAAGAGCGAGATCGGCTTCGTGTCGCTGCTCTACGACGACCAGATCGGCAAGGTCTCGCTGGTCGGTGCCGGGATGCGTTCGCACCCGGGCGTGACCGCGAAGTTCTTCAGCGCGATCGCCTCCGCGGGGGTCAACATCGACATGATCTCCACCTCGGAGATCCGGATCTCGGTGGTGGTCGACGAGGCCCAGGTCGATGACGCGGTGGCGGCCACACACTCGGCCTTCGACCTCGACGCCGACGAGGTGGAGGCGGTCGTCTACGGCGGGACCGGGCGCTGACCGATGGTGAACCTGGGTGTGGTCGGAGCCACCGGGCAGGTGGGCGTCGCGATGCGGCAGATCCTGCTCGAGCGGCAGTTCCCGATCGACGAGGTCCGGTTCTTCGCTTCGGCGCGGTCGGCCGGGAAGGTGCTGCCGTTCGGCGACCGGGAGGTCACTGTCGAAGACGTTGCAGCCGCCGACGCTGACTCCCTGGCGGGCCTCGACATCGCGCTGTTCTCCGCGGGCGCGGGCACGGCCCGGGAGCAGGCGCCGAGGTTCGCCGCGGCCGGGGTGACCGTGGTCGACAACTCCTCGGCGTTCCGGATGGACCCAGACGTGCCGCTGGTGGTCAGCGAGGTCAACCCCGAGGCCGTGCGGGACGCCCGCAAGGGCATCATCGCCAACCCGAACTGCACCACGATGGCCGCGATGCCGGTGCTCAAGGCGCTACACGACGAAGCCGGGCTGGTCCGGCTGATCGCCTCGACCTACCAGGCCGTCTCGGGCTCCGGCACCGCCGGCGTGGACGAGCTGGCCAGCCAGGTGGCCGCGGCTGGCGACAAGGCGCGCGAGCTGGCCTACGACGGCGGCGCGGTGACCTTCCCGGACCCGGTCAAGTACGCCCGCACCATCGCCTTCGACGTGCTCCCGATGGCCGGCTCGATCGTCGACGACGGGATGAACGAGACCGACGAGGAGAAGAAGCTGCGCAACGAGTCGCGCAAGATCCTCGGTCTGCCGGAGCTGCCGGTCTCGGGCATCTGTGTCCGGGTCCCGGTGTTCACCGGGCACTCCCTGGCGATCAACGCCGAGTTCGAGCGCAGCCTGCCCGTCGACCGTGCCCGGGAGGTGCTCGCGCGCGCTCCCGGCGTCCAGCTCAGTGAGATCCCGACGCCGCTGCAGGCCGCCGGCACCGACCCGTCCTACGTCGGCCGGCTGCGACAGGACCCCGGCGTCCCGGACCACCGGGGGCTCGCGCTGTTCGTGAGCAACGACAACCTCCGCAAGGGGGCCGCGCTCAACACCGTGCAGATCGCGGAGCTGCTGGCAGCGCGCTGACCGCGAGCTCGGTGACGCCGGGCCGACACGTCACCGGCGTGTCCCCGTTCTTCATCGATCTTTCATGGTCGTGCTCCATCCTAGGGTCGGGCCTCAGGCGTGCCGACGACAAACCGGGCCCGGGGAGGAGTGCCGATGCCGGCTGGACGCCGGGTCGCCATCCGTGCGGCCCAGGTCGCCCTGGCGGCCGCGCTCGTCGGTGGGGCGGTGTGGACCGCCAGCCACGGCGTGGCAGGTGTCACCCTGTCCGACGTCGTCACGGTGCTGGTCGGCGTCGACCCGTGGCGGCTGGCGATGCTGGCCGGCTTCTGGTTCGGCGGCCTGTGTATCTACGCCGTGGTCCTCTCCGCCGCCCTGCCGGGGCTCGGCGTACGTCGCAGCCTGGTGCTCAACCTCAGCGGCAGCGCGGTCGCCAACGTGATCCCTCTCGGCGGCGCCGTCGCGACCGCCCTGAACTGGCGGATGGTCCGGGGCTGGGGCCACTCCAACCGATCGTTCGTCTCGTTCTGCATGCTCACCAACGCCTTCGACGTGGGCGCGAAGCTGGTGCTCCCACTGGTGGCCGTCGCCACCCTGGTGATCTTCTCCATGCACGTGCCGACCCCGCTGTGGATCGCTGCCGCCATCCCGGTCGCCGCCCTGGTGGCGATCCTCCTGCTCCGCCCGTGGTTGCGGCGTACCGCCACGGTGGGTCCCGAGCGCACCTCGCGGTGGCTGGCGAGGGTGATGGTCCAGGTCCGGGAGGCCGTCGCCCACCTGCGACGGGTCGCCGTACGGTCGTGGCGGCCGATGGTGCCGGGCAGCCTGCTCTACGTCGCCGCCCAGGTCCTGCTGCTGTACCTGTGCCTGGACACCGCCGGGGCGAAGATCGCCTTCCCGGTCGTGCTTGCTGCGGCCGCGGTCGAGCGCCTGGTCTCGCTGGTCCCGATCACGCCGGGCGGCACCGGTGTGGCCGAGGCAGCCACGGTCGCGTGGCTGCTCGCGGCCGGCGCGGACCCGACGTCGGCGATCGCGGGGGTACTGCTGTACCGGCTGTTCCTCTTCGCCATGGAGATCCCGGTCGGTGGCGCGGTGCTCGCGTGCTGGGCGCTGCTGCACCGGACGCCGTCTCCGGAGCCGGCGGCAGCGGCATGAGGATCCTGCACCTGACCGACCACTACGCCCCCGTGCTCGGCGGGATCGAGGCGCACGTGGAGTCGCTGGCGCGCCACCAGGCCGCGCGCGGTGACGAGGTCACCGTGCTCACCTCGGCTCCCGCCGAGGCCGAGGGCCGGCGCAGCGACGACTCGGGTCCCGTGCGTGTGGTCCGGGTGCCCTCGGCCTTCGAGGTCACCGGGTTCGACTTCGCGTCGTACGACGTCGCCCACGTCCACCTCTCCGTGTTCGGCAAGTTCTCCTGCCCCGCTGCCGGGCTCGCGGTCCAACGTGGTGTTCCCACGATCGTGACCGTGCACTCGCTGTGGAAGGGCTGGGGGCCGCTGGCGGGGCCCGCCGCGGGCGTCTGTGGCCTGCGACGTGCACGGGTGCAGTGGACCGCGGTCAGTGAGGTCGCGGCCGAGCAGCTGCTGCCGCACCTGCCTCGCGGTCGCCGGGTGGTGGTGCTGCCCAACGCCGCCGACGTACCGCCGGCGTCGCACCGGCCCGATCCCGACGGCCCGGTGCGGCTGGTGAGCACGATGCGGATCGCGCGCCGGAAGCGACCGCTGCACCTGCTCGACATCTTCGCGCGGGTGCACCGCTCCGCGACGGTTCCCACCGAGCTGTTCGTCATCGGGGACGGCCCGTGGCGTGACCGGTTCGAGCGTCGTGCGGCCCGGCTCGGGCTCGCCGACCACGTCGAGGTGACCGGACGGCTCGAGCCCGACGACGTCCTGCGCGGGCTGGCGCGCTCGCACGTGTACGTCGCCCCCGCGACCCTGGAGTCGTTCGGTCTCGCGGCGCTCGAGGCCCGGTGCGTCGGGCTCCCGGTGGTGGGCCACGCGGCCAGTGGCATCGGCGAGTTCGTGCGGGACGGCACGTCGGGGTTCCTGTGCGAGGACGACGCCGCGCTGGCCGACCGGGTCCGGCAGCTGGTCGACGACCGGGTGCTGCGCGAGCGGATGAGCCGGCACAACCGGACCACGCCGTCGAGGAGGACGTGGGCCGCCTCCCTGGAACGGCACGAGCACCTCTACGACGAGATGGCCGGGTCGGTGCCGGCCGGCGCCGCGGCCGATGCGCCGCTGCGACTCTCGGTGCGTTGAGCGGAGTGGGCGCAGGCCGTCGTACCGTGCTCGCGCTGCGGGCCCATCCGGACGACGAGGTGCTGGTCGCCGGCACCCTGGCCAGGGCCGCCGCCGAGGGCCATCGGGTGGTGCTGGTGGTCGCGACCGACGGAGGCCGTGGCCTGGCCGCCGAAGCGGACGGGCACGGGCCCGAGCTCGCGGCCCGGCGCCGCGAGGAGCTGGCAGCCTCGGCGCGGGCGCTGGGATGCGCCAGGGTCGTCCACCTGGACTACGGCGACTCCGGCCTGCACCCCGATCCCGCGGACCGCGACGCCTTCGCCAACGTCGAGGTCGACGCGGCGGTGGCCCGCGTGGCCAGGCTGTTGCGGGACGAGCGGGCGGACATCCTGGTGGTCGACGACGAGAACGGCGGCTACCGGCACCCCGACCACGTGCAGGTGTACCGGGTCGGGGTCGCCGCCGCGGCCTTGGCGAGTACGCCGGTGGTGCTCGCGGGGACGGCCCCCGCGGAGCCGGTCGTCGGCCTGCTGACCCTGCTGCGCTGGTGCGGGCACGGGCTGGGCCGGGCGGCGCCGCTGGGGACCCAGCGGGTGTTCACGCCGTACCGGCGGATCACCCACCGGATCCGGGTGACCGGCCAGCTGGACGCCAAGCGCGCGGCGATGCGCGCCCACGCGACCCAGCGCCGTGCCGACGGCCAGCGCCGCGTCCTGGACCGGCTGCTGTCCCTGCCCCGGCCGCTGTTCGGGCTGGTGTTCGGGACGGAGTGGTTCGTCGAGCTGGGTGCCACGCGCCCACCGGGGCGGCGCTCCCGGGACATCTTCTCCGGTTGCCGGCCGTGAGACTGCTCGGCATGCGCGGGCCGGGGCGTCGGGTCAGTCGGCGCCCTCGACGAAGGTCTCGGTGACCCACCACGACAGTGCGAACGTGGCCGCCGACAGCAACGGGATCACCAGGACCATCCAGACCGAGTCGATCTTGTCGAGGAAGAACAGCATCGCGATCACCGCGACCAGGCCGATGGCCAGGAAACTTGTGCTGGTCGGGTCGCTGACCCGCCAGGCCCGTAGCAGGAACGAACCGATCAGGACCGTGATGCCCAGGATCGCGATCAGCGCGACCAGTCCGAACCCGCCGCAGGTGCTCACGCCGCGGACGGCGGCACAGCCGCGGGCGGCCAGCCAGGCCAGCAGGCAGGCGACCAGCCCGCAGAGCAGACCGGTGACCACGGCGGCGACGAGCGGGGGTACGGCGGGGAGGCCGGGTGGCCGGGGCAGCCGCGGTCGGCGGGACCCCTTGTCCGACTCGCCCCGGTCGGGAGCCGGCTCGTCGGGGGGAGCCGCGGTGGTGTCCACCGCGGTGTCGGTGGGTGTGTCCGTGGGTGTGTCCGGGGCGGCCTCGGACACGTGTCGGCCTGCCACGGGCGATGCAGCCGGGGCCCCTTCCTCCGGTGGAGGTGGCTGGCTGGGTCCCGGCCCCGGCGGAGGGCCCGGCCGAGTCGGCGGAGGCGGGCTCGCAGGGCCCCCGGGGTCGCCGGTACGTCGCTGCGGCGCGGCCGGTTGGTAGTCCTCCGCCGGGGCTGCGCGCGCGGCGGGCGCGTAGCCCGCTGCCGGCGGAGGGCTTTCGGCAGCCGGGCCGGACTGGGTCTCCTCCACCGGTGGCGCGCTTTCGGCAGCCGGGGCGGACTGGGAGTCCTCCACCGGTGGCGCGCTTTCGGCAGCAGCGGCGGGCCGGGCGTCCTCCTCGGGGGGTGCGCTCGTGGCCGGCTGCTGCACGGACTGGGCCGGTGGGGGTGCTTCTCCCCGACCGGGGTCGCCGTCCGGGGTCTGCGTCGGCTCCTGCTCCGCGGCCGCCCTCTGCTTCTTCCGGCGGCGGAACCCCAGCCGCAGCGAGGGGAGCTCGAGGTTCGGCTCCTTGCTCCCGGGCGTGCCGCTCTCCGACGGGTCGGACATGGCCCGAAGTCTGCCACGACCGCCGTGGCGCAACCGGGCGGATCGCGCACGTCCCCGGAAAGCGGCGATGTCCCGAGACACCTGTCAACGGCGTCCCGGGACATCACATGAGTCGGGCTGACAGGATTTGAACCTGCGACCTCTTCGTCCCGAACGAAGCGCGCTACCAAACTGCGCCACAGCCCGAAAGCGTGACAGATGCTACCGGAGAGGGGCGTTGCGTCCGAATCGGGGAGCGACGCCCACCTTGACCCCCTGGTCGATCGGGCGCCGGGCCCGATCCGGCCGGCCACGATTGGCGATCCGGGCTACCACGAGGGGCCGGCTCATGCGGCTGGGAGCAGGGTGAGCAGGGTGGCCTCGGGCCGGCAGCAGAACCGCACCTGGGCGTACGGCGAGGTGCCGGCGCCGGCGCTGACGTGCAGCCAGCAGCTGTGCGGGTCGCCCGGGCGGGACTGGGCGGGATGCCGGTGCAGGCCACGGGCACGGCCGGTGTCGAGGTCGCAGTTGGTGACCAGCGCGCCCTTGAACGGCAGCCGGATCTGCCCGCCGTGGGTGTGGCCGGCCAGGACCACGTCGTAGCCGTCGTCGGCGAACTGGTCCAGCACCCGCAGGTACGGCGCGTGGGCGACCGCGATCCGGAGGTGGGCGTCGCGCGGGGCGGGCCCCGCGACCGCCTCCAGGTCGTCGTAGCCCAGATGCGGGTCGTCGACGCCGGTGAACGCGATCTCGGTGTCTCCGACACGCAGCCGGTCGGTGCGGTTGTCCAGGTCCAGCCAGCCGTGCCCGGTGAACGCTTCCCGCATCTCCGGGTAGGGAAGCCGGGGCGTGTGGGTGTTCCGCCGGCCGTCGTCGGGCAGCAGGTAGCGCATCGGGTTGCGAAACGTCGGGGAGAAGTAGTCGTTGGAGCCGAGCACGAAAACCCCGGGCACCTCCAGCAGGCTGCCCAGGCCCTCCAGCAGGGGTGGTACGGCGCCGAGGTGGGCGAGGTTGTCGCCGGTGTCGACCACGAGGTCGGGCCGCAGCGCAGCCAGGGAGGCCAGCCAGCGCCGTTTGGTGGCCTGGTGCGGGGTCAGGTGGAGGTCGGACAGGTGCAGCACCCGCAGCGGCCGGTGCCCGGCCGGCAGCACCGGGAGGTCGACGCGGCGCAGCGTGAACGCACGGACCTCGACCCCGGCGGCATACCCCAGGCCGGCGGTGGCTGCCAGACCGGTCGCGGCCAGGCCACGGGTCAGGAACGTGCGAGCGGGCATGCGCCCAAGGCTGCCACAATCGGCATCATGAGCATGCTGAAGGACCGGCTCCGGGCAGACCTGACCGCCGCCATGAAGGCGCGCGACCGGCTGCGGGCGTCCACGCTGCGCATGGTGCTGGCCGCCATCACCAACGAGGAGGTGGCCGGCAAGCAGGCCAGCGAGCTGTCCGACGACGACGTCGTGGGCGTACTCACCCGTGAGGCGAAGAAGCGGCGCGAGGCCGCCGCTGCCTACGACGAGGGCGGCCGACCCGACTCCGCCGAGAAGGAGCGGGCGGAGGCGGAGATGATCGCCGGGTACCTCCCCGAGCAGCTGGGCGCCGAGGAGATCAGCTCGCTGGTCTCCGAGGCGATCGCGACCACGGGCGCCGCCGACCAGGGCATGAAGGCGATGGGCCGGGTCATGGGCGCGCTGCAGCCCCGCGTGCGGGGTCGTGCCGACGGCGCCGCCGTGGCCGCGGAGGTACGCCGCCAGCTCGGCTGACCACCGACCGATCCGGTCCGACTCGGCCGGTCGGCCTGGAGCTGTCAGTGCTTGTGGTGGCCGCCGCCACCGCCGCCGTGGCCGCCGCCACCGCCGCCGTGGCCGCCGCCACC
>JBOHDO010000009.1:0-22235 GCA_050699415.1 Marmoricola sp.
AGCCGGAGCGGGGGCCGGAGCCGGAGCGGGGGCCGGAGCCGGGGCCGGCGTACCGCCACCGGAGCCGGAGGCGGCGTGCGCCTCGTGGGCGACGTGCCGGCGGTGCGCGGCAGCCTGTTGCCTGGCACGCGCTGCGGCGCGACGAGCTGCCGCCGCCTCACGGCGTGCCTTCGCCCGTGCCGCCGCGCGTGCCCGGGCGACGGCCTTGCGGTGGGCGATGACCGCCAGGGCGTGCTCACGCTGACCGGCCAGGTTCACCGAGATGTGCCGCGCCTTGGCCAGGGCCACCACCAGCTGCTGCTTCTGGGTGCGGATCTCGCGGGTCTGCTGCGCGGCAGAGCTCGCCGCCGAGGCGGCAGCGTCCCGGTCCGAGCGTGCCTGCGTGGCGAGCTGCGTGCTCCGCGACTCGGCCTGCTCGGCGCGGGTGTCGGCCGCCTCGGCCCGGCGGCTGAGCCGCAGGTAGCGGTGGTAGTCGGCCTGCATGGCGCGGCCGGCCATGCTGACCGCACCCGTGCGGCTCATCAGGCCCTGGGGCCCGTCCGACCCGAGCACGGCCTTGACACCGTTGAACGAGGTGCCGCTCTGGTAGGTCTGCACCACCATCTGCGCGATCCCCGAGCGCTGCGCACGCACGCGCTTGTGGGCACGGTCGGCCTTGGCACGGGCCGCGGTGGCGGTCGCCCGGGCCTGCGAGAGCCGCCACATCGCACCGTTGTAGCGCTCCGAGGCGATCTCGGCCCGCTGGTTCAGCGACTCGAGCTGGGAGTTCGCCGCGGTCAGCCGCTGCCGGATCGCCGACACGTCGTCGGCCTTCCCGGCGGCGTTGGCCTGTGCCGCCTTGACCTGGTTCTTCGAGGGGTAGGCGCCGTGGCCGCCGTCTGCGACGGCGACACCTCCGACACCGAGAACCGTCGCGGCGGTCGACAACGAGACGGCGACCGCGAGCGGCATGCGCGCGTGGTTTCGCACGGCAGAACACCTTTCGTCGGGGCCGAACCACTTCCCCATGGCTCGGACGGACTTCCGTCACGTTAGGCGTCATCAGTCACAAAAGAAACAGTTCGCCCCAAATTTCTCAGAAATCACGGCGTGTCGCATTGACAAACCACAACAATGTAACTTTGCGATCGGCCTGGGCGAGCCGGGTGGTCACCCGGCGCCGCAGCAGCGCGACGGGGGCGTTCGTGTGTCAGGTCCGGGGCGCCGACGGCGCCGGTACGGCGACCGCGCGGCCGGGGTCCACGCGGACCCGCACCCGGTCCCCGGGACGCACGCCGGCCCCCGGCTCCGCGACGCCCTCGAGATCTCCCACGCCGTCCAGGGCCAGGCCAACCCGCACCACCTCGGGGGTCGCACGCACGGTCCGCACCACGGCCTCGAGCGGGCCGGCCGGGTCGACGCGCAGGGCCGAGCGACGCAGCGCGACCGCGGGCCACGAGCGCCCCGCAGCCTCGCCCAGCCGGACCGCGGCGGCACCGGTGGCGACCGAGGCGTAGCCCAGGAACCGTGCCGCCCAGGCATCGGCCGGCCCGGACCAGACCTCGTCGAGGGTGCCGTCCTGGACCAGCCGCCCCGCGCGCAGCACCGCGATCCGGTCGGCCACCGCGAACGCCTCCTCCTGGTCGTGGGTGACCATGACCGCCGTGGTGCCGGTGCGCTCCAGGATCCGGCGCAGCTGGGCCGCCAGGTCCTCGCGCATGCCCCGGTCCAGGGAGCTCAGCGGCTCGTCCAGCAGTAGCAGCCGGGGCGAGACGGCCAGCGCGCGGGCCAGCGCCACGCGCTGCCGCTCGCCGCCCGACAGGGTGCCCGGCATGCGGTCGTCGAAGCCGGCCAGGTCGACCAGCCCGAGCAGCTCCTGGACCCGCCGGCCGGTCTCGGCCCGCCCCTGGTGCCGCAGCCGCAGCGGGTAGGCGACGTTGCGGGCGACGCTCTGCTGGGGGAACAGCTGCCCGTCCTGGAACATCAGCGCGAAGCCACGCTTGTGCGTGGGTACGCCGGTCAGGTCCCGGCCGGCGTACCAGACCCGGCCGGCGGCGGGCCGCTCCAGACCGGCCAGCAACCGCAGCAGCGTGGACTTGCCGCTGCCCGACGGGCCGAGCACCGCCAGCACCGATCCCTCGGGCACCGTCAGCGTGACGTCGTCCAGGGCCACCTGGTCGCCGAAGCGCACCGTGAGCCCCTGGACCGAGAGACCCGCGGTCCCCGAAGTCGTGGACACGCTCAGAAGGCTCCCATGGAACCCACCCGCAGGCGCTCCACGAGGAACATCACCGCTGCCGTGGCCGCCGCGAGCACGACCGAGGCTGCCATCGCCATGCCGAAGTCGCCGGGTCCGGGCTGGCCGAGCAGCTGGTAGATCACGACCGGCAGCGTGACGTGGTCGGTGCGGGCCAGGAAGCTGGTCGCGCCGAACTCCCCCAGCGATACCGCGAAGGCGAAGCCCGTCGCGGCCAGCACCGGCCGGACGGCGGTGGGCAGGTCGACGGTGGCGAACACCCGGCCCGGGCCGGCGCCCAGGGACGCCGCGGCCTCGCGCTGGCGCTGGTCCACCGAGCGCCACACCGGCGCAACCGTGCGCACCACCAGCGGCAGCGCGACCAGGGCCTGGGCGATCGGGATCAGCACCGGCGAGGTGCGCAGGTCCAGCGGCGGCCGGTTCAGCGTGATCAGGAAGCCGAAGCCGAGGGTGACCGCGGAGACCCCGAGCGGCAGCATGAACACCCCGTCGAACAGGCCGACCAGCCGGCGTGCCAGTGGACCGGAGGGTCTCCGGGAGACCACGTAGGACACCAGCAGTCCGAGCACCACCGCCATCGCGGCGGCCGCCAGGGCGAGCTCCAGGGAGGTGCGCAGCGCGCCGAGGCCGGTGGCGAGCAGGGTGTGCTCGGCACCGTTGCCCTGCAGCCGGCGGAAGTTCGCCAGCGTCCAGTGCCCGCCCGAGGTGAGCGACGCCTGCAGCAGCGAGACCAGCGGGAGCAGCAGGAACAGCACGGTGCACCCCGCCACGACCAGGGATGGCAGGTCGCGCGTGCCGGGCCGCCGGACCGGTGCCGCGCCGCGCTCGACCGGGGCCTGGTGGCGCCGGACCCTGCCGATGCCGGCGAGCAGCAGCACGATGATGACCAGCTGCAGCAGCGACAACGCAGCCGCGCCGCGCAGGTCGAGCTCCTGGGTGGTGAGCAGATAGACCTCGGTCTCGACGTTGCTGTAGCGCAGGCCGCCCATGGTCAGCACCACGCCGAAGGCGGTGGCACAGAACAGGAACACCACGCTGGCCGCGGCCGCCACCGACGGCAGCAGGGCAGGCAGGGTGACCGTCCACCACACCTGGCGCGGCGAGGCTCCGAGGGCGGCCGCGGCCTGCTCCCGGCGCGGGTCCATCGACTCCCAGAACGCGCCGACGGTGCGCACCACGACGCCGACGTTGAAGAACACCATCGCCACCACGATCGCGACCGCCGTACCACCGAGGTGCAGCCATCCCAGCGGGCCGCCCTGGCCGAAGACCTGGTCGAAGGCGACGCCGACCACCACGGTCGGCAGCACGAACGGCACCATCACCAGGGCGCGGAGCAGGCCGCGCCCGGGCACCGCGAGACGGTGCAGTGCGTACGTCGTCGGCAGGCCCAGCAGCACCGTGACCACGGTCGCCGCGGCCGCCGACCAGACCGTGAACCAGAGCACCCCCAGCACGTGGGGACTGCCGAGGGCGGCGCCCACGCCGGCGGGGTCGAAGGAGCCGCCGGACCAGAACCCCTTGGACACCATGCCCGCCACTGGCACGGCGAAGAACACCAGCAGCACCAGCAGCGGGACCCCGGCGACCAGCAGCAGCGCCGCCCGGCTGCGCCCGCTCATGCCGCTTCTGCTCACCCCGTGACCAGGTTGCGCCACTGCTGCAGCCAGCGGGTCCGGTCTGCCGTGATCTTCTCCGGCGACATCGGCCACGGGTGCGGCGCGACCTTGGCCCACTTCTCCCAGTCGGCCGGCAGCCTCACCCGGCTGTCGACGGGGTACACGTACATGTTGTCGGGCATCGCTGCCTGCACCTCGTGGCTGAGCATGAACCTCACGAAGGCCTTCGCCCCGGCCGGGTTCTGCGCGCCCGCGAGCACGCCGGCGTACTCGACCTGGCGGAAGCAGGTGTCCAGCAGCGCGCTGGTGGTCGGCTTCGTGGAGCCCTTCGGGATGGTGTCCGGGATCGAGGAGGCGTAGGAGAGCACGATCGGGCGGGAGCCGTGGCCGCCGCCGGCGGTGTAGTCCTCGTTCCAGGCCTGCGACCAGCCCGAGTCCACCTTCAGCCCGTTGGCCAGCAGCGCCTTCCAGTACTGCTGCCAGTGCGGCCCCTTGGCCGAGATGGTGGCGAGCAGGAAGGCCAGGCCGGGCGAGGACGTGGTCGCGCCGGGGGTGACCATCAGGTTGCGGTACGCCGGGCGGGTCAGGTCGTCCAGGGTCCGTGGTTCGGCCTTGTGGTGCCGGGCGAACCACTGGTCGTCGACGTTGACGCAGACGTCGCCGTAGTCGACCGGCGTCAGCTGGGAGCCACCAGAGGACTTCGGCAGGGTGTACCTGCCGATCGAGGCGGGCAGGTGCGCGGGGGTGTAGCGGGCGAGGACGCCGCTGTCGTGGGCGCGGGAGGCGAAGGTGTTGTCGATGCCGTAGACCACGTCGGCGACCGGCGAGGACTTGGTGAGCACCAGCTTGTTGGTCAGCTCCCCCGCGTCACCCTGCTTCTGCACCTCGAGCTTGTAGCCGGTCTTGCGGGTGAAGTCCGCCAGCACCTTCCTGGGCAGCAGGAACGAGTCGTGCGTGGCCAGCACCACGGTCTTGTCGGACTGTCCCGAGCCGCAGCCGGCCAGCCCGGCGGCCAGCGTGGCCGCGACCCCCGCGGCGAGCAGGGCGCGCACGGCACGCCCGTGGAATCGGTGGTCCATCGGTCTCCTTCGACTTCCTCCGCCGGTGCGAGCCGGTTCAGGTTCGAGGGTCTGCGCGTTCGCACTCTCAGCGCCCCGTGCCGTCCGGCCGGGCGCTCCCCTGTCGTACGTCGCCGAGTATAGGCGTTGCGAGGCGGCGCGATCTCACCCAGCCGGTGCGCCGAACCGGGCGACGCCGTCGGCCTCGCGCCGGACCAGGTCACCCCGTAGCGCGAGCAGCTCGAGGTGCGCGAGCGTCTCGAAGGCGGCCAGGGCCGCGTCGAAGGGCCCGAGCTCGTCCCGGCGGCGGCCGCGGCGGGTCCACGGGAGCTCGCCGGCCACCTCCCACGCCGTACCGGCGCCGCCCGCGACCGCCCGGTGGCACAGCTCCAGCCGCTCGTCGTGGTGCGCGACCAGCTCGTCGATGCGGGCGTGCGAGCTCTCGGTGACCGGGCCGTGGGCGGGCAGCAGCCGCATGTCCGGAAGCGCCCGCACCTTGGCGAGGGAGTCCAGGAAGTCCCGCAGCGGCTGCTGCACCCACTTGGGCTCGAACCCGATGGACGGGGTGATCTTCGGCAGCACGTGGTCGCCGGCGAACAGCAGCGACGCGTCGGCGTCGGCGAACACGTAGTGGCCCTGGGTGTGGCCGGGCGTGGCGAGCGCGTCCAGCCGGCGTACGCCGAGGTCGACCACCAGGTCCCGGTCGAGCCAGGTGTCGGGCATGCCGTAGTCGTCCATCGCGGGCCGCCGCTCCGGCATCATCGACCGCCAGCCCGCGGCCGCCTCGGCCGCGCCCGCGAGCTGCAGCCGCTCGATGTTCGGGTCGGTGCGCAGGGTCTGGTCGTGCATCAGCTCCATCGACGCCTTGTCGCCGAGGCCGAGGCTGACGTGGGCACCGAGCTCCTGGCCGAGCACGTAGGCCAGCGTGTAGTGGTCGCGGTGGACGTGGGTGACCAGGAAGCGGCGGATGTCGCCCAGCGAGTAGCCGGCCTGCTTCAGCGACCGGTCGAACACCTGGCGCGACTCGGCGATCGCCCAGCCGCCGTCCACGAGCACCAGGCCGTCGGCGGTCTCGATCACGTAGACGTTGACGGCCCGCAGGCCGTCCATCGGCAGCGGCAGCGGCAGCCGGGTCACACCGGGCGCCACCGGGTAGGCGCCGGGCTCGGTCCAGTCGCCGGATCCGGCGGGCACGTACCCGTCGCTCACCCGGACACCAGGCCACGTCCGGTGACCAGGGGCAGGTCCTTGGCGTAGGCGAGGCCGCCGGGGGCGTCGCACACGGCGTCGACCGCGTTCACCAGCCGCATCGCGGTGACCGTCATCCCGCTGTCGTTGTGGTCGCCGTGCTCGCCGTGGTGGACCAGGTCCAGCCGGAGCTCGGGCTCGCCGAGCAGCTCGACGCGGTAGCAGCCGCCGCCGTCCGCGGGCTGCGGCCAGCCGGGCATCTGGTCGGCCGCGAGCCGGGTGACGTGCTCGAGCACGACGCGGGGCTTCCCGCCGACTGTCCCGGTGACCGTGAACCGCACGGCTCCCATGGTGCCAGCCGCGACATCGACGCTTGCAGTGGCCAGGTCCCGGTCCGCCGGGACCCGCTCCACCTCCTCGACCAGCTCGGCGTCCAGCTCGAGCTCCAGCCCGGCCGCGACCTGGCGCACCACCGGCCCCCACGCGGTGGTCAGCACTCCGGGCTGCCAGAGCGGAGCCGGGTCGTCGACGGGTCGGCCGAACCCGAAGATCTCCCGCATCACCACCGGCTGGTAGTACGTCGAGTAGTCGGCGATCTCGCTCACCCGGACCAGGTCGATGCGGCGGCACAGGCTCGACGTGGCCAGCGGGAGCACGTCGTTGGCCCACCCGGGGTCGATGCCGTTCACGTGCAGCGTGGCACCGGTGCGTGCCCCGGCGGCGTTGATCCGGTCGACGTACGCGTCGAGACCGAGCTGCTCAGGGAAGCACAGCAGCACGGGTCCACTGGAGACCACGTTGACGCCGCGCTCGACGAAGCCGGTCAGGTCCTCGATCGCCTCGAAGACGCGGTCGTCGGTCATCGCACTGTGCACGATGCAGTCGGGCTCGAGCGCGAGCAGCTCCTCGGCGTCGCCGGTGGCGGTCACGCCGAGGTCGCGGCCGAGCCCGGCGAGCCGGCCGGCGTCCAGGCCGACCTTGTCGGGGCTGCTCACCCAGACCCCGACGAGCTCCAGGTCGGGGCGGGCGACGATGCCGTCGAGGGCGCGGCGGCCGACCGTGCCCGTCGACCAGGCCACGACTCGCCTCATCGCGGCTCCGGGGTCAGGTCCGGCAGGCCCAGGTCGAGGTTGGGCGCCTGCAGGCCGCCGTCGGCCTCGATGACCTTGCCGGTGAGGTAGCCGCCTGCGCGGCTGGCCAGGAACAGCGCGGTGGCGGCGATGTCGTCGGGCTCGCCGAGCCGGCCCAGCGGCGTCTTCGCGGTCATCTCCGCCATCACCGACTCGTCGTTCGCGACGTACTCCAGTGCGCTGGTGAGCACCGACCCGACCGCGATCGCGTTGACCCGGACCGACGGCGCGAGGTCGGTGGCCGCGAGCCGGGTGTAGTGCGCCAGCGCGGCCTTGGCGGTGCCGTAGGCGAGGTAGCCGCGGCCGGAGACCCGGCCCATCACCGAGCTGATGTTGACGACCGTGCCGCCCGGGTCCTCGCCACGCAGCATCAGCGGCGCCGCAGCGCGGACCAGCGAGTGCGCGGTGCTGACGTTGAAGTGGAACGCCTCCTCGAGGTACGCCGCATCGGTGTCGAGCAGCGCGTTCGGGATGGTGCCGCCGACGTTGTTGACCACGACGTCGAGCCGGCCGAGCTCGTGGTACGCCCGCTCCGCGAGCCCGGCCGCCTCGTCGAGGTCGTTCAGGTCGGCCGGTACCACGACGGCACGGCGACCCGCGGCCTCGACCTTCGCGGCGGTCTTCTCCAGCTGGTCGCGGTGGCGCGCGGCCAGCAGTACGTCGGCGCCGGCCTCGGCCAGCGCGACCGCGGTTGCGGCGCCGATGCCGCGACCGGCACCGGTCACCACGGCGGCCTGCCCGGTCACGGCGAAGCGGTCGAGAATCATCCTCGGACTGTAACAGGTTCTAGTTTGCCAACATCATGCCGACGAACAGCGACCCCAGCGCCGTCGCCCCGGTCAGCGCGCCGAAGACCGCCAGCCCGGCACGACTGCTGGCCTGGGCATGGGCGTAGGCGGTCGGGCCCGAGGCCGCCACCAGGACGTACTCGAGCAGCAGGGTGTGCCGCACGGCAGCGCCGGGGTCCGGGAGCACCATCACGTTCCAGACCCGGTGACCAGCAGCACGCCGTACGCCGGCCCGGCCACCCGGTTGAACACGCGGGCGGCGGCCGCCGGCACCTCCTTGCCCGCCACGCGCAACGCGGGGACCAGGGCCGCGAGCGTGATCTGCCCGCCCACCCAGACGGTCGCGGCCAGCACGTGCAGGAACAGCCGGATGGTGTCGAGGTCGACGCTCTTCACGGTGGTACGGCCTGTCACCGCGTCCGGGGACCCGACGCGTGGGAGCGGGCCGGCGTGGGTACCGGACGGATGCACGCTCCGAAGGAGAGGACATGACCGAGGACACCAGGATCGTTGCCTTCCTGGTCTCCGCCGAGGGCATCGAGCAGTCCGAGCTCACCGGACCCTGGCAGGCGGTCGAGCAGGCGGGCTGGAAGCCGGTCCTGCTGGCGCCGAAGTCCGGAGAGGTGCAGGCCTTCCACCATCTCCAGCCGGGTGACCGGTTCCCGGTCGACCAGGTGGTGTCCGAGGCCGACGCCGACGCGTTCGCGGGGCTGGTGCTGCCCGGTGGGGTGGCGAACGGCGACCAGCTGCGCGCCCACGCCGATGCGGTCGGGTTCGTGCGTGACTTCGTGGCCTCGGGCAAGCCGGTGGCCGCGATCTGCCACGCGATCTGGGCGCTGGTCGAGGCCGACTGCGTCCGCGGACGCCGGCTGACCTCCTGGCCCAGCCTGCAGACCGACGTACGCAACGCGGGGGGCGACTGGGTCGACGAGGAGGTCGTGGTCGACGGCAACATCGTCACCAGTCGCAAGCCCGCCGACATCCCGTCGTTCAACACCGAGCTCATCGCGCTGGTCAAGGGCTGAGGCGATCCCGTCACCTGACGGGGTTCCCTGCTTGCCCGGTGGCGACGGTGTACGACGCGGCCCGGACATCGAGGGCCCGCGGCACCGGCGGGCTGCAGATCCCCACTGGTCGTGGGACGGGCTGGTCGACCCCTGGCCGCGGTGCCGCCACCGTCTGTTCAGGTGTCGTTCAGGCCGGCTGGCTATCTTCCCCGGCCATGGCGCGAGTAGCGATCTGTGAGGACGACGCCGTCCTCCGGTCGGCCCTGCGCCGGGCCTTCGAGGGCGACGGCTACGACGTGGTCGCCGCCGTGACCGGCGCCGAGCTGCTGAGCCTGGCCGCACGCACGCCCCCGGACGTCGTGGTGCTCGACATCGGCCTGCCCGACGCCGACGGGCGGGACGTGTGCTCCGCGTTGCGCTCGCACGGCGTGGCCGCACCCCTGCTGCTGCTGACGGCGCTGGACGGGATGCACAACAAGGTCTCCGGCCTCCAGGCCGGCGCGGACGACTACCTCACCAAGCCGTTCGACCTGCCCGAGCTGCTCGCCAGGGTCGAGGCCCTCCTCCGGCGTACGACGACGCGGATCGAGGCCGACCACGGCCTGGTACTGGACCCGGGGCGGCACAGCGTCGGCGGCCACGGTCGCGAGGTGCCGCTGAGCCCGACGGAGTTCCGCCTGCTCGCGCGGCTGGTCGGGTCACCGGACACCGTGGTCCGCCGCCGTCACCTGGTGGCCGCGGGGTGGCCCCACGGGGCGATCGTGTCCGAGAACACCCTGGACTCCTACCTGCGACGGGTGCGGAGCAAGCTCACCGAGGTCGGCGCGGGCGACCGCATCCGCACCGTGCGCGGCGTGGGATACCGGTGGCACTGACCACGCTGCGGGGACGGATGGTCGCGGTCACCGTGCTGGTCGCCACCGTGCTGATGGCGGTCCTGGTGCTGCTGACCCAGGTGTTCCTCGCCAGGGCCAACCACGCCGACGCCCACTCGCTCGCACGGGCGCGAGCGAGCGGGGTCGCGGCGAGCCTGCGGGTCCCGGTCCCGGGAGGCAGGGTCCACGTCGCCGATCGCAACGAGGCCCTCGACCGGCTGGCCTGGGTGTACGACGCACGGGGCAGGTTGGTCGACGGCGCCATCCCGCACTCGCTCGGCCCGGTGGCCCGGTCGCTGGCACGCTCACACGCCGAGGCATTCCGCACCAGGGGCGCCGAGCTGCTGTACGCCCGGCCGGTCCGGGCCGGCCACCGCACGGTCGGCGCGGTCGTGGCGTCGGTGGACCTGACGCCGTACGAGCGGGCGGAGCGACGCGGCCTGTGGGTGACGCTGGCGCTGGGCGCCGTCACGGTCCTGGTCGCCGGGGTCGTCGCCCACGTGGCCACCCGACGCGCCCTCGGAGCAGTGCACCGCATGGCCGCGACCGCCGACGCGTGGCAGGAGCACGACCTCGAGCGCCGGTTCGGGCTGGGTCCACCGGTGGACGAGCTCACCGAGCTCGGCCGCACCCTGGACCGCATGCTCGACCGGATCTCCCGGGCCCTGCACGCCGAGAGGAGGCTCACCGACGAGGTCGCCCACGAGCTGCGCACCCCGCTCACCGTGATCCGGGCGGAGGCCCAGCTCGCCCAGCGGTGGGCCGACCCGGCCGCGGCCGACGGCCTGGCCACGATCATCGACGCGACCCGGGCGGTGGAGGCCTCCATCGGCACGTTGCTCGGAGCGGCGCGGGCACGGCAGCTCGGCGAGGCCGACGCCGACGTCACCGCCACGCTCTCCCCGCTGCTCGACCGGAGCGAGGGGCCGGCGACGTCATGGGGCGCCCGGTCGGCGGCACAGGTCGCGGTGCCCCCCGAGCTGCTGCGTGCCATGGCTGCCCCGATCATCGACAACGCCGTACGGCACGCGCGCAGCAGGGTGCGGCTGCACGTGGAGCGGGGCGATCCCGTGCTGCTCCACGTGCTGGACGACGGCCCGGGGATCGCCCCGGAGGACGTGGAGTCCGTCTTCGCCGCCGGGTGGTCCGGCAGGGACGGCGGGACCGGCCTCGGCCTGTCCGTGGTACGCCGCCTGGCCACCTCGGCGGGAGCGACCGTGCGGGCGGTCGCCGACGGGCGAGGGCACCTCGTGCTGGAGCTGCCCCCGTCGGCGGGGACCAGCGGACCGGCTCCTGCCTCGGAGGGGGCACCACCGGTGCCGTGACCACGGCGTGGGCGCATCCAGTCAGGTTTCGGGCAGGTCGCGGCCCGCACGCTGGGGCCATGACGATGACAGACACCCGCTCCCGCGCCGGTTCGACCGGACGCGCGATGCTCAACAAGGTTCCCGAGGTCACCGCCTGGTTCTGGATCATCAAGGTCCTGTCCACCACCGTCGGCGAGACGTTCGCGGACTACCTCAACGTGACTCTCGGGTTCGGCCTGACCAACACCACCTGGGTGATGACGGGCGTGTTCCTGCTGGCCCTTGCCGTCCAGTTCGCGCTCCGCAGGTACGCGGCCCCGGCGTACTGGCTGACCGTGGTGCTGATCAGCGTCGTCGGCACCCTGATCACCGACAACCTGACCGACGGCCTCGGCGTACCGCTGCTGCTGACCACGCCGGTGTTCGCCGTCGCGCTCGCGGCCTGCTTCTGGCTCTGGCACCGCAGCGAGGGCACCCTGTCGATCCACACGATCTTCACCCCCCGCCGCGAGGCCTGGTACTGGCTGGCCATCCTGTTCACCTTCGCGCTCGGCACGGCGGCCGGCGACCTCATCGCCGAGCAGTTCTCCCTGGGGTACGGCGTCTCGCTGGCCCTGTTCGTGGCCGCGATCGCGCTGGTCGCCGTGGCCTACTTCAGGTTCCACATCAACGCCGTGCTCGGGTTCTGGATGGCCTACGTGCTGACCCGCCCGCTGGGCGCCTCCATCGGCGACCTGATGTCCTCACCCAGGCAGGCAGGCGGGCTGGGAGTCGGGACCACGACCACCAGCTACCTCTTCCTCGGCACGATCCTGGTCATCGTGGTCTACCTCACCGTGACCAGGGCCGACGTCCAGGAGGGACGGGACGAGGCCCTGGAGCCGGATCTGGAGGTGGAGCCGGGGCCACTGCCCTGACCTCTCCGCGTCGTGCCGGGCAGCATCGCCGTGATGCCTGCCCGGCACGGGCACGACCGGCCGGACCGACCACCTCCGGCTCACCGTGCGGGCACGAACCCCTTGGTGTGCTCGGCGGCAATCAGGTACCGGTCGTGCCGGTGGACCAGCTCGAGGACGGTCGGCCCCGGGCCGTTGTGGAAGTGGTCGAAGTGCACCTGGTAGCTGACCTGCATGGCGTGCGGGTCGGCGGTGACGTCGAGCACCCGGCCGTTGCGGGCAGGGCCCCAGAAGTGGAGGTACCTCCGCAGCCCGCCGCTGTCGGCCTGGAAACCGGGGGTCAGCATCCGCCATGCCTCGCGCGGATCGGTGGAGACCGTGGCCACGTAGTCGCGGATGAAGCCCTCCATCCCGGCCACGGTGGCGGCCGGCCTCTTCCGGTGTGCCGACGGCTTCTTCGACGGTGACCGGGTCGGGGTGGACGACGGGGTCGACGACGGGGTCGGGCTGGTCGAGGTCGCGGGCGGCCGCGCCTGCGATGCCGGGGAAGGGCCGCGGCCTGCGGCGTACAGGCCCAGGCCGATCGCGGCGGCGAGGACCAGCAGGCCCACCGCGCCCAGCAGCACGGTCCTGCCCGAGGGCCGGCCGGAGCGCTCGGCTGCCGGGGTGGCCGCGGGCCCGAGCGGGGCGGTTGCCTCCGATGCCTCCTCGGCCGCGACCGGGGCCGCGGGCATGGCGACGGCGCTCTTCCCACCCCCGGCGAGCGCCTCGCGCACCCGTGTCATCGGCCAGCGCTGCTGCGGGTCCTTGCGCAGCGTGCCTGCGACCACCGGGGCGAGCCACCCGGCCTCGGGCGGGGGCCCCGGCGGGTCCTCGTGCACGATCCGGTACAGCGTGCCCAGCACGTTGTCGCCCGGCTCGTACGGCGGCCTGCCCGTCAGCGCGAAGAACATCGTGGCGCCGAACGACCACACGTCCGCGGCCGCCTCGCCCCTGCTGCCGCCGGCGACCTCCGGAGCGAGGTACGTGGGCGATCCCAGCATCAGGCCGGTGCCGGTCAGCGTGGCGTCCTCGGCCCGCCGGGCGATCCCGAAGTCGGACAGCTTCGCGGTCCCGTTGCTGCCGATGAGCACGTTGGGTGGCTTGACGTCCCGGTGGGTGATGCCGGCGGCGTGCGCGGCGACCAGCGCATCCGCGACCTGCCGGAGCAGCGGTGCGGCTTCGTCGGGCGAGAGCCGGCCACGGTCGCGGACGTAGGCCGTCAGCGTGCTGCCGTCGACGTACTCCATGACCAGCCAGTGGTCGTCGCCGTCGACCACCAGGTCCAGCACTGCGACGACGTTCGGGTGGGAGAGCCCGGCGCCCACCCGCGCCTCTCGCTCGGCCCGGTCGAGGTCGGTGCTGTCGGCGCCGGGCAGCCGGCCGATCCGCTTCAACGCCACGGTGCGGTCGAGCACCCGGTCGTGCCCGAGCCACACCGCGCCCATGCCGCCGCGCCCGACCTCGTGGTCGAGCGAGTACCGTCCTGCGATCACGCGCGTCCTTCGCTCGGGCTCGGAGCCGCCTGTCGGGACCCAGACCGACGGCGTTGGTTACGAGACGGTGTGAGCCTACGGGCCGTCGAGCGCACGGCTCGATCCGCACCGGGGATCCGGGACCAGGAGAGATCGCGTGGATCGGGATTCAGTACGACGGCACTGCGGCCGCCAGCTCGTTCCCGTCCAGCTCGTCGGAGGCCGCATCGGGCACCGCTCGGGGATCACCGTCACCCAATCCCGGCCGGTGTCGCCGAGTGGATAGCGCTGCCAGGGTTCCAGGGCAACCACGTGTCGCCGGCCTGCTGCCTTCAGACGGCGTTCCAAGATCGTCGAGGGGTAGCGCGGCGCACCCGCACCCCCGCTGTTCGTTGCCGGCACCTACCGGAGGCCGCTAGGTTCGATCCGGAGGTGGTGGTTGTGTCGCATGCACCGGCTCCGCCCAACGACGCTGGCGGTCGAACGACCGGATTGGCCCGCGGGACGCTGAAGGTCCCCGAGCTGGTGGCCAACAACATCGCCGAGGTGGCCCCGGCGATCGCCTCGATCTTCGTGTTCGCAGCCATCGTGGGCGCGGCCGGTGTCGGTAGCCCGTTCGTGATCCTGATCGCCGCGATCGGGTTCGCCTGCCACGTCAACTCCACCGCACAGTTCTCCCGGAAGGCTCCGAGCGCCGGGTTCTACGCCACCTACTGCGCCCGCGCCTTCGGTCCCCGCACTGGCGCCACCATCGCCGGCGGCTACCTACTGGCGATGTTCGTCTTCTACTCCGCGGTGTTCTTCCAGATCGGGGTGTGGGTCTCCACCATCGTGCAGCAGTCGTTCCACTTCAGCCTGCACTGGTGGATCGCCTCGCTGGTCCTCGAAGCGCTGGTGGTGGCCCTGCTGGTCCGCGGGGTGAAGATCTCGGTGCTGACCGCGGTGTCGCTGTTCGCGATCGAGGCCACGTTGCTGTTCATCTGTGCCATCGCGATGCTGGTCACCTCGTGGCACCACATCGACGGGGCGGGGTTCAACCCGGCCAACATCAAGGACGGCGCCTCGGGCTTCGGGCTCGGCTTCGTGCTGGCGATCTTCCTGTTCCTCGGCGCGAGCGGCTCGTCCCCGTTGGCCGAGGAGGCGGCAAATCCACGTCGGGCGATGCCACGCGCGATCTGGGCCGCGACCGGCGCCGCGTTCTTCATCTACCTGTTCATGGCGTGGTCCATGGTGGTGGGGTTGCACGGCAGCGAGAGCCGGCTGGGCAGCGCGACGTTCCCGTTCGTGTCGGCCACCACCGCGGCGGCGTCCCCGCTGCGCTACCTGCTGTACTTCGCCGGGTTCACCAGCGCGATGGGGGTGCTGTTCGGGACCGGCAACGCCGGGTCCCGCGTGCTGTACAACGTCGCCCGGGACGGGCTGCTGCCCAAGGCGGCGACCCGGGTGCTGCCGCACTGGCGCACCCCGTGGGTGGCCATCACCATCCCGATCGCGCTGGCCATGATCGGCACGCTGATCCTCGGACCGCTGGTCGGCGCGGGGAACGCGTTCGACTACACCGCGACGCTGGCCACGGACCTGTTCATGGTGGTGTTCATCGTGACCAACCTGGCCACCATCCCCTACTTCTGGAAGCAGCACCGGTCCGAGTTCTCACTGCTGCGTCACCTGGGCATCCCGCTGCTCGGCGTGGTCGCGTTCGGCTACCCGCTCTACGAATCGGTCCTGCCGAGCCAGGCGCCGCCCTACAACTGGTTCGGGATCGCCATCATCGCGGCCTACCTGGCGTCGTTCCTGTGGGCACTGGCCCGCGGACACCGCATCGCCCACATGGGGCGCCAGCTCGCCGACGACGAGTCACCCGGCGGCGACCTCGCAGAGCAGCCCGCCTGACCGGTGATCCGGACGGCGGCCCCGGTCCACCCACGGCACGTGCGGATTCGCGCCGCGGTGAACCTTCCGCTTGACGGTCACGGTGTGTGCCCCCGCGTTGGAGCCGGCCCACGCCTGGCCGGGCATCGTCACCAGCGTCCCCGCGAGTGCAACCGCCACGGCCGCGCTCCAGCCTCGCAACTTCATGGAGCTCCCCCTCGATCCGGGTGCCCAGTTCTCGGACCCCCGCGTTTCCAGACACCGTAAGGACGCTTCAAGGTGCCGGACTGGTTGACACCCGGCTGATTCCCCCGTAGCCCAGCGGCGCCGGCCTCCGACTGCGCGTATTCAACCTTCACGACAACCTCACCGCCTACGACGAGGCCTACGTGACTCTCGCCGAGCCATTGGACTGCCCGCTAGTGACCAGGGCGCGCCACTGGGCCGCGCAACCGGACACAGCGCGAAGATCCGTGTCCGCTGACGGATGGGTTAGCGACACCGGGGGAGCGCCTGCGGCAAGCCGATCGGATTCGACGGACGGCGACAGTGGAACGACTCTGTATCGGGAGCCGGTTGCCTGCGCCGGTGTGGTTCAGGTGGACTCGATGATCCGCTTGATCGCGGCGAGGGTCCGAGGGATCCCGTCGTGCGCCTGCTTGGTGCGCTGGTCGATCTCGACCGCTGCCTGGTCGCCGTACTTCTCCTCGAACATCGCTATGCCGTCCGGTAGGAACTCCCAACTCTCGGTCAGCCGAGTGGCCGCGCCGTCGGGGTCAAAGGTGTAGCCCCACCGCGCGAACCGGCCTCCGACGATCCAGGCGAACTCGCGGCCGCGGTCGGCGGCGACGACCTGCGACCTGGTCTCCCAGACCCGATCGGGCAGCTCGTTATGCCCGATGAACCAGGCGCCGGCCCGGCCAACCTCAGCCTCGTCCTCCCACCAGCACGATGTGCAGACCGGGCTCCACTCACCGGTGCGGGTGATGTCGCTGAGGATGTCATAGACCCTCTCCGGCGTGGCCGCGACGGTGATCGACTCCTGATAGGTGCGTGCTCGGGAATCGGTCATCGGCGCACACTCCTCTGCCGGCGGCTGCCGCCGTGCCAGTCCTCCTGCTTTCCGATCGTGCCGGACTCAACGCCGAACCCCACCAGCTGTGGCCGCTCGCGCAGACTGCGCTTCAACTCCGCGAAGCCGGGGAAGCGGGCCAGAGCCACCACGTGGTCCCACAGCTCCCCGGCCGCGTCCTGCTCGGGGAGCCGGCTGATCACGGGGCCGAAGAACGCCACCCCGTCGGGGGGCTCGAAGTGGATGATCGGCGTGCCGACATCCTGGCCGGTCAGCTCGAGCGCCTCCTCGCCGCTCGCGCGGATCTCGGCGTCCCAGGACTCATCGTCGAGTGCATCGGCGAGATCGGTGGGGAGCCCAGCCTGGCGCAGGATGGGCTCGACGAACTCTCCGGTGCCACGCCGTTCCCGGCTCTCCTCCTCGTCCGCGACGTCGGTGTGCGCGGGCGTGTCGAAGATGTGTGCGCCGAAGGAGGCCTGCAAGGCGTCCAGCACCTGCGGCCCGTGCTCTGCGCGTGCCCGGGCGGCCACTCGCAGCAAGCGGAGGCCCGCGGTATGTCCGGCTTCGTACTCCGGCGGGAAGTGGGCGTCGTAGTCGATGTGTGTGTTGATCAGCCGCAGCGAGATGAACCGCCAGTCCACGGTGAAGGCCCGCTCGGCCTGCACCATCCGGATCCACTTGCTGGTCAGCCAACAAAACGGGCACACCGGGTCGAAGTAGAAGCGGATGTCCGCGCAGGCCATGGCTCCACCGTAGCGGTCAGCGCACGAGCGCCCGCTCCAGCGAAGAGGCGCCGACGCGTGCGTCCATCGTCCCGGCTGGCGATCCTCAACCGCGATGGGCCTGCCGGTCGGTTTCGTAGGTGCCAGCGGGACTTTGCCAGCACCTCGGGTAGGCGTGGAGCGGCGCCCAGTCAGGTGTGGGAGTGTCCTTCGGTCGGCTCGGTCAGGCTGCCGAGGCGCGATTGCGTCGTATGGCGGTGGTCGTGACGATCCAGTTGATGACATAGCCGATGGCCAGCAACAACAGGTATTCGCCGTAGTTCTGAAACCAGGTCGGCGTGACAGCGGCGACGAGCACGAACAGCCCGGCGGTGGCCAACACGGCGAACAGCATGGCGGTCCATCTGATCCAGGGGGGTCTGGCTTGCAGCCGCCGCTCGACGAGGTCGGCACCGCTGAACGCGCAGTAGATCCGGTACCGGCGACGCGGGATCAGCGTGGGGAGGCCGGCGACCTCACAGCCCCCGTAGCCGATCACCGCCTGCACGAGCATCCCGATCGCGAGATAGACGGCGAAACCGGCGCTCACCGCCACCGGCACGAACGGCAGCGTGGAGAGCACAGCGGCGGGTGCGACCAGGATGATCGCAGCCAGCCAGCCAGCCGCCGACGCGAGCCAGCATCCGCTCGCCCAGCATCGCGACCACAATCACGTAGCCGATCCTGACGATCAGGAAGGCCGGAATCAGCTGCCCGAACACCGATGCCGCGGTCATCGTCCCCGTTCATACCCACCTTCGTAAGGCCGGTCGTCGCCGGCGACAGGGTGGAGCAAGGCGCCAAACGCTGCGTGGGCATACTCGATCGCGGGGTGCTGGGCGAGGAGCAGTTCGCCGGTGAGTTCGGGGTGGTGGGCCAGGTAGGCCTTGGCGTGGTTCGGGCTGGTGTGGAAGTTGACGTTTGGGCAGGCACACAGCGCTGCGGCCTCACCGGTGTCGGCCAGGGCGACGAGCACCGTGGTGCTTCGGGGGTTCCACCGCCATTCGCCGGCGGTGACCTCGACGCGCACCGGCTCGCCGCTGTGCGGGTCGTTCGAGATGATGGCGGCGTCGCGGCCGGCCATCTGTGGGATGCCGAGCGCGTCGATGGCGCACATCGCCCACACCGACGGGCCGTCCGCGAGCTGCACCCGGTGTCCAGTGGGGACGGCGGAGAACGGGTAGGCCACCGACACCCGGCCTGCCTCGTCGAGGTGCACCAGGTCCGCCTCAGCCAGTTCGGAACACGCCGGGCGCGGGTCGAGACCGAGCGCTTCGGCCTCTCGCTGCAGCCGGGTCTGGTCGGGTGGGCTGCCCGTGTCGAGGAAGCAGGTCAAGATCGCACGGTGCAGCCCCCGCGCACCGTCGGTTGGTCGTGCCTGTCGGGCAGCCATGACCGCGGCGACCTCGCCCGGATCATAGGCACTGACCAGTTCCAGTTCAGCCATCGTCTCGACCTCGCTGTGCAAGGGCGGCGCACAGCTGCGCCGGTGACGGATTGCCGGACAGCACGCCGGTCTCGTGCCGGTAGAGCCGACAGGACAAGCCCATCGGCATGCCGGCGACAACGAACGGGTCGGTCCCGTCGACCAGCAGCGTCGGAGAGCCGCGCATCCCCAACGTCGCGGCCTCGGACTCGTCGTGGACCACGCGCTTCTCGATCCGCGTCCCGTCGTGGACGAGCGAGGTCAGCAGGGACCTCAGCGAGGCGGCGTTCGGGCAGTCGGGCACCTGCAGAATCTGCAGTCTCATCGCCGCGGCAGCTCGCTCAGCGGACGCGTGCTCTCGATCGCGCGCAGCAGCGGGCAGGACCGGTCCGTGCGGGGCCGCTCGCAGGTGGCGACCAGTTCGCGTAGCGAGGCGCGCATCCGCCGCAGGTCCGCGATCTTGCGGTCGAGCTCGGCCGCGTGAGCTTCGGCCAGGGCCCGGGCCCTTTCGCAGCTGTCCGGCCCACCGCCAGCGAGGTGCAACAGATCTTCGATCTCGACCAGGGTGAAGCCGAGTTCCTGCGCCCGTTTGACGAACCGCAAGAGCTCGACCGCCGTCACCGGGTAGTCCCGGTAACCAGCCGCAGAGCGAGGCGGCTCGGCCAGCAGCCCACGCCGCTCGTAATAGCGCAACGTCTGCCTGTTCACCCCGGCCCGCTCGGCCACCTCGCTAGTCCGCATAGCGCACAGCATGAACCCGGCACCCAAGTACCAAGTCAAGCCCACCGCAAAGGACTTGACCCGCTACCGCAGTACCGGGTTCATGCTGAGCGAATGGCCGGCACGAGGGAGCGACGATGACAGCACTGCGCGAACAAGCAATGCCCGTCGCCGATCGTCCGCGACCGCGCGCCGCGGTGCTGATGGTGGGTTGGACCACCGCGTGCGCATCAACGGAATCGGAGTGTCCAGGCGCAAGCACCGATCCGACGCTGCCGGCCCAGCTCATCACGGCTACCTTGCACGGCCTGATGGCTCGCTGGCATCTCGCAGCGCACTCGGTGTCGTGGCAGGAGGTCGCCGAGGCCCTCGCCGAGGGTCGGCAGTCTCCCGGCGAGGGCGCGACCCCTCATGACACCGCTGTGCTGTACGCAACTCGACGAACCGACGAACCACCGGTCGGGACCGCCACCCAACCCCGCCCGAGAGGGCGAGAAGGAAGAGCGACGTGAACACCACCAACCGCAACCCCGAATACGTCAGGCCCAACGAGGCGATACGGGCTTCTGACGAAGACCGAGAAAGCATCGCTGACGCACTGGGCCAGCACTACGAGGCGGGTCGCCTTACGACCGCCGAGTTCACCGACCGAATCGGCGCCGTGTACGAGGCCCGAACTCTGGGGGAGCTGGACACCCTGACGAGTGACCTCCCGCGACCTGCATTACGCCCAGAGCGGTCGGCGTTGGCCGGCCAGGCACGCAGGCCGGCCAGCAGCTGCTGCTGGTGGTAGATGCCAGCAGCCCGTCCCACCGAACGCTCGGAGGGCCCGGCGGCCGGCAGGCTCCCCGACACCACGGTTCGCGTGCTCGCCCCCGGAGGACCCTCGCGTATACCACCGCGGAACACGAGAGCGGGCCGTCTCGCATAGCCAACCGGCTACGGCTGCATTAAGCGAGCGGGGACGGTTCCAGTGGCGATCACCACAAGCCGATCCGCTACCGGTTGCGGGGTCACCCGTCAACGGGTGCGTACGTCGGTGAACTGCACGATGTCGTAGCGCTGCCGCAATCTGGCGATCTCGTCCTGGTCGGGCGGACCCCCGTCGGCGAGGACGGCGGCGAGCTCTCGAAAGTAGTTCTCGTGCCCGCCGGGCACGGACGACTGGAAGAACATCCGCACGCGCGTGTCGCTGCGGTTGGCGAAGGCGTGCGGTACACCGGCAGGTACGTGCATGAAAGCGCCCGGGCCACCGCGGAGGAACCGGCGCCCGGACGCAGACACCCACGCGTGCCAGTCGCCTAACGTGCGGTCGACCGGCTCGAACGCCAGCAGGTCCACCTCGCCCTCCAGGACGAAGAAGACCTCCTCGCCCCGCGTGTGCACGTGCGCCCCCACGTCGTATCCGGGGCCGATGACGACCTCAAAGCTCGAGGTGCTCGTCCGCGGCCCCATCGGCGCCTTCAACGTGGCATCCAACCCGGTGATCTCCTCACCCCCACCGGCCGCCAGCATGACTCCCTCGGCATCCATGACCATCATCATGCCGCACCAGTGCCCACCAGCAGTTCTCCGCGCAAGGATCGGCGTGCGGGACGGTGGTGGGCTGAAGCAGCGTGGTGGCCCGGCACTCACCTGCCAGTCCTGGGGCCGACATCCAGTCCTGGCTGATGCCCGATCGGACTACAGTGGTGCGTAATGCGGATCGCGGTGACCGGAGCGACCGGCAAGCTCGGTGGACAGGTCATCGCCCTGCTCGCGGCACACGGTGGACACGAGATCGTCGGGGTGTCGCGGCGAGCACTGTCCGATCCTGCGCCAAGAGTCCGGTCCGCGGAGGCGGACTACGCCGACCGCGCCGCGCTGCGTGCCGCATTCGACGAGGTGGACACACTTGTGTTCGTCTCCAGTGACGGCGAGGCGACCAACGTGCTCTCCCACCATCAGAACGTGATCAGCGCCGCGACCGAGGCTGGTGTGGGTCACGTCGTCTTGATGAGCGCCCTGGACGCGGACATCGCCTCACCGTTCTGCTACGCGGTCACCTCCGGCCTCACGGAGGCGCTCCTGCGTGACCGGTGCTGCGCGATCTCGATCGCCCGCACGTCGATTTTCACGGAGTTCTTCCTGCAGTTCTTGAGTACCGCCCGGGCCCGCGGGGAGATCCGGGTGCCGGCTGGTAGCGGCCGCATCTCGATGGTGTCCATCGCCGACGTCGGACGCTGTCTGGCCGCGCTCGCCCTAGGCCCGCCGACCGGACGCATCCACAAGCTGACTGGCCCGGCCTCGCTGGACATGCACGAGGTTGCCGCCCATGTCATGCGAGCCTGGCGGGTGCCCGTTGCGTACGTCGACCTGTCACCTGCAGAGTTCCAGCAGCAACTGGCCACCGATGGCGTCGACCCATGGTGGTGCTACGCCTTCTCCTCGATGTTCGCCTCGATCCGCCAACATCGTTGGGAACAGATCACCGACGAGGTGCTCCGGCTGACATGCCGGCCACCACAGCCGCTGAGCCAGCTCATCGCTGACTGACCACACCCCATGAAGCCCATGACCTGTCACCCGTTGGTGAAGCAGACCCGAGTGCTAGCTATCGAGGTTGATCGTGTTTCCGCTGGTCAGGCCACATCTTGGAGCCGCCTGTCGGAATCGAACCGACGACCTATTCATTACGAGTGAATCGCTCTACCGACTGAGCTAAGGCGGCGGGTGCTTCGCACGTGTGCCCGGCTGGGCGGCCGGGCACGCCGGACGAGTATACGG
>JBOHDO010000010.1:0-6362 GCA_050699415.1 Marmoricola sp.
GGTGAGCCGGTCGTGAGCCAGCGGGATCCGGTGCCAGCGGAGGAGCCGGTGCCGCCGAAGGAGCCGTTCCCGATGATGAGCGGGCAGGGGAGCCCGCTGCCGAAGATCCGGACTCCGATTCTGGAGATCCTGTTCTTTGGAACCTTCACGCTTGTCGGTGTGTACATATTGGTGCTTGTTGTGCGCCAGCACGGGCCGATCGGCGTTGGGGTCTTCGTGTTGATCCTTTTCGCCGCCCCGGGAGGCTTCGGGGTCTACGTCGGGGTGCGGCGGTTGTTGTGGAAGCGGGAGTACACCCGGGTGATGGGACGGCCGCCCTGGTGAGGGATCGGGTCAGGCGGCGCAGCGCGCGGCAAGGGTGATGAGGAACTCGCTGCACCCCAGCTCCAGCCGGTACGTCGCCAGCGGGTCGCCCCGGGTCTCACCCCGGTTCACGATCACGACCGGCAGCCCCTGCCGGTGTGCCTGGCGCACGAACCGGAGACCGGACATCACCGCGAGGCTGGACCCGACCACCAGCAGCGCCTCGGCGCACGAGACCGCCTCGGTGCAGCGCTGTACCCGCTCACGGGGCACGCTCTCGCCGAAGAACACCACGTCGGGCTTCAGCCGCCCGGCGCACCAGGGACAGGTCGGGACGACGAAGTCGCCGGTGCGATCCAGCGCCACGTCCCCGTCGGGACGGTGCTCGGCGTCGGCGAACCGCTCGGCCCACCCCGGGTTGGCCGCAGCCATGGTGGCCTGGACCTCGGCCCGCCCGGTCACCCGTCGGCAGTCGAGGCAGACCACGTCGCTGATCCGGCCGTGCAGTGCCACCAGCGGTGACTGGCCGGCTCGCTCGTGCAGGCCGTCGACGTTCTGGGTGACCACCAGCTCCGGGCACAGCCGGGCAAGCGAGTGGTGGCCCGGGTTGGGGTCCGCGTGGCGCATCCGGTTCCAGCCCACGTGGGCGCGCGCCCAGTAGCGCTGCTGGTTGGCCGGCTCGGCGACGAACTGCTGGTAGGTCATCGGCATCCGGACCGGCGGCGCCCCGGCCGGGCGCGGCCCCCGGTAGTCGGGGACACCGGAGTCGGTGGAGATCCCGGCCCCGGTGAGCACGACGTACCGGCGGCCGGCCAGCAGGTCGAGGACCTCGGCGAGATCGGTGGCGCGCGAGGGCGCCGGGTCCAGCAGCGTCATGAGGCGTAGCGCGCGGCCGACCGGGCCCGCGCCTTGGCGGCCTCGGCCTCACGGTCCTTCGGTGGTGCGGAGCTGGTCAGTCCGTCGAGCAGGCGCCGGGTGGCCGAGGCGACCTCGGTGACGGCGGCGTCGAAGGCGGCCTGGTTGGCCCGGGAGGGCCTGGTCTGCCCGCTCACCTTGCGGACGTACTGCACCGCCGCAGCCTCCACCTCGTCGGCGGTGGCGGGCGGCTCGAAGTTGTGCAGGGTCCGGATGTTGCGGCACATGCCGTGCAGAGTACGCCGGGTGACAGGATGTGAGGCATGCCAGCAGATGCCACGCGAGAGCGCGAGTACGACGTCGTCCTCTTCGGCGCCACCGGGTTCACCGGTGAGCTGACCGCCCGCTACCTCGCCGGGCACGCGCCCGACGGCTGCCGCTGGGCCATCGCCGGGCGCAACGGGGTCAAGCTGTCCGCGGTGCGCGGCCGGCTGGTCCAGGAGCACCCGGACTGCTCCAGCCTCCCGATGGTCCACGCCGACTCGGCCGACCCAGACTCGTTGCGCAAGCTCGCCGAGTCCGCCCGTGTCGTGATCTCGACGGTCGGCCCCTACCTGCTGTACGGCGAGCCCCTGGTCCGGGCCTGTGCCGAGGCCGGCACCGACTACGTCGACCTGACCGGCGAGCCGGAGTTCGTCGACCGGATGTACCTCGCCCACAACGACACCGCCCGCAGCACCGGCGCGCGGCTGGTGCATGCCTGCGGCTTCGACTCCGTCCCGCACGACCTCGGCGCCTGGTTCACCGTCCAGCAGCTCCCCGACGACGCACCCATCCGGCTGCGCGGGGTGGTGCGGTCGAACGCGACGTTCTCCGGTGGCACCTTCCACTCGGCGATGACCGCGTTCTCCCGGGCGCGGCAGATGCGCCAGGCCATGGTCGAGCGGCGCCAGGCGGAGCCCCGGCCCGACGGCCGTCGGTCGCGTGCCGTGGCCGGCCGGCCGGGTCGTGACGCGCAGCTGGGCTACTGGCTGCTGCCGCTGCCCACGATCGACCCGTTCGTCGTGGCCCGGTCGGGAGCCGCCCTGCCGGCGTACGGCCCCGACTTCGGCTACTCCCACTACGCCGGCCTGAAGACGCTGCACTACGCGGTCGGCGGCGTCGCGGCTGCGGCCGCCATGGCGGGAGCGGCACAGGTGCCACCGCTGCGCCGGGCCCTGATGGACCGGATCCACGTCGGCGAGGGCCCCTCGGCCCGGCGCCGGTCGAGCTCGTGGTTCACCGTCGACTTCGTCGGCGAGGCCGGCGGACGCACGGTGCACACCCGGGTATCGGGGGGCGATCCGGGCTACGACGAGACCGCGAAGATGCTCGCCGAGTCCGCGCTCTGCCTGGCCTACGACGACAACCCGGCGACCTCGGGTCAGGTGACCACGGCGGCGGCGATGGGGGACAGGCTGCTCGCCCGCCTGCAGGCGGCCGGGATCCGTTTCGAGACGCTCTGACGGTGCCCGGCCCACCCCTAGGCGTGCACGGCCGGCTCCTGGGCCCCTTCCTCGGAGGCGGTGCTGGTCGCGACGAGAACGGTGATCCGGTCGCCGGGCAGCAGCTGTGTGCTCTCCTGGGCGGCCGAGCTGCGGCCCCGGTGGGTGGTGGCGACGACGATCGAGTCCGGCGGCCAGTCGACCTCCCCGACCGTCCGGCCGGCCGCGGTCGCGTCCTGGGTGATGGTGATCTCCAGGATCGAGTATCCGTGCAAGGGGGTCGGTGGGCTGTGCTCGCCGCCGCCGTCCGAGGCGGCAAACTGGGCGGCCTGTTCGCCCTGCTCTGCCTCAGCGGCGGTGGCCTGGAGCCGGGTGTTGATCGCGTCGAGCACGTTGCGGTTGGTGATCCAGCCGCACAACCGCCGTCGGTCAGCGGAGATGACCGGAAGACCGTCGCGGCCGTAGAGGACGAGCTGGCGCAGCGCCTGCTGGAGGAGCTCGTCGGTGAACAGGCTCTGCGGCGCCCTGCTGCGCAGCACGGGCCCGGCCAGCGGGGGCCACGGTGAGGGGGCGTCAGGTGCTGGGCGGTCGGTGAGGTCTGGCTCCCCGTCGGTGGCACTCAGCGCGGGATGACTGGCGACGAACGTCGGAAGGTGCTGCATGGCATCACCGACGGTGAGCTGCTCGAGGACGCTGGCCGGGGTCACCCGCTCGATGTCGGTGCCGCGGCGCAGCAGCTTGGTGGTGTAGATCGTGCCGTGGGTGAGCTTCTTCGACACCGCGGTGGCGATGCCGACGGCGAGCATGACCGGCAGTGTGAGGGCGAAGTCGCCGGTCATCTCCACGACGCTGGCCAGTGAGGTCAGCGGTGCCTGCGCGGCGGCGGCGAACACCGCGCCCATCGCGACCATGCCGTAGAGGGCGGGGGGTCCGACGACCGATCCGAGAACCGAGTGGGCGATGAGGCCGAAGGCTGTTCCGGCCATCGCGCCGGTGAACAGCGACGGCGCGAACACGCCCCCGGAGCCGCCGATGCCGATGGTGAGACCGGCCGTGAAGATCTTTCCGGCGGCCAACGCGATGACGAACCAGAGCGCGAAGCGGGCCGGGTGCCCCACCACGTTGTCCATCACCGGGTAGCCCACGCCGTACATCTGGGGAAGTGCGATCAGGACGCCGCCGAGCAGCAGGCCACCGATCGCGGGACGAGCCCACTCGGGTCGGTTCTTCCAGCCGGCATCGCACAGATCCTCGACCTTGTACAGCACGGACTTCATGCCGACCCCGATCAGGCCCGCGATCACACCCAGCACGATGACCAGCCCGTAGGTGTAGACGTGGTGGATCATCAGGTCGTGCGGGAATCCGGAGAAGAACGGCTCGGTGCCGAAGAACTGCTGACTGACCACGTTGGCGGCGACCGCGGAGACGAAGATCGCGAACAGCGCCTCGATCGAGAACGACCTCAGGATCAGCTCGAAGCCGAAGAAGGTCCCGGTCAGCGGTGCGTTGAAGGTCGCGGCGATGCCCCCCGCGGCACCGCAGGCCACGATGATGCGCAGCCGGGTCTCGGACATGCGCACCCACTGTCCGAAGGTCGAGGCCAGCGAGGAGCCGATCTGCACGATCGGTCCCTCGCGTCCCACCGACCCGCCGGTGCCGATGCACAGCGCTGAGGCGAAGGCCTTGACGAAGCTGACCTGGGGACGGATCCGGCCGCCGTTCTCCGCCACCGCGATCATCACCTCGGGTACGCCGTGCCCGCGTGCCTCGCGTGCCATCCGGAAGATCACCGGACCGTAGATCGCCCCGCCGATGACCGGGATGAGCAGGTAGAACCACCGCCCGAGGAACGGCAGTGTGTCGCTGGCTCCGGCGCCATCCAGCGGCTGGATGTGCCCGGTCGCCAACCACGTGAAGAAGTAGATCAGATAGCGGAATCCGACCGCGCCGAAGCCGGCCACCACTCCGACGAGCAGGGCCATGACCGCGATGCCGAAGCGGCTGGTCCGCAGCCAGCCCGAGGTCAGCCCGAGTGCGCGGCTGGTCTGCAGGGCCAGCTCGCCGCCGACCGCCGACTCGGGCTCCGGCTCGGTCCCGTGCTGACTTGCATCCTCATCGCCGGAGTCCTCATCGGCTCCCGGGCCCGTCGGCGGCGACTGGTCGGGAGCGTCGTCGCCGACGATGTCGGTCGGTGGGAGCGGGTCGCCGGGCTTGGCGGCGTTGTCGTTGTCCCTGCCGTTGGATGTGCTCAGTTGTCTACTCCCTCAGTCACGCGTCAGCCCCGGCGGTCAGGACTCGTTCAGGTCTCGGCGGCCCTGACCAGCACGTGCAGGGCCTCGGCCAACCGGTGCTGGTCCCGGACCGGGACGGTGGCGAGCAGCCGGAAGATCTCGTCCCTGCGCCGAGCGGTGCTCTTCTCGATCAGGCGCCGACCTGCGGTCGACAGACTGAGCGTCACCTGTCGCCGGTTTCCCCGGTCGGTGGCGCGTCGGATCATCTTCTTGGAGACCAGCCGGTCACACATCCGTGTGGCCGTGGACGGCACCACGCCCAGCGCCGCCGCCAGCGCTGTCAACGTCATCGGCCCCCGGCTGTCCAGAAGGACCAGGGTCCGGAACTGTGGCAGCGTCACCTCGGGGGCGATCCCTGCCAGCGCGTTCGTGGCGACGGCCACGAACACCCGGTTGGCGGCGAGCACCGCGTCGACGACATCGGCCTGCCCGGCCAGCACCTCGGCACCTGCCGGATTCTGGCCGTTCACAGGCGCGCCGCCGCAATCCTCGAAGCCACCGCACAAGCATAATGCAACTGTTGCCTCACGCACAAAAGAATCCGGATGCCGGAACCCACCCTGGATCGCATTCGTGCTCGCCTCAGCTCGGGGTGAGTTCAAGAGATCACAAGACCGCTGGTCAGGGTCCACTTTGTACATCGGGGAAGCGGCCGTTGAGGATGGCGCCCCAGGCCAGAGTCGAACTGGCGACCTTTCGCTTAGGAGGCGGCTGCTCTAAACCGGAATTGCTGTCACAGCAGGTTACGCCTACGGCCGGGTAATTCGCCGGTAAATGGCCGCTGACCTGCGGGTTTGCGCCGCTCCGCGGGGCCCGGCCGTTCCGGCTGTGGTCGGCGATATCGGGCTGTTTTCGGCTGGCTGTGGGGAATACGTGGGGAAGTTTGGGTCCGTCCGCCGGTCGCGCGCGGCCGCTGCGTCGATGCCAGAGCCGGCGTCTGCGTCGGTGTCGGAGCCCATGTCGGAGCCCATGTCGGAGCCGATGTCGGAGCCTGTGTCGGAGCCCGTGTCGGAGCCCGTGTTGGGGTCGGTGGCCAGGGCGTCGGCGATGCGCCGCTTGGCGACCTCGTCCTGGCCTTCGATGCACTTGGCGTAGATGTGCAGCAGCACCGCGACGGTGTGGCCGGCCCACTCGGCGACCTGGACGGCGGGGACGCCGGCGTTGAGCCAGGTGGACAGGCAGGCGTGGCGCAGGTCGTAGGGGCGCCGTGCCAGCGGCGAGGCCTGCTGGCCGGGGGTGAGGGCGGCGGCGCGGGCGCGGTGCCAGGCGCGGTAGACGGTGCTCATCGAGACCGGGTTCGGGTAGGGCGGGGGCAGCGGGACGCCGGAGGTGCCCTTGCGGTTTACGAACAGCCGGCCGTCGGGGCCGGTCGGGAACGTGGCAGCGTGTCGGCGCAGAGTCGCGACCAGTTCGGGGTGGACGGGCA
>JBOHDO010000011.1:0-32358 GCA_050699415.1 Marmoricola sp.
CCACTGCCGCCCGACCCACCGTCGGCGAAGGCCGCCGTCGGCGTGGCCAGGGCGACGCCGATTCCCAGCGCGGCCACGGAGGCAGCCACCCGGCTGCCCTTGTGTCTTGCGGTCACGATCATCTACCTCCCGAGTGGTTCTTTCCGGCCCCAATCACCAGGACCCTGCCCGCCGCGCCCGTGCTGGGCCCCTGGACACGCCGGTCCTTCACACTAGTGGCCTTCAGGCACTCGGCGAAACATCCGCACCACCGTTCGATAGCGCAAACGGTGTGTGTCGCGCATGGACGGTGGAATTCTTCCGGAGGAAGCGGAGCCACGCAGGAGATCATCCGGCACCTGCCCGCCGAGACCGTACGACGGGCGTCCCACGTGCCGAGACACGCAAGGGATCCGGCGCGCGACCGGTCCGCCGGACACCTCACGCCGGGCTGATCGGCAGCAGCGGGCGCCGGCCGTCGAAGGCGAAGTCGGCGCCGGTGCTCAGCGCCGCCAGCTGGACCCCCTCGGCCTCGGGCTGCGGCTCCCCGGTGTCGATGACCCGCAGCCGGCGCACGGCGCGGTCGCCCCTGTGGGCCACCACGTCGAGGGTCGGTGAGATCCCCTGCACGATCGCCCGCCACGGCGAGAGGTCCTCGTGCAGCAGCCGGGCCCAGCCGGCGTCGCGGACGCCCGGCGCCTCACGCTGCAGTCGGATCAGGTCCTCACCCTCCATCGAGAAGCCGACGTATCCGGCCGGGTTGAGCGCAGGGTGCACGGCGAGGACCTGCGGCACCGACCCTGCCGAGGGCGCCAGGCCGAGCGCCCGGCACAGCCTGCGGCTCGCCAGTCCCCCGGCCCCGGTGAGCTGGCGGCCCAGCAGCTCCCCGGCACGGTCGCCGGACAGCCGGCGTCGCAGGGCGCGATGGAACCCCAGCGCGAGCAGGTGGCACTGCAGGCTGATCTCGTCGGCCAGCCGCAGCAGCAGGGCCCGCGAGAACGACGACCAGTCGACGTCGGCCTGGACCTCACCGGCGTACCCCGCGGCACCGTCGTCCTCGACCGGGCCGGTCGAGAGCGTGAACCGGGCCGCCTCACTCCGGCCGACCTCGACGGCGGCGTCGGGCACCGACAGGGCCTCGTGGCCCTCGGCGATGCTCACCGTCCAGGCACAGTGCGGCTCCCGGTCCGCCGGCACCCGCGGTGGCCGGTGCACCGGACGGATCTGCGCGCGAGGGTTGACTGCGCCCGCGGTGGCGTCGAACGTCGGGTCCTCGATGTCGTGGCACATCGTGCGCACGTAGTCCTCGCCCATCGGCTCCACGTCCATCAGCGCCCCGCAGTGCGCGAGCTGGAACTCGCCGTGGTCGTGGTCGTGGACGGTGAAGCGGAAGTCCAGGAACTCCGGCGGCGCCCCGATGTCGTGCTGCAGGCACTTGAAGATCTCGGCCACCCCGTCGCCGTCGATGCCCAGCGCCCGCATCGTCCGGCGGGTGTAGACCGGGCTGGCCGCCATCCACTCCTCGATGGCCACCTCACCCATCCCCTCCCGGCCGAGCTCGCCGACCACGTGCGGCATGCCCGCCCGGTCGATCAGGTGACCGCACAGCAACAGCTCCGGGAACATGCCGGCGAGCTCCGCCCGCGCCAGGTGCTCGAAGGACATCGGTCGGCCCCTCCTCGGGAAACGAGGGCAACACGCCACTGGACACCAGCGATCGTAGGCCATAGTCTGGACATATGTCCAGTCATGTGTATGAGGCGCCCCGGCAGGGGCTCAACACCCGGCAGGCCGAGACGGTCGAGCGGCTCCTGTCCGCCGGTGCCGAGGAGCTGCGGGCGGTCGGCCACGACGCCGTGACGGTCCGCACCGTGGCCCGGCGTGCCGGCGTGTCGCCCGCGACGGCGTACACCTACCTGGCCTCGAAGAACCACCTCTTCGCCGAGCTGTTCTGGCGCCACCTCGACCAGACCCCCGACGCGGCCACCCGGGCAACCGACCCGACCAGGAGGTTGCAGTCGGTGATCCGCGGCCTCGTGGAGCGGATCCGCACCGAGCCCGAGCTCGCGGCGGCCGTGACGCCGGCGCTGCTGAGCAGCGACCCTGACGTCGAGCGGCTCCGGCTGCGCATCGGTGCCAGGTTCGTGGCCCGCTTCGAGGCCGCTCTGGGGGAGAACACCGAGCCCGCCCTGCTGGACGCGGTCTCGCTGGCGTTCTTCGGGGCGTTGCTCCAGGTGGGCATGGGCCTGATGACCTACGACGAGATGGCCGACCGGCTGGACGCCGTGGTGGCCGTCATCATGAGCGGCCAGCGGAAGGGCCGGCGATGACGGCCTCGACCACCAGCCGGGAGCCCCTGGTCTTCGACCCCTACGACTACCAGCTCCAGGACGACCCCTATCCGACGTACCGGCGGCTGCGGGACGAGGCACCGCTGTACCACAACGCCGAGCACGACTTCTGGGTGCTCTCCCGCCACGGGGACGTCCACGACGCGGTGCGCACCGACGACGTGCTCAGCAACGCCAGGGGGGTCTCGCTGGACGCGAGCGCGTGGAACAGGCATGCGCACGCGGTGATGTCCTTCCTGGCGATGGACCCGCCCAAGCAGACGCGGCTGCGCGGGCTGGTCTCGAAGGGCTTCACTCCTCGCCGCGTGGCCGAGCTGGAGCCGCAGATCCAGCGGTTGACCGACCACTACCTCGACCGCTGCCTGGACAGCGCGGAGTTCGACTGGATCGACGACCTGGCCGGCAAGCTGCCGATGGACGTGATCTCGGAGATGCTCGGAGTCCCCGAGTCCGACCGCGACGCGGTACGCCGGCTCGCAGACCTGCTGGTGCACCGCGAGCCCGGCCTTCGCGACGTGCCCCCGGCCGGGATACAGGCGTCGGCCCAGCTGTTGGACTACTACACCGGCATGCTCGCCGAGAAGCGCCGCTGCCCGGCACGCGACCTGACCAGCGCGCTGATGAGCGTCGAGGAGCACGGCCAGCGCATGAGCGACCCGGAGATCATCGCCTTCCTGTTCCTCATGGTCGTCGCCGGCAACGAGACCACGACCAAGCTGCTGGGCAACGCCCTGTTCCACCTCACCCGCCGAACCGACCAGTGCCGCCGGGTCTTCGACGACACCGGCGGCGGCCTGGTCGCCCCCTGGATCGAGGAGACGCTGCGCCACGACACCTCCACGCAGCTGCTCGCCCGCCACCTGGTCGCCGACCTGTCGTTGCACGGGGAGACCGCACCGGCGGGGTCGCGGCTGCTGCTGGCCCTGGGCTCGGCCAACCACGACGAGCGGGTCTTCACCGACCCGGAGGTCTTCGACCTCGACCGAGATCCCGCGGAGCTCGGCCAGATCATGAGCTTCGGCGGCGGCCGCCACTACTGCCTCGGCGCGAACCTTGCCCGGCTGGAGGCACAGGTGGTGCTGCGGACCCTGGTCCGCAAGGTGCGCTCGGTCGAGGTCGACCGTGACCGTGCTGTGCGGTTCTACTCCGCCAACGTCCGCGGCTTCGCCGGGCTGCCGGTCACCGTGGAGCCGCGCTGATGGGCCGCTACGCACACCCCGACCGGCGGCCGTGCGTGGTCAGCGGGGCCTCGTCCGGCATCGGAGAAGCCACCGCGCGGTCGCTCGCCGCCCGTGGCTTCCCGGTCGCCCTGGGAGCCCGTCGGCTGGACCGGTGCGAGGCGGTCGCGGCGGGGATCCGCGCGGACGGCGGCCAGGCGGTGGCACACCCGCTCGACGTCGGCGACCCGGAGTCGGTGCACGCTTTCGCCGAGAAGGTGGCCGCCGATCTCGGTGAGGTGGAGGCGGTGGTCTCCAGCGCCGCCCGGCTGGTCCCGGGCCGGGTCCACGAGATGGAGACGACCGGCTTCGCGGCCGAGCTGGACGTGAACGTCCTCGGCGTGCACCGGCTGGTCCGGGCGTTCGTGCCCGGCATGGTCGAGCGCCGGCGCGGGGACGTCGTGCTTGTCTCCTCCGACGTCACCGACACGGTGCGGCCGTTCATGTCGTCGTACGCGACCGGCAAGTGGGCCGTGGAGGGCCTCGCCCGGTCGTTGCGGATGGAGCTGGAGGGCTCCGGCGTACGGGTCTCGGTGGTCCGGCCCGGCCCCACCATGACCGGCATGGGCATGGACTGGGGCGCCGAGGACACGGCGATGGTGCTCGAGGGCTGGTCCCGCTTCGGGCTGACCCGCAGCAGCCACTTCCTGCGCCCCGACGCCGTGGGCGAGGTGATCGGCTACGTGGCCGACCTGCCCCGCGGCACCCACATCCCGCTGCTCGAGGTGCAGCCCGAACCCGACCTGGAGGAACGATGACGCAGACCGTGCCCACCCTCACCGGGATCCCGGAGGTCTCCAGTGAGTTCCCCGGCCACGAGCACAGCCACCTCGAGGACCTCCGCAACGACCCCGTGGGCCTGCTGCACCGGGTGCGCGAGGAGTGCGGCGACGTCGGCCGCTTCCGCCTGGCCGACCGCGACGTCGTCCTGGTCAGCGGCGCCGAGGCCAACGAGGTCTTCTTCCGGGCGCCCGACGAGGTGCTCGACCAGGCCGCGGCGTACCCGTTCATGACGCCGATCTTCGGCAGGGGCGTGGTCTTCGACACCACCCCCGAGAAGCGCAAGGAGGCCCTGAAGAACCAGGCCCTGCGCGGCGAGCAGATGCGCGGCCACGCCAGCACCATCGAGCACGAGATCCGGCGGATGGTCGCGGGCTGGGGCGACTCCGCGGACGAGTGGGGTGAGATCGACCTCCTGGACTTCTTCGCCGAGCTGACCATCTGCACCACGTCGGCCTGCCTGATCGGGAAGCGCTTCCGCGAGGAGCTCGACGGCCGCTTCGCTGCGCTCTACCACGACCTCGAGCGCGGCACCGACGCGATCGCCTACGTCGACGCGTACGCCGACATCGAGAGCTTCCGCAAGCGCGACGCGGCGCGATCCGCCCTCGTCGAGCTGGTGCAGGGGATCATGGACCGGCGCGCCGCGGCGGGCGAGGTCCCCCGGGAGGAGCGCGACCTGCTCGACGTGCTGGTCTCGCTGACGGACAAGGACGGCAGCCCGCACTTCAGCGCCGACGAGATCACCGGGATGTTCATCTCGATGATGTTCGCGGGCCACCACACCAGCTCGGGTACGGCGGCCTGGACGCTGATCGAGCTGCTGCGACACCCGGAGGTGATGGCCGGGATCGTCGACGAGCTGGACCGGCTCTACGCCGATGGCTCCGAGGTGTCCTTCCAGGCACTGCGCGCGATCCCCCGGCTCGAGGCGGCGCTGAAGGAGACCCTGCGGCTGCACCCGCCACTGATCCTGCTGCTGCGCGTCGCCCAGCAGGAGGTCGACCTGGGTGGGCACCGGATCCCCGCCGGCACCATGATCGGCGCCACCCCACGGGTCTCCAACCGCATCGGTGAGGACTTCCCCGAGCCGGACTCGTTCGACCCGGGGCGCTACATCGACCCCCGGCAGGAGGACCTGGCCAACCGGTGGACGTGGATCCCGTTCGGTGCAGGCCGGCACCGCTGCGTGGGCAACGCGTTCGCGATGATGCAGCTCAAGGCGATCTTCTCGGTGCTGCTGCGCGACTTCGAGTTCGAGATGGCCCAGCCCCCCGAGTCCTACCGCGACGACACCTCGAAGATGGTGATCCAGCTGGCGCAGCCCTGCCGGGTCCGGTACCGCCGCCGCCAGGGGCGGGCAGCCCGATGAAGGTCTTCGCCGATCTCGACCTGTGCCAGGGGCACCAGATGTGCCAGGGCGAGGCGCCCGGTGTGTTCGGGTTCGACGAGGACGCCGACCACGTCGTCCTGCTCCAGGAGCACCCGGACCAGTCGGTGCGCGACCAGGTCGACCTGGCGGTCCGCCACTGCCCCGCGATGGCGCTCACCGTGACCGACGACGACACCGACCCTGGAGGATCCCGATGACCGAGACAGCCGTGGCCAGCCGTGCCGAGATGGAGCAGCTCTGGCAGCGCTGGCTGGAGGCCAACCGGGAGGCCGAGCGCACCCGGGACTGGGCGCCGCTGGCCGACTTCTACGCCGAGGACGCGACGTACGGCTGGATGTACAGCCCCGACGAGCACTTCATGGCCGTCGGCCGCGAGCAGATCCGGCAGTACGCCCTCGGCACCGAGATGGCCGGCCTCGACCGCTGGCACTACGACTACGTCTGCACGGTCATGGACGAGGCCAAGGCGATGATCATCGGCTTCTGGAGACAGCGGGCGGGCGTCCATGACGAGAACGGGCGCGAGTACGAGATCGCCGGCCTCGGCGGCAGCTGGTTCGGATACACCCCCGACGGCTTCGCCTGGCAGCGCGACTGGTTCGACCTCGGGTCGGCGGCCAGCACGTTCCTGGAGATCGCCGGGTCGGGCCGCGCACCTCAGGCGTTGCTCGACCGGATGGGGCTCGACGGCATGTCCCAGCCCGGGCACTACCGGCTCGCGGACCTGCCCTCACCGGTCTGGCCGCCCCCGGTCGCGGAGGGCCAGCACGTCAGTCAGGAGGCACACCGATGACGCTGTCCGTCCCCACACCCCGGATGCTCGTCGACGGCAAGCTCGTCGAGGCCTCCGCCGGCGCGACGTACCCGATCATCAACCCGGCGAACGGCGAGGAGATCGGCCAGGCGCCCGACGCCGCCCCCAGCGACGTCGACGCCGCGGTGGCAGCGGCGCGCCGGGCCTTCGACGAGACCGACTGGGCGACCGACGTCGCCCTCCGGGTGCGTTGCCTGCGGCAGCTGCACCGGGCCCTGCTCGACGACGCCGACGACTTCCGGGAGCTGACCACGACCGAGGTCGGCATGCCCACCTTCATGATGTCCGCCGCCGGCTTCGACGTGCCGGTCGACGGCCTGCGCTGGGTGATCGACCTCGCCGAGGCCTACGACTACGAGTCCGACCTCGGCGTCGCAGAGCCGATGGGCATCCCCACCCGCCGTACCGTCCGGCGCGAGCCGGTGGGCGTGGTCGCCGCGATCACGCCGTGGAACGTGCCCACCCAGATCAACCTGGCCAAGATCGGCCCCGCCCTCGCGTCCGGCTGCACCGTGGTGCTCAAGCCCGCACCCGACACCCCGTGGCTGGCCTGCGAGCTGGGTCGGCTGGTCGCCGAGCACACCGACATCCCCCCGGGAGTGCTCAACGTGGTCAGCCCGCGGTCGGACGAGGCCGCAGCCATCCTGACCACCGACCCGCGCGTCGACATGGTCTCCTTCACCGGGTCCGCCGCGACCGGTCGCGAGATCATGGCCGCGGCCGCCCCCACGTTGAAGAAGGTGTCCCTCGAGTTGGGCGGCAAGTCGGCCGCGATCGTGCTCGACGACGCCGACGTCGCGGCATCCGCAGGAGCCACGGCGTTCGCCGCGTGCATCCACGCCGGCCAGGGCTGTGCGCTGACCACGCGCCTGGTGGTGCCGCGGGAGCGGTACGACGAGGCGGTAAGGGTGGCCGCGGACACGATGGCGTCGATCGGGATCAGCGACCCCGCCGACCCCGGAGCCGTGTGCGGCCCGGTGATCTCGGCCGCCCAGCGCGACCGGGTGGCGACGTACCTCGGCCTGGCCCAGGAGGAGGGCGGCAGCTTCGCCACCGGCGGCCACGTGGTCGACCGCGACGGGTTCTGGGTCGAGCCCACCGTGGTCTTCGGGCTGGAGAACGACGCCCGCGTTGCCCGGGAGGAGATCTTCGGCCCGGTGCTCGTCGTGATCCCGCACGACGGCGACGACGACGCGGTGCGGATCGCGAACGACTCCCCGTACGGCCTGTCCGGGTCGGTGGACGCCGGCGACATCGAGCGTGGGCGTTCGGTGGCACGACGCATCCGCACCGGCACCATGGCGGTCAACGGCGGGGTCTGGTTCGCCCCCGACGCGCCGTTCGGCGGCTACAAGCAGTCCGGGAACGGCCGCGAGATGGGCGTGGCCGGGTTCGAGGAGTACCTGGAGGTCAAGACGATCGCGGAGCCGGCATGACCGGCGTTGCATCTCTCCCGACTCGAAGGGACATACGGCCCAGTTCGCGAGGACATTTCCCCCAACTCAACGGAATGGACGCACAGCATGAGGTTCAGTGACAAGGTCGCCGTGGTGACCGGCGCAGCCCAGGGCATCGGCGAGGCGTACGCCCGGGGCCTCGCACGCGAGGGTGCGGCGGTCGTGGTGGCAGACCTCAACGAGCAGGCCGGAACGCTGGTGGCCAAGGCGATCGAGGCCGACGGCGGACGCGCGATGTTCGTGCGCACCGACGTCTCCTCACCCGAGTCCGCCGAGGCGATGGCCGAGCGCGCCGCCGGGGAGTACGGCGGCATCGACCTGCTGGTCAACAACGCCGCCATCTACGGCGACATGCAGTTCGACCTGCTGGTCAGCGTGGACTGGGACTACTACCGGAAGTTCATGAGCGTGAACATGGACGGCGCCCTCGTGGTGACCCGGGCTGTGCTCCCCCACCTGAGGCAGCGCGGCGGCGGTGCGGTGGTGAACCAGAGCTCGACCGCCGCGTGGCTCTACTCGGGCTTCTACGGACTCGCCAAGGTGGCGGTCAACGGGCTCACCCAGCAGCTCGCGCACGAGCTCGGCGGCATGAACATCCGGGTCAACGCCATCGCCCCCGGCCCGACCGACACCGAGGCGACCCGGACCCAGGCCGGGGATGCCTCGCAGGAGCTCGTCAAGGGGCTGGCGCTGAAGCGGATGGGTCAGCCGGAGGACATGGTCGGCGCGTGCCTGTTCCTGCTCTCCGACGAGGCGGCGTGGGTGACCGGACAGATCCTGGGCGTTGACGGCGGACAGGTCTTCCGGTCATGAGCACCACACCTCGACGGGTCTCCCGGGTCGGGTTCGTCGGCCTGGGCAACATCGGCCGCCCGATGGCGCTGCGGCTGGCCGGAGCGGGAGCGGCCGAGGGCCTCAAGACCGTGGTGTACGACGTCGCCCCCGAGCCACTCGCCGAGCTGGAGGAGGCGGGCGCGGTCGCGGCAGCCGGCGTCGGTGGGCTGGCCGCCGACGTCGACCTGGTCTGCGTGATGGTCCGCGACGACGACCAGGTGAGGGAGGTGCTGGGCCAGGTGCTCGGCGCCGCCCGGCCCGGCACCGTGGTGGCGATCCACTCGACGGTGGCGCCGGGGACACCGAGCCAGCTGGCCGACGTCGCCCGGCGGCACGACCTCGCCGTTGTCGACGCGCCGGTGAGCGGCGGCGCGATGGGGGCCGCGAACGGCAGCCTCGCGATCATGGTGGGCGGGAGCGTCGCGGAGTTCGAGGCGTGCCGGCCGGCGCTGTCGGTGATGGGGTCGACCGTGGTCCACGCCGGCCCCACCGGTGCGGGTACGACGATGAAGCTCGCGCGCAACCTGCTGCACTTCGTCTCGTTCACCGCCGGCGCCGAGGCGCAGCGGCTGGCCGAGGCATCCGGGATCGACCTGGTCGCGCTCGGCGAGGTGGTCCGTCGTACCGATGCGGTCACCGGCGGGCCGGGCGCGATCATGCACCGCGACACCACCGCCCCGCTGACGCCCGACGACCCCTGGTACCCGATCTTCGAGCACGTGCGCGCCCTCGGCGAGAAGGATCTCGGCTTCGCCGTCGATCTGGCCGGCACCCTCGACGTCGACGTGCCCCTCGCCCGGCTCGCGCTCGAGTCGCTGGCGGATGGACTGGGGCTGCGAGCGAGAGGAGAGGGATCGTGACCGAGCACCCCGAGAGCCGGGAGAACCCGGAGAACCCCGAGACCCGACGACGCGGGCTGGCGAAGATGTCCGAGGTCTACGGCTGGGAGTTCCAGGACGGCCCCGGCGACTTCTTCGGCTACACCGCCGACCACCTGTTCGCCGACATCTGGAACCGGCCCGGCCTGTCGACCCGCGACCGCCGGCTGCTGCTCATCGGGGCGCTGGCGGCGACGGGCCAGGCCGACGTGCTCGGCATCCAGGTGCCCGCGGCGTACCGCAACGGCGAGCTCGACGACGACGCCCTGCGCGAGATCGTGATCTTCCTGTGCCACTACGCCGGGTGGCCGGTCGGGTCCCGGCTGAACACGATCGTCGAGGAGACCATCGGCAGGGGCCGCGACTCCGGCTGACCGGTCCGGCTCACACGACCGCGGTCAGGTCAGGCGGAGCCGCCCAGCCAGCCGGTCGAGGTAGCCGATCACCTCGGCCTCGTCCGCGTCCGGGACCCCCCAGACCAGCTCGGTGGCACCTGCCCCGGCCCACTCGGCGAGGTCGTCGGGTGTCGGCTTCTTCGCCACCAGCACGTGGACCTCGGGGTCGCCCGAGCGGCCGGCGTCGGCCCAGGCCTTGCGCAGCCCGGTCGTCTTGTCGCCGATGCCCTCCTCGATCGGCGTGGTCATCCAGCCGTCCGCGTGCTCGGCGATCCAGGCGAACGTCTTCGGGCCGCCGCCGGCGCCGACGAGCAGCGGCACGTGCGCCTGGACCGGCTTGGGCCAGGCCCAGGAGGGTCCGAACGACACGAACTCGCCGTCGTACGACGCCTCGTCCCGGGTCCACAGCGCGCGCATCGCCGCGACGTACTCGCGCAGCACCGTACGTCGCTTCGCGGCCGGGACGTGGTGGTCGGCGAGCTCGTCGGTGTTCCAGCCGAACCCGGCGCCGATCGTCACCCGGCCGTCGGAGAGGTAGTCCAGCGTGGCGATGGTCTTGGCCAGTGTGATCGGGTCGGACTCGACCGGCAGCGCCACCGCCGTGGAGAGCCGTATCCGGGAGGTGACCGCTGCCGCGGTCGCCAACGAGACCCACGGGTCCAGGGTGCGGGTGTAGCGGTCGTCGGGCAGCGACGCGTCGCCGCTGCCGGGATGGGCCGCGTCCCGCCGCACCGGGATATGGGTGTGCTCGGGGACGTAGAAGGTGTCGAAGCCACGCTCCTCGGCGGCCCGGGCCGCGGCGGCAGGGGTGATACCCCGGTCGGAGCTGAACAAGACGATGCCGTTGCGCATCCGTGCATGATAGAACGTGTTCTGGTTTTCACCGGGTCCTGCCTGAGCGACCGCTCGCACCTCGAGATCAGTCGGCGTGCTCCTCGCTGCGCTCAGTCGGCGTAGGCGTGCTCCTCGCTGCGCTCAGTCGGCGTAGGCGGTGCCGCGCGCGATCTTCAGGCCGGCCACATCGCCGACGCTCCACGACATCTCGTAGGTGCGCCGGTAGCCGGCGTGCACGATCCGCCAGCCGTCCGGCGTACGGCGGTAGCGGTCGTCGTAGAAGGCCGCACCCTCGAGCACGAACTTCGCCTCGGGCAGGATCACCTTGTCCTGCAGGTACCAGGTGCCGGTGGCGGTGTCGCCGTCGACGTCGACCTCGGGGTGGTGCACGTGGTGCACCGAGATCAGCCCCGGCCCCATGTTCTCCCGCATGAACGCGACCAGCTTCTCGCGGCTGTCGAAGACCAGCCCGTCGTAGTCGCCGGTGGCCTCCGGCACGAAGCAGTCGGCGAACTCGTCCCAGCGCTTCAGGTCGAGGGTGCGCAGGTAGCGGTACTTCAGCCGCTTGATCTGCGCGACGTCCTCGAGACCCGGCGTACCGTCGACACCAGGCCGCGGCGGCTGCTCGATGGCCATCCCGGCTCCTGTAACAGGTTCTAGTCCGCCCCAGTCAAGGCCAGCCCCGCCCGTCGGTCAAGGCATCCATCGGGCACGAACGGCACCACCAGCCCCCGAATTGTCGCGGTTTGGGACCAAACCGCGGCCGGTGGGCCTGCGACAGGCACAACCTCCGGCTTCCTATGATGACCCGGTGATCTTCAAGCGAGTCGGCGACGGGAGGCCCTACCCCGAGCTCGACCTCGGGCCCCGGGACTGGGCCACGCTGCCCCCTCGACCGGTGCGGCTCGACGAGCTGGTCACGACCAAGGACACCCTGCATCTGGCCGCGCTGCTCGACGAGGACTCCACGTTCTTCGGCGACCTGTTCGCCCACGTGGTGCAGTGGCGCGACGAGCTCTACCTCGAGGACGGGCTGCACCGCGCGCTGCGTGCCGCGCTGCAGCAGCGTCACGTGTTGCACGCCAGGGTGTACGTCGTCGAACGAGCCGGCGAGGCGGCCCGGGCCGCCGGCGGAAGGGATTCCTGATGGCGGTGCGAGGACGACAGGTGACCACCGGGGTGACCCTGGCCTGCCTGGTCGTGCTGTTGTGCGGCATGTCGGTGTGGGGGTACCACCAGCTCACCAAGCCGCTGCCGAAGCTGACCAGCAGCAGCAGCAACCCGGCCAACTGCTCGAAGGCGGAGACCTCCGTACAGCGCTACGTACGCCGCAGCGAGATCACCGTGAGCGTGTTCAACGCGGGCGCCCGCAAGGGCTTCGCCGGCCTCACTCTGACCCGGCTGGAGAACCTCGGCTTCCACCCCGGCGCCGTGGCCAACGCCCCGCACGGCACCACGGTGAGCCGCGCCGTGGTCTACACCACCCAGCACGACGACCAGTCCGCCGAGCTGGTCGCCCGCACCCTCGGCAAGCAGGTGCCTGTCCGCTACTCCACCACCGACTACGGACCGGGCGTGGACGTGTTCGTCGGCCCCCATCAGCACCACCCGGACCAGCATGCGCCGAAGCGGATCAAGCTCGACCACCCGATCACGACCTGCGTCCCGGTGAGCTAGCGAAGCCAGGCGGCGCGGTCAGTCCCACGCGTTCCAGCCGGCCAGCCGGCCACCCCGGGCGACCGCTCGCAGCCGCTGCTCGGTGCGCTCTCGCAGCGGGCGGGGGGTGACCACCAGGACGTCGTCACCGCGTCGCAGCACCGTCCTCCCCTTCGCGGCCCGGACCTCGCCCTCCCGCACGATCAGCGCCACCGACGCACCGGCCGGCAGCCGCAGCTCCTGCACCTCCACCCCGTGCATCCGGGAGGACGGAGCGACGGTCAGCTGCAGCAGGTCGGCGGCGATCCGCTCCAGCGGCGCCGCCTCGACGTCGAGCTCCCGGGGCTCGCTGCGCCGGGCAACCCGCAACAGGCGTGCCACGGTCGGCAGGGTCGGCCCGGCCAGGACCGTGGAGAGCACCACCATCACGAACACGACGTCGAACAGCCGGGTCGACCCCGTCACGCGCTCGGCGAGCGGGATGGTCGCCAGCACGATGGGTACGGCGCCGCGCAGCCCGGCCCAGCTCATGAAGCCGAGCTCGCGCAGCGCCATCGGCTGGGCCACCGAGCTCACCAGCACCGACAGGGGCCGGGCCAGCAGCACCAGCACGAGCACCGCGACCACGGCGATCCCCACGATCCCCCAGGTGATCCGTGCGGGTGAGGCCAGCAGGCCCAGCATCACGAACAGCCCGATCTGGGCGAGCCACGCCACGCCCTCGGAGAACGATCGGGTGGCCGCGCGGTGGGGCAGCTCGGCGTTGCCCAGCACCAGGGCGGCGACGTACACCGCGGCGAAGCCGGAGCCGTTGACCACCGACGTACCGGCGTAGGCCAGGACGGCGATCGCGAGCGCGGCCAGTGGGTACAGGCCCGAGGCCGGCAGCGCCACCCGGCGCATCAGCCAGGCGCCGGCGAACCCGACGACCAGGCCCCCGGCGACACCGATCGCCAGCTCCAGCACGATCTCCCCGAGGAAGGCCCCCGGACCGTGCACGGTGCCGGCACTGACCAGGGTCACCAGCACCACGGTCGGCGCGTCGTTGAGCCCGGACTCGGCCTCCAGGGTCGAGGTCAGCCTGCGTGGCAGCGGCACCCGGCGCAGCACCGAGAAGACCGCCGCGGCATCGGTCGGCGACGTCACGGCACCGAGCAGCACCGACAGCTGCCAGCTCAGGCCGAGCCCGTAGTGGGCCACGAGCGACACCACGGCCACGCTGGCCGCCACGCCCAGGGTGGCCAGGGAGAGACCCATCCGGATCACCGGTCGCATCTCGGACCAGCTGGTCGTCAGACCGCCCTCGGCGAGGATCAGCATCAGGGCTGCGAAGCCCAGCGCGTGCGCAAGCTCGGCGTCGCTGAACTGCAGCCCGACCCCGGCGTCACCGAGCAGCAGCCCCATCCCGAGGTAGACCAGCAGGCTCGGGAAGCCCACGGCCACCGACAGCCGCACCGCGAGGATCGCGAGCAGCAGGACACCAGAACCCGCGAGCAGCACCTGGTCGAGGGTGTGCACGTCGAGTGTCATGGCGGCACCTCGGCGTCCGGAGGATCTGGGGGGCCAGTCTAGGGGGGCTCCGGGCTAGAACACGTTCTAGTTGATCGCCTAGACTCCCGCCATGGACGCACAGCTTCCCGAGGTCCTCCCCGCCCCGGCGGAGCCGCACGGGTCCGAGGACGTGGACGTGGTCGTGGTCGGGTTCGGGATCGGCGGCGGGTGCGCCGCCCTCGAGGCAGCCCGGGCCGGTGCCCGCGTCGTGCTGCTCGAGCGCGCCGCGACGTACGGCGGCACCAGCGCGATGTCGGGCGGGCACTTCTACCTCGGCGGCGGGACGCCCGTGCAGCAGGCGACCGGGCACGACGACAGCCCCGAGGAGATGTACCGCTACCTCATGGCGGTCAGCCGGGACCCCGAGCCGGACAAGGTCCGGGTGTTCTGCGACGACAGCGTCGAGCACTTCGGCTGGCTGGAGTCACTCGGCTTCAGCTTCGAGCGCAGCTACTTCGCGGGCAAGGCGGTGATCCAGCCGGGAACCGAGGGCCTGATGTACTCCGGCAACGAGAAGGTCTGGCCCTTCCGCGAGCAGGCCGTCCCGGCGCCGCGCGGGCACAAGGTGCCGGTGCCCGGCGACACCGGCGGCACCCAGATGGTGATGGACCTGCTGGCCAGGCGGGTGGAGGAGGCCGGGGTCGAGGCGCGCTACGAGACCGGCGTGACCAACCTGGTCGGCGACGCCGCGGGCGTCACGGGCGTCGCGTGGCGCCGGTTCGGCGACCGGGGCGTGATCCGGGCGCGGTCGGTAGTGCTCGCGGCCGGCGGCTTCGTGATGAACCCGGAGATGGTCGCCGAGCACACGCCAGCGCTCGGCTCGAAGCTGATCAGCCTGGGCAACACCTACGACGACGGCCTGGCGCTCCGGCTCGGCCGGTCGGTGGGAGCCGAACTGCGCTTCATGGACCAGCCGTTCATCACCGCGCCGTTCTACCCGCCGGCCAGCCTGGTCACCGGGATCATCGTGAACCGGTACGGCGACCGCTTCGTGGCCGAGGACAGCTACCACGCGCGGACGTCCGGCTTCGTGATGGACCAGCCGGGCCGGGCCGCCTTCCTGGTGGCGGACTCGGCCCACGTGGAGCACCCCAGCATGCCGCTGTGCCCGTTCATCGACGGCTGGGAGACGGTGGCCGAGATGGAGGCCGGGCTCGGCATCCCGTCGGGGCGGCTCGCGGCGACCCTGGCGGCGTACAACGAGAACGCGGCCCGCAGGCAGGACCCCGACTTCCACAAGCACGCCGACTGGCTCGAGCCCCAGGACCGGGGGCCGTGGGGCGCCTACGACCTCTCGCTCGGCAAGGCGCTGTACGCCGGCTTCACCCTCGGCGGCCTGCGCACCTCGGTCGACAGCCAGGTGCTGCGCCACGACGGCTCGGCGGTCCCCGGCCTGTACGCCGCCGGCGCCTGTGCCGCCAACATCGCCCAGGACGGCAAGGGCTACGCCTCGGGCACCCAGCTCGCCGAGGGCTCGTACTTCGGCCGTCGTGCCGGCCGGCACGCGGCCTCCGCCACCCCGCTTGTAACGCGGGGTTATTGCTTGTAGACAAGCGCAGTTGCCGGCGTGTCGCGCATGTAACCCCGCGTTACATGGCTTGGCCCGGCCGTCCGGCGACCACGCCCACATACGAAGGTGCAGACATGAACGACGTACGACGCCTGCAGGTCGCCGCCCGCGCGAACGTGCCGCCGTTCCACGTGATGGACCTGCTCGCCGCCGCCCACGATCGGCAGCGCACCCATGGCGACCTGCACAACCTGGTGGCCGGGCAGCCCTCGACGGGCGCACCCTCGCCGGTGCGCGAGGAGGCCAGGCGGCTGCTCGACGCCGGGCCACTGGGCTACACCGTCGCGACCGGCATACCCGAGCTCCGCGAGGCGATCGCCCGCCACCATCGGGAGCGGTCCGGCATCGAGGTCTCGGCCGGGGACGTGGTGGTCACGACCGGGTCCTCCGGAGGCTTCCTGCTGGCGTTCCTGGCAGCGTTCGAGGCCGGGGACCGCGTGGTGATGGCACGGCCCGGCTACCCGTGCTACCGCAACGTGCTGGCGGCGCTGGGCTGCGAGGTGATCGAGGTCGACTGCGGCCCGCAGACGCGCTTCCAGCCCACCGTGCCCCAGCTCGAGGCACTCGACGGTCCGGTGCACGGGCTGCTGGTCGCCTCGCCGGCCAACCCGACCGGCACCATGGTCGGCCCGGGCGAGCTCGCCGCGCTCGCCCGGTGGTGCGAGCAGCGCGGGGTGCGGCTGATCAGCGACGAGATCTACCACGGCATCGAGTACCGGCCGGGGCTGACCTCCTCTGCCTGGCAGACCAGCCGCTCCGCGGTGGTGTTCGGGTCGCTCTCCAAGTACTTCTCCATGACCGGCTGGCGGCTCGGCTGGATGCTCGTCCCCGAGGAGCTGCAGCGGCCGGTCGACGTGCTCACCGGCAACTTCACGATCTGTCCGCCGGTGCTCTCCCAGTACGCCGCCCTGGCGGCGTTCACCCCGGAGTCGTACGCCGAGCTCGACGGCCACGTGGAGCGGTACGCACGGAACCGCTCCCTGCTGCTGGAGGGACTGGCAGGCCTGGGCATCGACCGGCTGGCACCCGCCGACGGAGCGTTCTACGTCTACGCCGACATCGGGCACCTGACCGACGACTCCTACGCCTGGTGCCTGCGGCTGCTGCAGGACACCGGGGTGGCCATGGCGCCCGGGATCGACTTCGACACGGCCCGTGGCAGCCGGTTCGTGCGGATGTCGTTCGCGGGCAGTACCGAGGAGATCGGCGGCGCTCTGGATCGGCTGGGGGGCTGGCTGCAGCCGGCTTAGGAGATGGCCGTCATCGCCCCCGCCAGCATCGCCACCAGCTCCGCGACGTACCGGTCGTGGCCCACGCCCTGGCGCGGCTGGTGCTCCCGGTTGCGGGCCCGCTCGGCGAGGCTCGCGGTCAGGAACCTCACCAGCGCGGCGACCCGCTCGCGGGCCAGCCGACGCGGCATCCGCGCGACGAGCAGCTCCTCGAGCCGGTCCAGCTGTGCGGACAGGGCGGTGCCACGGAGCACTCCTGCCGGCTCGCCACGGCGTACGCCGGCGGAGCCCGCGAGCTGCTCGGTGATCCGCAGGAAGTCGCGGCCCCCGGGCGTGCCCAGCAGCGCCGCGGTCGGCTCCACGACCAGGCGCACCACCGTCATCACGTCGGCGGAGCCGAGCGCCTCGAGAGTCCGTGCCCGGCTGCTCTCCATGGTCGCCATGTGCTGGTCCACGACCGCGCGCAACAGGCCCTCCCGCGAGCCGAAGTGGTAGCCGACGGCCGAGTCGTTGGACTGCCCGGCATCGCGGACGACGTCGGCGAGCCGGGCCCCGGCGACCCCGTCGCGGGCGAAGCGTCGCTGCGCCGCCCGGACGAGGCGCTCGCGGGTCAGGGTTGCGTCACGTGGCACGTCCGAGATTCTAACAAGACCTGTTAGTAACGCATCTTGTTAGTTAGGGTGGTCCGCGTGTTGCGTTACGACCCGCTCGATCCCGGCTTCCTGGCCGACCCCTACCCGACGTACGCCATGCTGCGCGACCACGACCCGGTGCACCATCACCCGGGGAACGACGAGGTTCCGGCGTTCTGGGCGCTGTCACGTTTCTCCGACGTCTGGGAGGCGGTACGCCGTCCGGAGGACTTCTCCTCCGCGCAGGGCCTGACGTTCTACCCCGACGAGATCGGCCGGCTGGGGCTGCCGCCCAACCTGGTCATGCTCGACCCGCCCCGCCAGACCAGGCTGCGCTCGCTGATCGGGCGCGGCTTCACACCACGCCACGTCACCCGGCTCGAGCAGGCGATCCGGGGCTTCGTCCGCCGTCGCCTCGACGAGCTGGCCAGGCGCGCGGCGGACGGGGCGCCGGTCGACATCCACCGGGACTTCTCCAGCACGATCCCGACGTACGCGCTCACCGAGCTGTTCGGCGTGGCCGAGGCCGACCGGGCACGCTTCGCGCCCTGGGTGCAGGCGGTGACCGCGATCCAGAACGACGGGTTCCGGCTGGGCGGGCTGACCGGGCGGGACGCGGTCGGCGAGCTGCTGGCCTACTTCAGCGACGAGATCGCCCGCCGTCGCGAGCACCCCACCGACGACCTGATCGGTGCGCTGGTGGCTGCGGAGATCGACGGCCCGGACGGTCCGGAGCGGCTCAGCGACTGGGACGTCCTCGGCTTCTGCTTCGTCGTCGTTGCCGGGGGCAGCGACACCACCGCGAGCCTGGTCTCGCACGCGCTGTGCCTGCTGACCGACGCCCCGGAGCAGCGCGAGATGGTGCTGCAGGATCGGTCGCTGATCCCCGGTGCCCTGGTGGAGTTCCTCCGGCTGGAGTCGTCGGTGCAGGGGCTGTGCCGCACCACCACCCGTGAGCTGACCATGCGAGGGGTGACCATCCCGGCGGGCGAGAAGGTGCTGATGCTGTACGGCGCGGCCAACCGGGACCCGCGGGAGTTCGGCGAGGACGCCGACGTGCTCGACGTACGCCGCGAGATCCCGCGTCACCTCTCGTTCAGCAGCGGCCCGCACTTCTGCATCGGCAACCACCTGGCCCGGCTGATGGCGCGGGTCGCCCTCGAGGAGCTGCTGGCCGCACATCCGCGGCTGGAGGTGGACGCCGAGGCCGGGGTGCGGCACCGGTCCGCGTTCGTGCGGGGCTGGGTGTCGCTGCCGGCGCACGGGCTGCGCGCGCCGGCTACTTCTCCTTCCGGCTGAGGAACGCCTGCATCGCCTCGCGAGCGCCCTCGGAGCCGAACAGCCGGCCCGACAGCTCGGCCATGTCGTCGGCCTGGGCGTCGATCCTGGCCACGAGGTCGCGGGCGAGCAGGGCCTTGGTCTCGCGCAGGCCCTGGGGGTGGGCCTGCTGCAGGTCGGCGCAGGAGCGGGAGACCTCGGCGTCGAGCCGGTCGGCCGGCACACTCCGGGTGACCAGGCCCATCGCCGCAGCCTCGGCGGCGCCGAAGGTCCGGCCCGACAGGAAGGTGTCCGCGGCCGCGCGGCTGCTCAACCGCGGCAGCACGGTCAGCGAGATCACCGCCGGCGCCAGGCCGAGCCTGGCCTCGGTGAAGGCGAAGGTGACGTCGTCCGCACAGATCGCCAGGTCGCTGGCCGCCACGATCCCCAGCCCACCGGCGCGGACCGGTCCGGCCAGCCGGGTCACCACCGGCTTGGGGTGGCCGACGATCCGGCGCTGCAGCTCCACCAGGACCCGGGTGCCCTCCTCCATGCCGCCCTCGGCCGCCTCGGACAGGTCGGCCCCCGAGCAGAACACCCGGTCGGCGCTGCGGATGACCACGACCCTGCCGTCGTCCCCGGCCGCCGTCTCCAGGTGCCCGAACAGCTCGGTGACCAGCTGCCGGCTCAGCGCGTTGCGGTTGTGGGGCGAGTCCAGCGTGATCGTGCCGACCCCGTCCCGAGTCTCGTAGTGCACCAGCTCGCTCATGGCCATCCATTCCGTCGACTTGGGGGAAATTTCCCGTCCAGTTGGGGACTATGCCCGATCGAGTCGTGGATGATTCTCCTGATTCGCGGGGAGATTCCACCGAGCTCACGGGGACATTTGTCCCAACTCGACCCCCTTCAGTAGCTCTTGGGCAGGCCCAGGGAGTGCATGCCGACGAAGTTCAGGATCATCTCGCGGGAGACCGGGGCGATCCGGCCGGCGCGGGCCGCGACCAGCAGGCCGGCGACGCCGTACTCCCGGGTGATGCCGTTGCCGCCGTGGGCCTGGACGGCGCGGTCGGCAGCGTCGCAGGCGGCTTCGGCGGCGGCGTACTTCGCCATGTTCGCGGCCTCGCCGGCGGCGGTGTCGTCCCCGGCCTCGTAGAGCGCGGCGGCCTTCTGGGTCATCAGCCGGGCCAGCTCGATCTCGATCTTGGACTGGGCCAGCGGATGCGCGAGCCCCTGGTGGCTGCCGATCGGCTCGCCCCAGACCACCCGCTCCTTCACGTACGTCGTGGCCCGGTCCAGGGCGTACCTGCCCAGCCCGGTCGAGAACGACGCGGCCATGATCCGCTCCGGGTTGAGCCCGGCGAAGAGCTGCACCAGCCCGGCGTCCTCGTCACCCACCAGCGCATCGGCCGGCAGCCGGACGTCGTCGAGGAAGACCTGGAACTGCTTCTCGGGGCTGACGATCTCCATCGGGATCGGCGTGGACGAGAGCCCCTCGGTGTCGGTGGGGACCACGAACAGGCAGGGCTTGAGGTTCCCCGACTTCGAATCCGCGGTGCGTGCCACCACCAGCACGTTCTCGGACTCGTCCACCCCGGAGATGAACACCTTCTGGCCCTTCAACACCCAGCCGTCGCCGTCGCGACGCGCGGTGGTGGTGATCCGGTGGGAGTTGGTGCCGGCCTCGGGCTCGGTGATCGCGAACGCCATCGTCGCGGTGCCGTCGCAGATCCCGGGCAGCCAGCGCCGCTTCTGCTCCTCGGTGCCGAACCGCGTGATCACGGTGCCGTTGATCGCCGGGCTGACCACCATCATCAGCAGCGGGCACCCGGCCGCGGCCAGCTCCTCGCACACCGCGGCCACGTCCCCGATGCCGCCGCCCCCGCCGCCGTACTCCTCGGGCACGTTGACCCCGAGGTAGCCGGCCTTGCCGATCGCGAGCATCAGGTCGGTGGTCTTCTCCCCGGCACGGGCCTTCTCGGTGAAGTACTCCCGGCCGTACGTCGAGGCCAGCTTGGCCACCTGGCGCCGCAGCTCCTGGCGCTCCTCGGACTCGGTGAACGGGACGGTCATGGGCTCTCTCCTCCAGCCTGCGGGTCGACCACGGCGAGCACGGTGCCCGCCGCGACCTGGTCCCCGGTCTCGACGTCGATCCGTGCGACCACGCCGTCGGCCGGCGCGGTCACGTTGTGCTGCATCTTCATGGCCTCGAGCACCAGCACCGGCTGGCCCCGGGTGACCGTCTCGTGGGGGGCGACCGCGACCGCGACCACCGTCCCGGGCATGGGCGCGAGCAGCGACCCCTCGCTGACTCGCTCCGCCGGATCGACGAAGCGCGGCAGCTCCCGCAGCGCAACGCTGCCCAGCCGGCTGTCCACCCACACCGGACGACCGGTCGCGCCCGCGGGACCGACCCGGACGTCGAACCGCGAGGCGACCCCGCCCACCTCCAGGGTCACCACGCCCGGCGCGACCGCGAGGACCCGCACGTCCCCGTCCGCCGGCCGGAAGCCGTCGCGGTCGCCGTACCACTCGACGGCGTGCTCCTGGCCCGCGACGCCGAACACGGTCCGTTGCCGCTGCGAGACCACGTTGCGCCACGCCAGCGGTGCGCCCTGCTGCACGGTCCTGCGGCCTTGGGAGTCCCGGGCCAGGGCGGCGGCCGCCGCGACCAGCTGCAGCGACTCCGGCGGTACGTCGGCGACCTGCTCGAGCACCGGCCGCCGCTGGAGGAAGTCGGTGCTGACGTCGCCGGCGACGAAGGCCTCGTCGCGCAGCACCGCCACCAGCAGGTCGCGGTTGGTGACCGGCCCGTGCAGCCTCGCGCGGGTCAGCGCGTCCGCGAGCAGCCGCGCCGCCTCGCGCCGCGAGGGCGCCCACGCGATCACCTTGGCCAGCATCGCGTCGTAATACGTCGAGACGGTGCTGCCACTCTCGTAGCCGGAGTCGAGCCGTACGCCGGTCTCGGGTGAGCGTCCGAACTCGGCGGTGACCCCGGGGACCTCGAAGTCGTGCAGCAGCCCGCTCTGCGGCGCCCATTCGTTGGCCGGGTCCTCGGCGTAGAGCCGCACCTCGATGGCGTGGCCACGCGGCTCCGGCACCGTCCGGTCGACTCCTGCCCCCTCCGCCACCGCGATCTGCAGCTCGACCAGGTCGACGCCGTACACCGCCTCGGTGACCGGATGCTCGACCTGCAGTCGGGTGTTCATCTCCAGGAAGAAGAACCGCTCCGTCGACGGGTCGTGCAGGAACTCCACGGTGCCGGCACCGACGTACCCGATCGACTCGGCGGCCCTGCGCGCGGCGGTGTGCATCGCCTCGACCACGTCGCGTCCGATGCTCGGTGCGGGCGCTTCCTCGACGACCTTCTGGTGCCGCCGCTGGATAGAACAGTCCCGCTCCCCCAGCACCAGCACCCGGCCGTGCCGGTCGCCGACCACCTGCACCTCGACGTGCCGGCCGCGTTCGACGTAGGGCTCGACGAAGACGGTGCCGTCACCGAACGCCGACTCCGCCTCGGCCTGCGCCGCAGCGATCTCGCCGGGCAGGTCGGCCAGCGTGCGCACGATGCGCATGCCCCGGCCACCGCCGCCGGCGGAGGCCTTGACCAGCAGGGGGAGATCAGCGTCGGTGGGGTCGGCGGGGGCCTCGAGCACCGGCACACCCGCCGCCGCCATCAGCTTCTTCGCGCCGACCTTGGACCCCATCGCCTCGATCGCCTCCGGCGACGGGCCCAGCCAGATCAGCCCGGCGTCCAGCACGGCAGCGGCGAACCCGGCATTCTCGGACAGGAAGCCGTAGCCGGGATGAACGGCGTCGGCACCTGTCCGGCGCGCGGCGTCGATGACCAGGTCGCCGCGCAGGTAGGTCTCGGCCGGGGTGCTGCCGGGCAGCCGCACGGCTGCGTCGGCCTCGCGGACGAACGGCAGTCCGGCATCGGCGTCGGAGTGCACCGCCACGGTCTCGATGCCGAGCCGACGGCAGCTGGCGAAGACCCGCCGGGCGATCTCACCTCGGTTCGCCACCAGAATCCTGGAGATCATGTCCGGAACACCCCATAGCCACCGGCGCCCTCGAAGGGCGCGTTGTCGATCACGGAGAGGCAGATGCCCAGCACCGTGCGGGTGTCGCGCGGGTCGATCACCCCGTCGTCGTAGAGCATCCCGGAGAGGAAGAGCGGCAGGCTCTGCTCCTCGATCTGCGACTCCACCATCTGCTTGACGCCCTGGAAGCCCTCGGCGTCGAACTCCTTGCCCTTCGACTCCGCGGACTGTCGTGCCACGATCTCGAGCACCCCGGCAAGCTGCTGCGGCCCCATCACGGCCGACTTGGCGCTGGGCCAGGTGAACAGGAAGCGCGGGTCGTAGGCCCGGCCGTTCATGCCGTAGTTCCCGGCGCCGTACGACGCCCCCATGATCACGCTCAGGTGCGGCACCGTGGAGTTGCTGACCGCGTTGATCATCTGCGCACCGTGCTTGATGATGCCCCCCTGCTCGTACTCCGCCCCGACCATGTAGCCGGTGGTGTTGTGCAGGAACAACAGCGGTGTGTCGACCTGGTTGGCCAGCTGGATGAACTGGGCGGCCTTCTGGGCCTCCTCGCTGAACAGCACGCCCTGGGCGTTGGCGAGGATGCCGATCTGGTGGCCGTGCAGCCGCGCCCAGCCGGTGACCAGCGACGGCCCGTACAGGGGCTTGAACTCGTCGAAGACCACCTCGTTGCCCGGCCCCCGGCCGTCGCAGACCCGCACGATCACCTCGCGCGGGTCGAACGGCTCCTTCAGGTCCGTGGGAATCAGGTCGAGCAGATCCTCGGGGTCGGCATCCGGCTCGCCGTAGTCGTCCAGTTGTCGCACATGTCCCATTGAGCTGTCAGAGACGCCCCGTTGAGCGGGCACTGCCTTCCGCCAGTTGAGCCGGGCGACGATCCGCCGGCCGATCCGCAGCGCGTCGTACTCGTCGGCGGCCAGGTAGTCGGCCAACCCGGACGTGGTCGCGTGCATCTCCGCGCCACCGAGTGACTCGTCGTCGGACTCCTCGCCCGTGGCCATCTTGACCAGCGGCGGTCCACCGAGGAACACCTTGGCCTGCTCCTTGACCATCACGGTGTAGTCACTCATGCCGGGCACGTAGGCGCCGCCCGCGGTGGAGTTGCCGAACACCAGCGCGATGGTCGGAGCCTTCGCCGCGCTGGCCCGGGTGATGTCGCGGAACAGCTTGCCGCCGGGGATGAAGATCTCCTTCTGGGTGGGCAGGTCCGCCCCGCCGGACTCCACCAGCGCGACCGTGGGCAGGTGGTTCACCTCGGCGATCTGAGAGGCGCGGAAGATCTTCTTCACCGTCCACGGGTTCGACGCGCCGCCCTTCACGGTCGGGTCGTTGGCGGTGATCAGGCACTCGACGCCCTGGATCACCCCGATGCCGGTGACCACGCTGGCGCCCACGGTGAAGTCGGATCCCCAGCCCGCCAGGGGAGACAGCTCCAGGAACGCCGAGCCGGGGTCGACCAGCAGCTCGATCCGCTCCCGCGGGAGCAGCTTGCCCCGGTCGTGGTGCCGGTCGACGTACTTCTCGCCGCCTCCGGCCACGGCCTTGGCGTGCTCGGTCTCGAGGTCGGCGAGCTTGGCAAGCATCGCTTCCCGGCGACTCGGCGCTCCCTGTTGAGTAGTCATGGCGTGTACCCCAGCAGGCGGGCGGACAGGTCGGTGAGCACTTCGGTGGCGCCTCCTCCGATGGGCAGGATCCGGGCGTCGCGGTAGTGCCGCTCCACCTCGATGCCGTGCATGTAGCCGGTGCCGCCGTGCAGCTGTACGGCGCGGTCGCAGACGTACGACGCGCACTCGACCGCGGTCTGCTTGGCCATGCATGCCTCGGCGATCACGTCCTCCCCCGCATCGTGGCGAGCCGCCACCGCACGTGTGTAGGTCCGGGCCACGTCAACCCGACGGCGCATGTCGACGAGGTCGTGCCGCACCACCTGGTTGGCCACCAGCGGCTTGCCGAAGGTCTGGCGCTGCTTCGCGTAGTCCGCTGCCAGCGCCAGCGACCGCGCCGCGATCCCGTAGGCGTGCACCGCCAGCGCGATCCGCTCCACCACGAACTGCTCGGCGATCATCACGAAACCCGCGTTCTCGATGCCCACGAGGTTGGCCGCCGGCACCCTCGCCCCGCTGAAGGACAGCTCGGCGGTGTCCGAGCAGTGCCAGCCCATCTTGTCCAGCGACCGGGTCACCTCGAAGCCGGGCGTCCCCCTCTCGACCACCAGCAGGCTGATCCCGCCGTGGCCGGGCGCGCCGGTGCGAACCGCGGTCGTGACGAAGTCGGCGCGAACGCCCGAGGTGATGAACGTCTTCGCACCGTCGACCACGTAGTGGTCGTCCTCACGGATCGCGCGGGTGCGGATGTTCGCGACATCGGAGCCGCCCTCGGGCTCGGTGACCCCCAGGGAACCGATCTTCTCGCCGGCGAGCACCGGCCGGACGAACCGGTCGACCTGGTCCGGCGTACCGTGCGCGGCTATGTGCGGCAGCGCGATCCCGCCGGTGAACAGGGCCGCGGCCAACCCGCTCGACCCGCCGGCGGAGAAGAACGCCTCCTGCGCTGCGACAGTGTCCAGCAGCGAGCCGCCCTGTCCACCGACCTCCTCGGGGAAACCGACGCCGAGCAGCCCGGCCTTGGCGGCAGCCAGGTGCAGGCTGCGGGGAACCTCGTGCGCGTCCTCCCAGTCCTGCAGGTGCGGCGCCACTTCACGCTCGACGAACCGCCGCGTGGTCGCCTGCAGCGCGAGCTGTTCATCTGTCCAGGTCACCATGACCTCACCCCCGCTGGCCGAAGGAAACTGGCGCCTTCCGGACGTCGCATCATTCGGTCAGCAGCGGTTTCACCATCGACGTCGTGAAACCTGATCACAGCAGCTCCTCCGGGATCTCGACATGGCGGTACCGAAGCCACTCCCCCAGCGCCTTCGCCTGCGGGTCGAACCGGTGGTTCGCCGCGACGCCCGCCCCCAACCAGCCGTGCACGACGACATTGACCCCGCCGAGGCTGGGCAGCGCGGTGACGTCGACGGCAGAGCCAGCCGCCTCCGGGATGAGTCCGCGGATGAACGCGGGGTCGACGGTGGCGAGCAGCCAGGCGGTCCGCTCGGCTGCCTTCGGGTGATCCTGGGAGACCCAGAAGCCGACGTTGGCGTCACCGCCCTTGTCGCCCGACCGGGCGTGCACGAAGGTGCCCAGTGGCAGGCCGCGGAGCGGCCGCTCCTCGAGGTCGAGGGTGAACCCCTCTGCGTCCACCGACACCGGTGCTGCGGGATCGGGCTGCCCGGTCGATGGAGCGGGGACGACGTAGTCCTGCCCGGTCCAGGCCAGGTGGACCGTCTCCTCGACGACGTCTCGCCCCACGTACGCCGGCTTGTAGACGCCGAACGGTGACGGCCGTGCCGGCGGCGCGGTGACGTGGAAGCCGGCGTACGAGGCGAGCGCGATCTCGATGATCGGCGCGGTGAACCGCTTGCCGACGGCCTCGGCGTCCCGGGAGAACACGTCCAGGCGCAGCCGCACCGAAGCCCCCTCCTCGATCGGCGAGTCCGGTGCGGGAACGCGGTAGTCGGACCACCAGGAGTCGACGTCCTCCATCTGGTTCAGCCACGGCAGCACCTGTCCCATGACCAGGTTGCGCTTGGCGCCGAGATCGAGCCCGGTGAGCACGAACTCGACCGAGTTGCGGTAGCCGCCTAGCTCGTTCACCGCCACCTTGAGCCGCTCCGGAGGCGCGCTCCCGGAAACGCGCCTGATCTGCACGCGGTCACGCACGAGCTGGGAGAGCTGGATCGAGGTGAGATCGGCAGTGACATCGGGGCCGAGGTAGAGCGGTCCCTGTATCTCATACATCAGCTGCGCGGTCACCGTGTCCACGCTGACCAGACCGCCGGTCCCCGGGTGCTTGGTGATGACCGAGGAGCCGTCCGCGGCGACCTCGGCGATCGGGAAGCCGAAGGGGCGCATTCCCCAGTCCCAGACCTCGAATGCCCCGTCGAAGTTGCCCCCCGTCGCCTGGGCACCGCACTCGATCACGTGTCCGGCGACCACAGCGCCGGCCAGCTCGTCGTACGACGTGGGCGTCCAGCCGAACTCCGCCACCGCTGGGCCGACGACCAGGGAGGCGTCGGTGACCCGACCGGTGATGACGACGTCGGCGCCCGCCTCCAGGGCTCGGGCGATGCCGAAGCCACCCAGGTACGCATTGGCCGTGAGCGCACCCTCGAAACCGAGCTCGGCGGCCCGGGGGGCGAGGTCGTCCCCGTCCACCCAGGAAATCCTCGGCGAAAGACCCAGCGCATTGGCGATCTCGCCGACCCGGACGGCCAGTCCGGCGGGGTTCAGCCCGCCCGCGTTGGACACGATCCGCACGCCCTTCTCCAGCGCCAGGCCGAGACAGTCCTCGAGCTGGCGCACGAAGGTGCGTGCGTACCCGGCTCCAGGATCCTTGAGCTGGTCCTTGCCCAGGATCAGCATGGTCAGCTCGGCGAGGTAGTCGCCGGTGAGGTAGTCCAGCGGCTGCCCGTCGTTGCTGCCTTCCAGCATCTCCCGCATCGCGGAGAGCCGGTCGCCGTAGAAGCCGCTGCAGTTGCCGATCCCGATGCTCCGCTCAACCATGGGCCGCCTCCCGGCCCTTCCCCGGCGGGCCTGCGAAAGCCTGCGCGATCTCCAGCCACGTGGTGGCTTCGGCTCCTTCCGCAACCAGGTCCACGTCGGCGCGGTTGCGCCGCTGGGTGACCAGCAGGCAGAAGTCGTACGCCGACCCGGTGACGGTCTGTGCGGCCGCCTCGGGCCCCCACGCCCAGGTGTCACCGGACGGGGAGACCAGGTCGACCCGGAACTCGTCCGAGGGCGGCTCGAGGCCGTGGTTGCCGAACGCGAAGTCCCGGGTGCGCACCCCGATGTGGGCGACGTGACGGATCCGGTCGGTCGGCTCGACCGCGAGACCGAGGCCCTCGGCGACGTCGAGGCCGTGTGCCCAGGTCTCCATGAACCGGGCGGTGGCCATCGAGGCCGGGCTCATCGGCGGGCCGAACCAGGGGAGCTTGTGTCCGGCGGGTACCTCGCGCAGCACCTCGGCCAGCCGGCCACGGCCCCGCTGCCAGTCCGCCAGGATCGCGGTGCCCGGGGCCCGGGCTCCGGCGTACGCCTGCGCATCGACGAAGCCGTCCGAGTCGGCCACGGCCGCCACCACGAGGTCGTCCCAGGCACGCTTGTCGGTGGCGGCCGCGATGGCGCAGCGGTCGGTCCAGGCGAGGTGGGCGACCGAGGTGGCCACGTCCCATCCCCGGGCGGGCGTGGGGGTGCGCCAGCCGGACTCGTCCAGACCGGCGACCCGGGTCTCCATCTCGTCGCCCTCGGCAGCCAGGTCCGCCAGCACCGAGTCCAGCATCGTGCTCACCTCTCCGCCCTCCCGAACTCGATGTCGAGCACCCGGGCCCACTCGCGCAGGATCCGGGTCCGTCGGGCGCGGTCGTCGCTGAGCGTGTCGGCCAGGCCGAGGCCGCGCACCAGGTCCAGCGTGGCCTGCACCAGCTCGCGGACGCCCGGCCTGGACTCGTCGGCACCGAGCGCGTCCACGGTGAGCCGGTGGGTCTCGCGGCCCACGCGCTGCTCCAGCGGGGCCACCTTGGCTAGCAGCTCGGCGTCGCTGCGGGCGGCCACCCACAGCTCCAGGGCGGCGGTGAACACCGGGCTGGTGAAGTGGTCGGCGAGCATCTCCAGCACCGCACGGGTACGTCGCGCACCGGCCGGCAGCCCGGCTGCGGCCGCGGCGAGCTCCGCCCCCCGGATCTCGGTGAGGTGCTCGACCGCGGCGAAGACCAGCTCCTGCTTGGTCGGGAAGTGGTGCAGCTGGGCACCACGGCTCACCCCCGCCCGCTGGGAGACCAGCGTGGTCGACGTACGACTCCAGCCGTGCTCGACCAGGCAGTCGACGGTGGCGTCCATCAGCCGCAGGCGCATCGCACGGGTGCGTTCCTCCTGGGGCACGTGGGCGGTCGTCACCGTCCCATCGTGACCACGATGCAACAAACAGTCAAGTCTGCCTTTATCTTTATCTGCCGGCCCGGCCTCCGGCTGGGTAGTGTCCCGCGTGAGGGAGTGGAGGAGGGAGCAGGATGTCTCGCAGCCCGCTCGACATGCTCGACGACGTCCTCGGCGGAGGCATGGAACGGCTCAACCAGGCGGTCCACCATCACCGGCTGCGCAGGCATGGCCAGCTCGCCGCGATGGAGCCCCGCGGTGACCGGCCCTGGGCACGCACCGCCGGCCGGCCCCCTCGGGACGGCAACGACGTCGAGGTCCTCGTCGACGGCGGCACCGCGCTGCCTCGCATGGCCGAAGCGCTGCAGGGCGCGACTCGCACGGTCCACATCGCCGGCTGGCACCTGGAGCCCGACATCCACCTGACGCGTGAGCCGGGCTCACCGACGCTGCGCGCGCTGCTGGCCGGGCTCGCCGACCGGGGCGTCGTGGTCCGCGTGCTGCTGTGGGCCGGCCCGCCACTTCCGGTGTTCCCGCCGCACCGGGCCGACGTACGTCGGGCCAGGGACCGCCTCGTCGACGGCACCGGTGTCCGCTGCGCGCTGGACTCCCGGGAGTACACGCTGCACTGCCACCACGAGAAGCTGGTGCTGGTCGACGACCGGGTGGCGTTCGTCGGCGGCATCGACCTGACCACGCTGCAGGGCGACCGGTACGACGAACCCGGCCACCCGGCCCGGGCAGGCATCGGCTGGCACGACGCCGCTGCCCGGGTCACCGGGCCGGCGGTCACCGACGTGGCGCACCACTTCCGCGAACGCTGGCAGGAGATCGTCGGCGAGCACCTTCCCGAGCCCGCCGCGCAGCAGCCGACCGGCCACCACCGGGTGCACCTCGTCCGCACCCTCCCCAACCACACCTACGCGTTCGCCCCGCACGGGGAGTTCTCGATCCTGGAGAGCTACCTGCGGGCGCTGCGCACCGCCGAGCGGTTCATCTACCTGGAGAACCAGTTCCTCTGGTCCACCGAGATCTGCGGCATCCTGGACGAGAAGCTGCGCCACCCGCCGTGCGACGAGTTCCGCGTCGTGGTGCTGCTGCCGGTCAACCCGAGCACCGGGAAGGACACCAGCCGTGGCCAGCTGGGCGGCCTGATCAACGCCGATCGCGGCGACCGGCTGATGGCGACCACGGTTCGCTCCGGTGTCGGCGAGGCCTCGGGGGACTGCTACGAGCACGCGAAGGTGGGAATCGTCGACGACCGCTGGATGACGATCGGGTCGGCGAACCTCAACGAGCACTCGCTGTTCAACGACACCGAGGTCAACCTGGTCTGCGACGACCCCGACCTGGTCCGGGACACCCGGCTGCGGCTGTGGGGGGAACATCTCGAACTGCCGGCCGCGGAGGTGACCGACCCGCCGCACCGCGTGGTCGACGAGCTGTGGCGGCCCATCGCTTCCGAGCAGCTGCGCCTCTTGCAGCACGGCGAACCGTCCACCCGACGACTGCTAGCCATCCCCGGGCTCTCCCGGCGCGCGGGGCGACTCGCCGGGCCGTTGCGCGGCCTGCTCGTCGACGGGTGAGGGTGGAGCCGGTTCAGCCCCACTCGACGTGCATCTGCCGGCGCCACTCGTCGAGGAAACCGGACCCGCTGGTGACGACCTCGTCCCCGCGGTTCCACAGTCCCAGGTAGAGCTGGGCCGCGGTCCCGGTCAGCACCGTGTCGGCACCGGAGGCCCCCTCCCGGGCGGTCACCACGGGATCCGGGCCGATCGCGAGGGTCCAGGCGTCCCCGGTGTCGTCGGCCTGCACGACCACGGTGCGCGGCTCCGGAGACCGCACCTGCTCATGACGGCGTGGTACGAAGCCGGTGAGCAGCTCGTCGATCCCGTCCGCGGCGAGCCGTGGCCGGATCCAGGTCTCTGCTGCCCGCGGCGGGCGTCCGAGGGAGGCCGACATGGCGTCGACCGCGTGGATCGTGGTCTCGTGGCACTGCCGACGGGCCCAGGCGAACTTCGGCGGTGGGGCGTTCTTGAGGAAGAAGAAGGCGGCCAGGTCGTCGGGGGCGTCCCGAAGCGCCTGCAACAGGTCCCGGGCGCCGGCGTCCAGCCAGGCGAGCTGGTCGGCCGCCGCCATTCCCTGCCTCTCGAGCTCCCCGGTATCGACGTCGGTCTCGCCGCGGATGTGCGCCGTCGCCCAGCGATGGATCGTGCCCTGGTGGGCGACCAGGTGACGCACGCGCCAACCGGGACAGGTCACGACCTCGCCATCGGGGCCGACGCGGTTGGCGTGCTCACGCATCACCGTCCAGGCGTCTCCGATGCCGTGGCCGTGCTCCTCGAAGCCGAACGCTGCGGGCTGCGTGGACGGAGTCGACATGGCCCGAGCATCGTACGGCGCGCCTGAGCGTGTCACCTCAATTGCGGACAGGCCCCGGTCCGCGCCGGAGAAGGACGGACCAGGGCCTGCCACGATCTTCGGTGCCGGGGCCACCCCCGAGATGTGGCCCCGACACCGCGTCCTCAGGCGTGGCGCCGGACGAGCCTCACCCCCAGACCGATCAGGAGGAGGCTGAGCAGCGCCAGCCACGGCAGGGACCACGGCGCGCCGGTGTTCGGCAGGACGCTGGCGGTCGGAGCCGCCGGACCTCCCTGCGCGGACGCCGCGCCGTACGTCGGGGCGAACCCCGACCCGGTCGCCCCACCGGCACTGGCGGAGGCGCCGCCACCGGTGACCGCGGTGCCCGCGGCCGGTCCGGTGCTGGTGGTGCCCTGGCCCGTACCGGTGGAGGTGTCGCCCTGGGACCCGATCGTCCCGGGAGTCGACGAACCCGGCGCCTGGGTGCCCGGAGCCTGGGTGCCCGGAGCCTGCGTGCCCGGAGCCTGCGTGCCCGGGACCTGCGGGGCTGCCGTTCCCTGACCCACTCCCGCAGTGACACCGATCGTGTCACCGACGGTGGCCGTTACCGACTGACCGGTCCCGCTGGGGTCGGAGCCCGAGGCGGTCCCGACAGTCGCGACGCCGGGAACCGACACCTGGGGCGTGCTGTCGGTGGCGCCGGTGGTCGCCGGGTCCCCGACACCGACCGTCGTACCGACGGGGTCAGCCCCTGTCGGAGCCAGCTGGCCACCCAACTCCGTGGTCGGAACAGCCGGTTCCGTACCCGACTGGCCGCCGTTCGGCTGAGTCGCCGGCGAGGGGCTCTGCAGCTGACCACCCACCGTGCCGACTCCCGGCACCGTCACGTCACCGACGGTCTGGTCGCCGATCTGGCGGATCTGACCGGACGGCATGGTGCCGCTGGGCTGCTGACCCGGCTGCGTGCCCGGCTGCTGACCCGGCTGCGTGCCCGGCTGCTGACCCGGCTGCGTGCCCGGCTGCTGACCCGACTGCGTGCCCGGCTGCTGACCCGACTGCGTGCCCGGCTGCTGACCCGACTGCGTGCCCGGCTGCTGACCCGACTGCGTGCCCGGCTGCTGACCCGACTGCGTGCCCGGCTGCTGACCCGGC
>JBOHDO010000012.1:0-6670 GCA_050699415.1 Marmoricola sp.
CCGTGGACCAGCACCGTGTCGCCCTCGTGCACGCCGGTGGCGACCAGGGTGTGTACCGCGGTCGCACCGGTCAGCAGCAGGCCTCCCGCCTCGGGCCAGCCGAGCCCCTCGGGCTTGGGCAGGACCGCGTCGGACGCGGCGAGCAGGTCGGTGGTGTAGGCGCCGCCGACCCGGAAGGCCACCACCTCGTCACCCTCCCGGAAGCCGGAGTCGCTCCCGGCGGCGGTGACCACGCCCGCCGCCTCGAAGCCCAGCGGCTTGGGCAGCTGCGCCCGGTCCGTGCCCCACTCCCCGCTGTAGGACTTCACGTCCGCGGGGTTGACCCCCGCGGCGTGGACCGCGATGCGTACCTCGTCCCTGCCGGGCTCGGGAACCTCGGCGGCGACGACGGCCAGGACCTCCGGGCCACCGAAGTCGGTGGCGACCACACGCTGCGACATGTGGACCACAACGGCACCGCGGCGGCGGACATTCCTGCCGGTGGACACGGCGGCGGCCCGCGCTGGCCCTGGTCGTACGCTGGACCGGTGACCTCGCCATCTCCGGGGCCCGTTCCGGACCTCGCCGCGCTGCACGCGCTCGGGCCTGCCCAGCAGCCGGACTACCCGGACCCGGACGCCGTCGAGGCCGCGGTGGCCCGACTACGGTCGTTGCCACCGCTGGTGTTCGCGGGGGAGTGTGACGAGCTCAAGGGCAAGCTGGCCGCGGTGAGCCGGGGGGAGGCCTTCCTGTTGCAGGGTGGCGACTGCGCCGAGACCTTCGCCGGCGCCACGGCCGACAACGTGCGGAACAAGCTGCGCGTGCTGCTCCAGATGGCGGTCGTGCTCACGTACGCCGCCTCGGTGCCCGTGGTCAAGCTCGGCCGGCTCGCCGGGCAGTACGCCAAGCCGCGCAGCTCCGGCTTCGAGACCCGTGAGGGGGTCAGCCTGCCGGCATACCGCGGCGACGCGGTCAACGGCTTCGACTTCACCGCCGAGGCCCGGGTGCCCGACCCGCAGCGGCTGGTGGAGGTCTACCACTCCTCGGCCTCGACGCTGAACCTGGTGCGGGCCTTCGTCACCGGCGGGTACGCCGACCTGCGCCAGGTGCACACCTGGAACACCGACTTCGTGAAGAGCTCGCCGATGGGCCGGCGCTACGAGCGGATGGCCAACGAGATCGACCGGGCGCTGACCTTCATGAAGGCCATCGGTGCCGACCCCGACGAGTTCCACCGGGTCGACTTCTGCTCCAGCCACGAGGCGCTGATCCTGGAGTACGAGCACGCGATGACGCGGATCGACTCGCGCACCGGTGCGCCGTACGACGTCTCCGGGCACTTCGTGTGGATCGGCGAGCGCACCCGCCAGATCGACGGCGCCCACGTCGAGATGCTGCGCCACATCCAGAACCCGATCGGCGTCAAGCTCGGCCCGACCACGAGCCCGGACGACGCGATCGCGCTGGCCGAGCGGCTCAACCCCGACAACGAGGCGGGCAGGCTGACCTTCATCACCCGGTTCGGTGCGGGCAGGATCCGCGACGGGCTGCCCGCGCTGGTCGAGAAGGTCGACGCCGCGGGCCTGAACATCGCCTGGGTCTGCGACCCGATGCACGGCAACACCTTCGAGGCGTCCTCGGGCTACAAGACCCGCCGGTTCGACGACGTGATCGAGGAGGTGCAGGGCTTCTTCGACGTGCACCGCTCGCTGGGCAGCTGGCCCGGCGGGATCCACGTCGAGCTCACCGGCGACGACGTCACCGAGTGCGTCGGTGGCGGCGAGGAGCTCGACGAGGACGGTCTCGCGCACCGCTACGAGTCGGTGTGCGACCCCCGGCTGAATCGGGTGCAGTCGCTGGAGCTGGCCTTCCTCGTCGCACAGATGCTGCACAAGGCATGATCGACCTCCGCTCCGACACCCTCACCCGACCGACCGCGGGCATGCGCCGGGCCATGGCCGAGGCCGAGGTCGGCGACGACGTGTACGACGAGGACCCCACGGTGCACGAGCTCCAGGACCGGGTCGCGGAGCTGTTCGGCAAGCAGGCCGCGCTGTTCACGCCGACCGGGTCGATGGCCAACGTGCTCGCGGTGGGGTCGATCGTCGCGTCGGGCCAGGAGGTGCTCTGCGAGTCCCGGGCGCACATCCTGCGAGCCGAGCTCGGTGCGCACGGCGCGCTGACCGGGGTGACCAGCCGCACCTGGACCGACCCACGGGGGCAGGTCGACCTGGCCGCGATCCAGGCGATGTACGCGCCGGACATGGGCCCGTTCTTCGTCCGCACCGTGGCGGTGTCGGTGGAGAACACCCACAACTTCGCCGGCGGCACCGTGCTGCCGCTGGCCGACCTGCGAGCGCTGCGGGAGTGGGCCGACGGCGCGGGCGTGCGGGTCCACATGGACGGCGCCCGGGTCTGGAACGCGCACGTGGCCACGGGCACCCCGCTGCGCGGGTACGGCGATCAGGCCGACGTGCTCGCGGTGTGCCTCTCCAAGGGGCTGGGTGCGCCGATCGGCTCCCTGGTCGTCGGCGACGCCGACGCGATCGCCGAGGCACGGGTCCGCCGCAAGCGGATGGGCGGCGGGATGCGGCAGGTCGGCGTGCTCGCCGCTGCCGGGCTCTACGCACTGGACCACAACGTCGAGCGGCTGGCCGAGGACCACCAGCACGCCCGGGCGCTCGCCGAGGCCTGCGGTGTCGACCCGGCAGCGGTGCCGACCAACATCGTGGTGGTCGACGTACCGGACGCGAGCGCCGTGGTCGCGGCCGCTCGCGAGGAGGGTGTGGTGATCGGCGCGGTCGGGCCACAGCGGGTTCGGCTGCTGACCCACCTCGACGTCAGCGCCGAGGACGCGGAGCGGGCCGCCAAGGTGCTCGCGCAGGTCGTGCCCTCCGGCGGGTGAGCAGGGTCCGGTCGCTCAGCTGCACTGGAAGGAGTAGTTCCCGCTGCCACCGGTGTTGTGGCAGTCGGTGCTGGACAGGCCGATCACCACCACGATGATGACCAACGCGATGAGGATCGCGAACAGCACCGTGCCGAGGATGCCGAGCACGAACCCGGCGGTGGCCATGCCGCGACCCTGCAGTCGGCCCTGCGAGGCGTCGACGTCCCTCATCGCACTGCGCCCGACGAAGATCGCCGGGATCGCGGTGAACGGGCCACAGCTGACGAACGCCAGGATGCCGAGCACCAGCGCGGCCACCGCCTTGCCCGATGTCTCCCGGGGAGGCGGCGGCGGGTAGTAGCCGTAGCCCGGGTGCTGCGGCGGTGGTGGCTGCGACACGCGGTCCCCCCTCGTCTGGTCTGCCTCGTCTGGTCTGGCTCGTCTGGTCTGGCTCGACTGCGGGGAGACTAGCCGAGCCGGCGTCCGGTCACGCGTCCTGGGGTGACCAGCCGGACGGGTTCGCCGCCTGCTCGGCGGCCTCGGCCGCACTGGCGATGTCGTCGAGGTCGTGTCGCAGCAGCTTGCGGGTCTTCTCGTAGCCGAACTCGCCCCAGGTGTTCCAGGCGACCCTGCCGAAGGGAGTCCTGCCCGACAGGTCGGCGGACATGGTCAGCGAGACCCGGGTGGTGTGTTCGTGCGGCGTCAGGGCGTACGACGTGGTCACCCGGTCGTGGCCCATCTGCGCCTCGACCATGGTGTGGTGCGGCGGGTCGCACTGCACCACCTTGAGGACCTCCCGGCCGTGGTGCCCGAGGAACGTGCGTTGCTCGCGCCAGGTGGTGCCCACGCCGTACGGGCCCTCGGTCAGCGGCTCCACGTGGTGCACGCTGCGCAGCACCTCCTCGGCACGGTCGATGCCGGTGAGCACCTGCCACACCCGGTCGAGGCCGGCGTAGATTGTACGGTCGAGCACGATGACGCGACTGGTCATGATGACCTCCGGAGATCTCTGGGGCCCATGATTCCGCGGTTCCGGGCGGTGCGGCAAGGCAAGACGAGCCACGGGCCACCGGCTCGGATCAGACCGCGATGTGGGGCGACTCGCCCTCCACCTTGCGGCGCGGTGCCAGCTCCACCAGCAGCATCGCCCCCAGCACCATCGCCCCGCCGAGCAGCATCCGGGTCCCTGCGTGCTCGCCCCCGGCCACGACCGCGAAGAACGCCGCGAAGACCGGCTCCATGGTCATCACGATCGCGGTCCGGGTGGGTGTCAGGTGGGCCTGCGCCCAGGTCTGCACCAGCAGCGCCCCCGCGCCCGCGACCAGGGCCATGTAGACCACCGAGGCCCAGTCGGCCGCCCGGGACGGCAGGGCGATGCCACCGGGGATGGCTGCGACGGTGCACACCACCGCGATCACGATGGTCTGCAGGATCGCCATCCCCAGGGCGTCCCGGGTCGTCGACCAGGCGCCGAGGCCCACGATGTGCAGCGCGTACAGCACCGCCGCGACCAGCGTGACCGCCTCGCCGAAGCCGACGTGGAGCCCGCTCAGGGTGAGCACGCCCAGGCCGGCGACCGCGAGCATCACCGCGGCCCAGGTCAGCGCGCCGATGCGGGTGCGCAGGATCGCGGCCGCGAACACCGGGGTCAGCACCACGTACATGCCGGTGATGAACCCCGAGACGCTCGCGGCGGTGTGCGCCAGGCCGGCGGTCTGCAGGATCTGGGCGAGCCCGTAGAGCAGGCCCAGCACGACCGCGTGTCGCTGCTTGCTGTGGGAGAGCCGCCCGACCGCACGCGGGACCGCGACCACCATCGCGACGGCCGCGACCACGAACCGGACCGCGAGGAAGTCCACCACCGGCATCCGGGTGAGCAGGTCGTGGATCAGGAAGAACGTCGACCCCCAGCTCGCGGTGACGCCCACCAGGGCAAGCGTGGCGAGCAGGGCGACGCGGCGGGACACGCGCAAACCCTAGACGGGCCGCGTCAGGGGGCGTTGCCGGCGTGCAGGCTCCGGCGGATCGCGCGCACGTTGCGGACGTAGTGGCGTGTGGACGGGTAGACGCCGTGCCGGCGGACCGCGCCGAGGCCCTGGTAGTACGCCGCGATCGCGGTGCGGTCGTGGCGGGTCTGGTCGCGCAGCACCCCGACCAGCGCCACCCCGGCGGCGACGTTGTCGTAGGTGTCGCGGGCGTTGAGCCGCCGGCCGACGTACAGGCTCATCCAGTCGGCGGTGGCCGGCAGCAGCTGCATCACCCCGACGGCGCGGTCCGCCGAGACCAGCGGCTGGTGCCACCCGGACTCCTGCCAGGCGATGGCCAGTGCCAGGGAACGGGGGACGTGGTTGCGCCGCGCCGTCCGCACGATGAGGTGGCGCACCTTCGCCCGGGACATCCGGTAGTGCCGCCAGCCGTGCACCCGCATCCTCCGGTCGTAGGGGCGCAACCCGTGGTGCCGGTGGCGCTCGCGGTGGGCGCGCCGGACGGCGGCCTCGACCACGGGGATCCTGATCCGTTGGCCGGCGTACAGCACCGAGTCCCGGTGCAGGTGGTTGACCCGACGCAGCTCGGCGGTCCAGGCGTGGAACCGGGTTGCCAGACCGGTGACGGTCTCCCCGGGGCGGACCCGGTGCACCACGAGGTGGCGACCCGGGTGCCCGGGCCAGGCCCGGGCCGTGGCCGCCGGGGCGAGGCCGAGCACGACGGCCAGCGCCGCGGCGCAGGCCAGGCCGGCGAGCAGAAGACGACGTCCCATCCCGGTCACCCCCGGGGCTCGGTCACGAACAGGAAGCCAAGAACGTTACCAGTGAGGCTGGTGTGATCTTTGAACAGCCTTGTGACGTGCGTGTCGGAACGTGTCGAACTGGCCCCTCAGACCAGGCCCAGCGTCACCGTGCTGCCCTTGGGCACCCGTGACCCCGGCGAGGGTGACATCCGGGCGACCCGCCCGAGCCCGATGGAGAACGGCAGCTGGTGCTCCGCGACCCGCAGGCCCATCTTCGCCAGGATGCGGCGCGCGTCCTGCTCCGACCGCCGGACCAGGTCGGGCACCCGGACCAGGTGGGGGCCGCGGGAGACCACCAGCGTGACCCGGTCGCCGCGGTGGCCGGTGCCGGAGTCGGGGGACTGGCTGATCACGTCACCGGCAGGTACGGCGTCGGAGAACCTCCGTCGGCCGGTCTCCACCGTGAACCCCAGCCGGCCCAGCCGCTGCACGGCCCGGTCCGCCTTCTGGCCGGTCAGGTCCGGGACCGGGATCGGCCGCGGCCCGCGACTGGTGACCACGTCGACCGCGGTGTCACGCCGCTGCTCGGAGCCGATGGCCGGGTCGGTCCGGATCACCACGCCCTGGGGGACCTTCGGCGAGTAGTGGCCGATCTCGCGCCCGAACGCCAGGTGCCGGGCGGAGATCGCCTGCCGGGCCTGGTCGGGCCGCAGGCCGCGGACGTCGGGCACCTTGTGCCGCTCGGGCCCCCGCGAGACCACCGCGTCGACCGTGCCGTGGTCGAGCACCCGCGAGCCGGGGGCCGGGTCGGTGCTGATCACCGCACCGCGGACCACGGTCTCGGAGTAGGCACGCTGCGAGACGCGCAGGTCCAGCCCGGCCCGGTGCGCCTTCGCATGGGCCGTGGCCACCGACAGGTTGATCACGCCCGGAGTGGTCGTGTAGCGGGCGATCCCGAACCACCACGCACCGACCCCGAGCAGCAACGCCACCACGAGGGCGGCCGCCAGCAGCAGCGGGCCGCGGCGTCGCCGCGGGGTGCCGGGGCGCGGTCCCGGGGGCGGCCGGCCCGGCGG
>JBOHDO010000013.1:0-29041 GCA_050699415.1 Marmoricola sp.
TCGCAGCCCTCTGTACCGGCCATTGTAGCATGTGTGAAGCCCTGGACATAAGGGGCATGATGACTTGACGTCGTCCCCACCTTCCTCCGAGTTGACCCCGGCAGTCTCCCATGAGTCCCCGCCATAACGCGCTGGCAACATGGAACGAGGGTTGCGCTCGTTGCGGGACTTAACCCAACATCTCACGACACGAGCTGACGACAGCCATGCACCACCTGCACACCAACCACCAGGGGGGCCATGTCTCCATGGCTTACTAGTGCATGTCAAACCCAGGTAAGGTTCTTCGCGTTGCATCGAATTAATCCCCATGCTCCGCCGCTTGTGCGGGCCCCCGTCAATTCCTTTGAGTTTTAGCCTTGCGGCCGTACTCCCCAGGCGGGGCGCTTAATGCGTTAGCTACGGCACGGAACCCGTGAAAAGAGCCCCACACCTAGCGCCCAACGTTTACAGCGTGGACTACCAGGGTATCTAATCCTGTTCGCTCCCCACGCTTTCGCTCCTCAGCGTCAGTATCGGCCCAGAGACCCGCCTTCGCCACCGGTGTTCCTCCTGATATCTGCGCATTTCACCGCTACACCAGGAATTCCATTCTCCCCTGCATACCTCCAGTCTGCCCGTATCGGAAGCAGGCTCAGGGTTAAGCCCTGAGTTTTCACTCCCGACGTGACAGACCGCCTACGAGCTCTTTACGCCCAATAATTCCGGACAACGCTCGCACCCTACGTATTACCGCGGCTGCTGGCACGTAGTTGGCCGGTGCTTCTTCTGCAGGTACCGTCACTTGCGCTTCGTCCCTGCTGAAAGAGGTTTACAACCCGAAGGCCGTCATCCCTCACGCGGCGTTGCTGGATCAGGCTTGCGCCCATTGTCCAATATTCCCCACTGCTGCCTCCCGTAGGAGTCTGGGCCGTGTCTCAGTCCCAGTGTGGCCGGTCACCCTCTCAGGCCGGCTACCCGTCGAAGCCTTGGTGGGCCGTTACCCCACCAACTAGCTGATAGGCCGCGAGCTCATCCCTCACCGCCGGAGCTTTCCACCACCGTCGGATGTCCGAAGTGGTCGTATCCGGTATTAGCTCCCGTTTCCGGGGGTTATCCCAGTGTGAGGGGCAGATTACTCACGTGTTACTCACCCGTTCGCCGCTCGTGTACCCCCGAAGGGGCCTTACCGCTCGACTTGCATGTGTTAAGCACGCCGCCAGCGTTCGTCCTGAGCCAGGATCAAACTCTCCGTTGAAATCTTGCGACAGCCACCGAGGCGGCTGCCAATCCTTCGGAGTGTCCTGGCAAGAGAGACAATCACTGACAATGTCAGAATTATCGTCCTTACCAAAGGAACCGTCGACCTTCCCACCGATGGTGGTCCAGTCGAACGGGGTAAATTAATTCGTCGACTTTTGGCACACTGTTGAGTTCTCAAGGATCGAACGCGCACCGCTGTCCGGCCTCTCGGCCTTCCCGCGGGGCAACCTTCGTTAACTTACCGGGCTGTGGTCTCCCAGTCAAACCGGGATCCACCTCCCTCACCGCGCCGCACATCAGCGTGTGAGCCGGTCCCCGACGCGCCTGACGGCGCGTGCGGACCACCTCGAACGAGATGGGGTGCGGGAGTCCGCCCCGGGCCGGCCGCCCGGCCCCTCTGGGGCCTTGCGTCCCGCCGCGCCGTGGCGACATGCAGAACATTAGGGACGCCTGGGGACACCCGTCAAATCGGCTGCGGGTGGCCCCGGTCACACGCCCGGAACACACGTCCTCAGGGGCCCTCCAGCGGCTGCAGCAGCCCCCGCACCGAGGCCAGGTCGGCGCTGCCGGACAGCCGCATCGCCTCGGTCAGCTCCTCACCGAGAAGTCGCAGCACCGCGGCCACCCGGTCCCCGCCGCCGGCCGCGAGGGCGAACAGGGGCAGCCGGCCGAGGAAGGCTGCGTCGGCGCCCGACGCCAGGGCAGTGAGCAGGTCCAGACCGGAGCGCAGGCCGCCATCGACGTACACCTCGGCCTCACCGCCGACGGCCCCGGCCACGGCCGGCAGCGCCACGGCGGTGCTCACCGCGCGGTCGAGCTGGCGACCGCCGTGGTTGGAGACCCACACCGCGGCGGCGCCGGCGTCGACGCACCGACGAGCGTCGTCAGGGCGGAGCACCCCCTTGACGACCACGGGGAGCCCGGTACGACGAGCCAGCCAGCCGAGGTCCGCGAAGGTCAGGTCGGTGGCCCAGAGCCCCTGCTGCCCTCCGGTGACGCCGGCGGGATAGTTGCAGCGGTGCCACGACAGGTCGACGTCGGCGAAGTCGTCGTCGGTGATGTCGTACTTCGTGCCCACGACCGGCGTGTCCACGGTGACGACAACTGCCGAGGCGCCCGCCGAGACCGCCGCGTCCAGGACGTGGACGCACGGCTCGCGCGGGGCCGTGAGGTAGACCTGCAGCCACCACGGACCGCCGGCATCGGCGATGTCGGCGAACGGGAACCCGGCATTGCTGGAGACCACGTGGGGAACCCCGACGGAGGCTGCGGCCGCGGCCATCGCCAGCTCACCGCGCGGGTCGGCACAACGCTGCATCGAGGTCGGCGCGATCCCGAACGGCAGCCGGAAGCCGGTGCCGAGCAGCCGGGTGGAGGGGTCGACCTCGGTGACGTCGCGCAGCACGCGCGGCCAGAGCCGCCGGTCCGACCACGCCGCGTGCGCCTCGGCGGCACTGTCCCCTTCCCGGGCGCCGGTCGCGAAGTACTGCCAGACCGGCGCCGGCAGCCGCTCGCGTGCCCGGGCCGCGAGCGGGTCCTGCCAGGGCGACGCCATCGCTCAGCTCAGCCGTACCCCGGCGAGGTGCTTCTTGCCCCGGCGCAGCACCACCCAGCCGGCGATCGTGTCAGACTCTCCGGGAACCAGCTCCGGGTCGCTCACCCGCTCGTTGTTCAGGTAGGCGCCGCCCTCGCCGATGGTGCGGCGAGCCTCGCCCTTGCTCCTGACCAGCCCCGAGGCCACCAGCAGCTCGACGATGTCGGCCCCCTGGGGCGCCGACCTCGCGCCAGCCTCGTCCAGCGCCGCGGTCAACGTGTTCGGGCTCAGCGTCCGCAGCTCCCCTGCCCCGAACAGGGCCGCGGCCGCGGCCTTCGCCTGTGCGGTCTCCTCGGCGCCGTGAACCAGCGTGGTCACCTCGTCGGCCAACGCCTTCTGGCCCGCGCGCAGGAACGGCTTCTCCCCGGTCTGCTGCTCGAGCTGCTCGATCTCCTCGTGGGACAAGAACGTGAAGACCCGCAGCAGCTCGCCGACCTTCTCGTCCTCCACGTTGAGCCAGAACTGGTGGAACGCGTACGGCGACATCAGCGCCGGGTCCAGCCAGAGCGCGCCCGACTCCGTCTTGCCGTACTTGGTGCCGTCGGCCCGGGTGACCAGCGGGGTCGCGAAGGCGTGCGCATGCCCACCGGTCGACCGGCGGATCAGCTCCACCCCTGCGGTCAGGTTGCCCCACTGGTCGGAGCCGCCGAACTGCAGTGTCACCCCGTGGTCGCGGTGCAGGTTCAAGAAGTCCCACGACTGCAGCAGCACGTAGCTGAACTCGGTGTAGCTGATCCCCGCCTCGAGCCGTGACCGCACCACGTCACGGGCCAGCATCCGGTTGACCGGGAAGTGCTTGCCGACCTCGCGCAGGAAGTCGATGGTGGACAGACTGGCCGTCCAGTCGTAGTTGTTGACCATGGTGGCCCCGTTGTGCCCCTCGAAGGACAGGAACGGCTCGATCTGGGCTCGCACCTTGTCCACCCAGGCCTTCACCGTGTCCAGGTCGTTCAGGGTGCGTTCGCCGGACTCCTTGGGGTCCCCGATCATGCCGGTCGCCCCGCCGACCAGGGCGTACGGCGTGTGGCCGGCCTGCTGCAGCCGGCGTGCGGTGAGCACCTGGACCAGGTGCCCCAGGTGCAGGCTCGGCGCGGTCGGGTCGAAGCCGACGTAGAACCGGATCCCCCCGGCGTCGGCGCCCAGGGCGGCTCGCAGCGCGTCACGGTCCGTGGACTGGACCAGGAGACCACGCCACTGCAGGTCGTCGAAGAGGTGGGGGTCGATGGCCACGGTGTGCCTTTCGTGCATTCGGGTCCGGTTCGGCGTCAGTGCTTCATTGTCCGGGCTCATTGTGCCGCTGCCCGAAGGCCAGCGGCTCCCGGGTGACCGGGTACGTCGCCCAGCTCATCGTGCTGACCGACCCGTCGGTGGCGCGGGTGATGCGCAGCAGCTCCCCCACCTCGCGGCCCGACTCGGTGCGGTAGAGGTCCACGGACAGCCGCGTGAACACCGAGGGCGGCTTGTGCCGGGGTGCCTCCGGGCTGCGTGCCTCCAGCCGCCCCTGGCGCACCGAGAAGTCGACCGGTGCGCCCTCGGAGTACCACCGGCCGGCCACCCCGGCCAGCTCGGCGGGCACCTCGGTGCCCGGCCGCCAGGGCTCACGTGGCAGCGGGTCGTCGTCGAGCACCCGGTCTGCGAGGGAGACCGCGACCGGTGCCGGATCGGGCGCGTTGGTGCCGTTCATCAGCACCAGGCCGCCGGTTCCGGTGGCACGGTGGGTGAACAGCCCGCTGATGTGGCCGGGCATCGACCCGGTGTGGCCGACGTACACCCGGTCGTGGCTGCGGTGCAGCATGAAGCCGAGCCCGAAGGCGAGCGTCCAGTGGTCCAGGTCCGCCATGATCTGCGGCTGCACCATCTCCTCGAAGGTGTCCGGGTCGAGCACGTCGGAGACCGGGTCGGCCACGAACGCCGACCAGCGGGCGAGGTCCTGTGCCGTACTCGCCAGGCCGCCGCAGGGCGCCATCGCGCGGGAGTCGAAGGTCGGCTCGGGCACCGGTACGTCGCTGAAGGGCGGCACGTAGTAGCCGGTGACCGCGTCGCCGGCGAGCCCGAGGGTGGTCCGTCGCATCTCCAGCGGGTCCAGGATCCGCGCCCTCAGCGAGTCGAGCCACTCCCGGCCGTCGAGCCGTGCGACCACCTCGCCGAGCATCGCGTAGACGAGGTTGGAGTAGTGCCACCGGTGGTGCGGCCGGTGCACCCGCTCGGCCTCTGCGAAACCGGCGACCAGCTGCGCCCGGTCGGGGTGCTCGAGGGTCTCCCACACGTCGGTGACCGGCTCCCGCTGCATGCCCGAGGCGTGGGCGAGCATCTGCCGCACGGTCAGCCCGCTGTGGCCGCACTCGGGGACGAACTCCTCGAGGGTGTCGTCGAGGTCGAGCCTGCCCTCGTCCCGCAGTGCCATCACCATCACCGCGGTGAAGGTCTTGGTGTTGGAGGCGATCAGGAACTGCTGGTCCTCCCCCGGCGGTACGTCGGGACTCGCGACGTCGGCGCAACCGACCGAGTCCACCCAGGCCAGGCTGCCCTCGCGGACCACGCCGCCGAGCACGCCCGGGACCCGCCCGTCGGCCTGGGCGTCGGCCAGGGTACGGCGCAGCGCCCGGCCGGTGCCCTGGTGCAGCGGGGTCACTGCCCTCCTCCCCTGGGCAGCAGCACCGCCTGGGTCTGCGTCGTCCGCGAGACCGGCCTGTCGTCGATGCGGAGCTCGGTCTCGACCACGATCGTGGTGCGGCCGACATGGATCGGCCGGCCGGTCGCGGTCACGCTGCCCTCGCGGACGCCCCGCAGGAACACCGTGCTGGAGGAGATCGTGGACGTGCCGGCTCCGTCGGGCAGGTTCAGGAACGCCACCAGGCCACCGACGGAGTCGGCCAGCCCCATCAGCGCGCCGCCGTGCAGCGCGCCACCGGAGGTGGTGATGCGTTCATCCCAGCCCAGCGTGGCGACCGCTCGCTCCGGTGTGGCCTCGACCAGGTCGATGCCCAGGTGGGCGCCGAACGGCATCAGCTCGTCCAGGGTCTGCTTGGTCAGCTCCATGGGGACAGGCTCTCAGGTCCGCGGCGTCCGGCGCAGCAGGTGCGTGCGTGCGGCCGGGTCTCCCGGGGCGTTGCGCTCGGCGAGCCGATCGGCGATGCGATGGCGGTGGTCGACGGTCTTGTTGCCGCCGTACTTCTGCTTGGCCAGCACCTGCTCGACCCGGACCCGGATCGCGCGGATGCCGGGCAGCTGGCGCCGGTCACTCTCGCTCTCCGCCCGCGGTGGCACCCTGGTGGAGCCGCGCGGCTCGAAGTGCGCGAGCTGGACGCGCAGCACCGCGGCCTTCTCCTCCGGGTCGTCGAGGATCTCGGCGGTGCCGCGCAGCTGGACGGCGGTGTAGTACGACGTCGGCACGCCGTAGTGCGGGTCCTCGCCGGTGTCGCTGTTCCAGGCCGCCTCCACGTAGGTCCAGTCCGTGGCCAGGCTCAACACCACCCGCGGGTCCTGCTCCAGCGCACGCCAGACCGGGTTGGGCCGGGCCAGGTGCAGCAGCACGTCCGGGTCGTCGTAGACGAAGTGGGTGGGCACGACCACCGGATAGCCGTCCACGTGGCCCGCGGTGACCAGCTCGCCGAAGTCGTGGGTGGCGAGCACCTGCTGCCACTCCTCACGCGTCGCCTCGTCCCAGGGATGCACCAGCATCGTCAGTTCCTCCTCTTGGCCGGCCGGTAGGTCGAGACCGTGGGTTCCCCGGCCAGCCAGAACCGCCAGGGCCGGTCGGCGGCGTCGCGCAGCCCGACCCGTGGGCCGGTGTGGACCTCGCTGGGCGGCACGTTCGCCGGCGCGAGGTCCGCCGCGATGCCGTTGTCGGTCAGCGTCAGCCCGAGTGCCTGGCACAGCCGGGCCGGGCCCCGAGCCAGGTCCCGGTCCGTGCGCGAGGCGGACCGGCGCTGCCTGGCCAGCTCGACGCCCTCGACCACCTCGCCGGCCCGCAGCAGCACGGCGCCCGGGTCGCCGTCGGGTGCGGTGACCAGGTTTGCGCAGTGGTGCATGCCGTAGGTGAAGTACACGTACAGGTGCCCCGGGGGCCCGAACATGACGTCGTTGCGCTGCGTCCGGCCCCGGTAGGCGTGGGAGCCCGGGTCGTCGGCGCCGTCGTACGCCTCCACCTCGGTGAGCCGGATCGCCACGGCGCCGCGCCGCAGCACCGCGCCCAGCAGCCGCGGCGCCACCTCCAGCGGCCGGCCCTCAGCCCAGCCGGGCACGGTGGGCCGCCACCACCTCACGCAGCTCCGCCAGCTGGTCGGCCACCCGGGCCGGCGCGGTGCCGCCTCGTGCGTTCCGAGAGGCCACCGAGCCCTCGACGGTGAGCACCTCGCGGACCGCGGGGGTCAGCCGCGGGTCGATCGCCGCCAGGTCGTCGTCGGACAGGTCCGGCAGGTCGACGCCTCGTTCCTCGCACGCGCGCACGCAGGCCCCCGCGATCTCGTGGGCCTCCCGGAACGGCACCCGCTGCCGCACCAGCCACTCCGCGACGTCGGTGGCCAGCGAGAAGCCCCGCGGCGCGAGCTCGGCCATCCGGCCAGTGTCGAACTCGAGCGTGGCGACCATCCCGGTGAACGCCGGCAGCAGCACCTCCAGAGTGTCCACGGAGTCGAACACCGGCTCCTTGTCCTCCTGCAGGTCCCGGTTGTAGGCCAGCGGCAGCGCCTTCAGCGTGGTCAGCAGGCCGCTCAGGTTGCCGACCAGCCGGCCGGACTTGCCCCGGGCCAGCTCGGCGATGTCGGGGTTCTTCTTCTGCGGCATGATGCTCGACCCGGTCGAGTAGCCGTCGTCGAGGCGGACGAAGCCGAACTCGGCAGTGGCCCACAGGCACACCTCTTCGGCGAGCCGGCTGACGTCCACGCCGCTCATGGCGGCGACGAAGGCGAACTCGGCGACGAAGTCCCGGCTGGCGGTCCCGTCGATCGAGTTCGCGCTCGACCCGGTGAAGCCGAGGTCGCGGGCAACCGCCCCGGGGTCCAGCCCGAGGCTGGAGCCCGCCAGTGCGCCCGAGCCGTACGGCGAGTCAGCCGCGACCCGGTCGTCCCAGTCGGCCAGCCGATCGACGTCGCGCAGCAGCGGCCACGCGTGGGCGAGGAGGTGGTGGGACAGCAGCACCGGCTGGGCGTGCTGGAGGTGGGTGCGACCAGGCATCACCGCGCCACCGGTTTCGGTCAGGTGTCGCTCGGCCTGCCCGGCGATGGCCTCGGCCAGGTCGAGCAGCAGCCCGCCGACCACCCGCGCGTGATCGCGCAGGTAGGAGCGGAACAGCGTGGCGACCTGGTCGTTGCGGCTCCGACCCGCCCGCAGACGGCCGCCCAGCTCGGCGCCGACCTGCTCCAGCAGCAGCCGCTCCAGGGCCCCGTGCACGTCCTCGTCTCCCGGGTCGGGCCGCAGCTCTCCGGCGTCGTACCGCTGCCGCAGCGCGTCGATGCCCTGCAGCAGTCCGGCCAGCTCGGCGTCCTCGAGCAGTCCCGCCGCATGCAGCACGCGGGCGTGCGCGGCCGAGCCCGCCAGGTCCTGCGGCACCAGCCGCCAGTCGAAGTGGGTCGACCTCGACAGCGCCTCCAGCTCGGGGCTCGGGCCACCGGCGAAGCGGCCGCCCCAGAGCCTGCCGGTCCCGGTGGTCCCCTCCCCGGTCATGTCGGGTTCCCCGAGGGCTCGCGGTTGGCCATCGCCAGGAACCGCTCGGCCAGTCCGGTGCCGTCCGGGTCGCGCGAGATGACCACGACCGTGTCGTCGCCGGCGATCGTGCCCAGGACGTCGTGCAACTCGGCACGGTCCAGCGCGGAGCCGAGGAAGTTCGCCGCACCGGGCGGTGTGCGCAGCACGACCAGGTTCGAGCTGGCCTCCGCGGAGACCAGCAGCTCGCCGAGCAGCCGGGTCAGCCGGGTCTCGCTCGCCGCGGTCTCCCGGGTCACCAGCGGAGTACGGTCCCCGCCCTCGGCCGGGACGGCGTACACCAGCGACCCCGATGCCGCCCGCACCTTGACCGCGTCCAGCTCGAGCAGGTCACGCGAGAGGGTCGCCTGGGTCACCAGCACGCCCCGCACCGCGAGCAGGTCGGCCAGCTCGCTCTGCGACCGCACCTCCGCCGTCTCCAGCAGCTCGATGATCCGCTGCTGCCGGGCGTTCTTGGTCAGCGGGCTGTGGTTGTGCGGGCTCCTCATCATGGCCCCCGCTCCAGCAGCCAGGTGAGCAGCGCCTTCTGGGCGTGCCGGCGGTTCTCGGCCTCGTCCCAGACCACGCTGGCGGAGGAGTCGATGACCCCGGCGGTCACCTCCTTGCCGCGGTAGGCCGGCAGGCAGTGCAGCACGATCGCGTCGGACTTCGCACGAGCAAGCAGATCCTCGTCCAGCTGGTACGGCGCCAGCGCGGCCAGCCGGTCGGCTGCCTCCGCCTCCTTGCCCATCGAGACCCAGGTGTCGGTGATGACCACGTCTGCGCCCAGGACGGCCGTGCCGACGTCATGGTCCAGATGCACCGAGCCGCCGGTCTTCGCAGCGACTGCCGCGGCGGCCCTGAACACCTCCGGGTCCGGCTCGTAGCCGGGCGGGCAGCCGATCTCGACCTCGAGTCCGGCGGTGGCGCCGGCCAGCAGCCAGGAGTGGCCCATGTTGCTCGCGGCGTCACCGACGAAGGCCGCCCGCAACCCGGCAAGACCACGCTTGTGCTCCCGGACCGTGAGCAGGTCCGCGAGCAGCTGGCAGGGGTGGAACTGGTCGGTGAGCGCGTTGACGACCGGGACGCCGGCGTACGCCGCCATCTCCTCGATCCGGGACTGGTCACCGGTGCGCCACACGACCGCGACGGCCTGCCTGCCGAGCACCCGGGCGACGTCCGCCACGGGCTCCCGGGTGCCCACCCCGGCCAGGGAGCCGTCGACCAGCATCGGGAAGCCGCCGAGCTCGGCGACACCGGCCTGGAACGACGCCTGGGTGCGCAGCGTCGGCTTGTCGAAGAGCAGCGCCACGGTCCCGGGGCCAGCCAGCGGCCTGCGGTCGTACGGCGCCCGCTTCATCGCGGCCGCCAGCTCCAGGACCTCGGCCTGCTCGTCGGGGGTGAGGTCGTCGTCGCGCAGGAAGTGCCTCACCTCGCGCTCGCCTCCTCGTCGGCGTACGCCGCGTCGAGGATGACCGGCCAGGCGGAGAGGAACGCATCCACGTCGGCGTCGCCGATCACCAGCGGTGGCGCCAGCCGGATCCGGGACGGGGTCGGGTTGTTCACGATGAAGCCGGCCTGCTGCGCTGCGGCCACCACCTGTGGTGCGCGCTGCTCGCTCAGGTCGAGCCCGATCAGCAGGCCCTCCCCGCGGACCTCGGTGACCCGCTGGTCCTCGCCGACGCCCGACTTCAGCCGGTCTCCCAGGCTGCGGGCACGGTCGAGCAGGCCGTCGTCCTCGATGACGTCGAGCACGGTCAGCGCCGCGGTGCAGGCGACCGGGTTGCCGCCGAACGTGGTGCCGTGGTTGCCGGGCTGCAGCAGGTCGCCGGCGTCCCCGAGGGCCAGGCAGGCACCGATCGGGAAGCCCCCCGCCAGCCCCTTCGCGAGCGTGACCACGTCGGGTGCGCCGTGCGGGTCGAGGTCGGGCAGCTGGTGCGCGAGCCAGCGACCGGTGCGGCCCATGCCCGACTGCACCTCGTCGAGCCACAGCAGCGCGCCACGCTCGCGGGTGATACGGCGGGCCGCGGCGAGGTAGCCGGCCGGGGGCAGCACCACCCCGGCCTCGCCCTGGATCGGCTCCAGCACCACGGCCGCGGTGCGGTCGGTGACCGCCTCGGCGAGGGCCCGCTCGTCGCCGTACGGCACGAAGGTCACCTCGCCGGGCAGCGGTTCGAAGGGCTCCCGGTAGGCCGACTTGGCGGTCAGCGCCAGCGCCCCCATGGTGCGGCCGTGGAAAGCACCCTCCGCGGCAACGAGATGGGTGCGGCCGGTCCGGCGGGTGAGCTTGAACGCGGCCTCGTTGGCCTCGGTCCCGGAGTTGGCGAGGAAGACCTTCCCGGACCCGCCCAGCATCCCCAACAGCCTCTCGGCGAGCCGCACCTGCGGCTCGGTGGTGAAGAAGTTGGACACGTGGCCCAGGGTCTGCAGCTGCCCGGTCACGGCGTCGACGAGGCGCGGGTGGGCGTGGCCGAGCGCATTGACCGCGATGCCGCCGAGCAGGTCGACGTACTCCTTGCCGTCGGCGTCCCACAGGTGGGCCCCGCGGCCGCGGGCGAGCACCAGCTTGGGCGCGCCGAAGGTGTTCATCAGGGCGGCCGCGTAGCGCTGCCTGACCTGTCCTGAGGCCGTGTCGTCGGTGGTCATCTGCTGATTCACTCCCGGGCTCTCTTGATCTTGGTCTCCACGCCGGGCAGCACCTGGGTGCCCACCCCCTCATCGGTGAAGATCTCCAGCAGTACGGCGTGCGGCTCGCGGCCGTCCACCACGGTGGCGCGGGGCACCCCGCCCTGGACCGCGTTGAGGCAGGCCTGCATCTTCGGCACCATCCCACTGGCCAGGCTCGGCATCAGCTCGGCCAGCGACTCCGGGCTGATCTCGCCGATCACGTCGTCGCTGTCCGGCCAGTCGCGGTAGAGGCCCTCGACGTCGGTGAGCACCAGCAGCTTCTCGGCCCCCAGCGCCACCGCGAGCGCGGCCGCGGCGGTGTCGGCGTTGACGTTGTGCACCGCGCCGTCGGGGTCGGGTGCGACCGAGGAGATCACCGGGATCCGGCCGGCCCCGATGACGTCGAGCACCGCCTCCGGCCGCACCTCCGCCACCTCGCCGACCAGGCCCAGGTCGACCTCCTCGCCGTCGACCGTGGTGCCGGTACGCCGGGCGGTGAACAGCCCGCCGTCCTCACCGGACAGGCCCACCGCGACCGGCCGGTGTGCGTTGAGCAGCCCGACCAGCTCGCGCTGCACCTGGCCGACCAGCACCATCCGGACCACGTCCATGGCCTCGCCCGTGGTGACCCGCAGGCCGCCGCGGAACTCGCTCTCGATGCCCAGCCGGTCCAGCATGGCCGAGATCTGGGGTCCGCCGCCGTGGACCACGACCGGCTTGAAGCCGGCCATCCGCAGGAACACGATGTCCTCGGCGAAGTCGCGCTTGAGCTCGTCGTCGGTCATGGCGTTGCCGCCGTACTTCACCACCACGACCTTGCCGTGGTACTTCAGCAGCCATGGCAGCGCGCCGGCCAGGGTGCGGGCCTTGGCCGGGTCGGCGGTGGGGGGCCGCATCTCGGCGGCGTCTTCGATGCTCATGACGAGTACGCGCTGTTCTCGTGGACGTAGGCGTGGGTCAGGTCGTTGGTCCACACGGTGGCTTCGGCCCCTCCGGACTTCAGGTCGATGGTCACGGTCACCTCGCGGGGTGACAGGTCGACACCGGCCGGGTCCCCGGCCGGCTCGCTGCGCCGGCACACCCAGACGTCGTTCATCGCGACGTCGAGGTCGGCAGGGTCGAAGGCGGCCTGCGTGGTGCCGATGCTTGCCAGCACCCGGCCCCAGTTCGGGTCCTTGCCGAACACCGCCGCCTTGAACAGGTTGCTCCGGGCCACGCTGCGTCCGACCTCGACCGCGTCGTCCTCCGATGCGGCTCCCTTCACGGTGATCGCGATCTCGTGGTCGGCGCCCTCGGCGTCGGCGAGCAGCTGCCGCGCCAGGTCGGCGCAGGCGTCGGTCAGCACGGCGGTGAAGGCGGACTCGTCGGGACGTACGCCGGAGGCGCCGCTGGCCAGCAGCGTCACCGTGTCGTTGGTGCTCATGCAGCCGTCGGAGTCCAGCCGGTCGAAGCTGACCCGCGTTGCCGCGCGCAGGGCCCGGTCGAGCACGGCGGGCTCGACGTCAGCGTCGGTGGTGAGCACCACCAGCATGGTGGCGAGCTGGGGAGCCAGCATGCCGGCGCCCTTGGCCATGCCTCCGACGCTCCAGCCGTCGCGGGTGAGGACCGACTGCTTGGGCACGCTGTCGGTGGTCATGATCGCCCGGGCGGCCTGCTCCCCGTGCTGCCCGAGCGCGGGGTCGAGCGCATCGACTCCGGCGAGCAGGTCGTCGCGGTCGTTGCGGAGCCCGATCAGGCCGGTGGAGCAGACCACGACGTCGATCGCCCCGATGCCGAGCCGGTCGGCGACCCGCTCGGCGACGGCGTGGGTGGTCTGGAACCCCTCCGCGCCGGTGTAGCAGTTGGCACCGCCGGAGTTGAGCACCACGGCGCGCACGCTGCCGTCGGCGACCACCTGCTCGCTCCACAGCACGGGGTTTGCCTTGCACCGGTTGGCGGTGAACACGGTCGCGCTGGCGCTCGACGGCCCGTCGTTGACCACCAGAGCCATGTCGAGGCCCCCCGCGGACTTCAGGCCCGCGGCGACCGCGCCGGCCCGGAAGCCGGCCGGATGGGTGACGCTCATTCGGGGCCCCCGCGGCGTTGTCCGGCGGAGGGTGGGGCGAACCTCATGGTGCGAGACCGACCGTGGACAGCCCGGTCTCCTCGGGCAGGCCGAGGGCCAGGTTCAGGCACTGCACCGCAGCTCCCCCGGTGCCCTTGGCGAGGTTGTCGACGGCGCCGACGGCGACCATCCGGCCGGCGGCCTCGTCGACGGTCACCTGCAGCTGGACGGCGTTGGACCCCAGCACCGCACCGGTGGAGGGCCAGCGGCCCTCGGGCAGCAGGTGCACGAACTGCTCGTCGGCGTACGCCTTCTGGTACGCCGACCGGACGTCGTCCCCGGTCACGCCCTGCGCGAGCCGTCCCGTGCAGGTGGACAGGATGCCGCGCGGCATCGGCGCCAGCGTCGGGGTGAAGCTGACGCTCACCGGGCCGGCTCCCAGGCCGCCGAGGTTCTGCACGATCTCGGGGGTGTGCCGGTGCAGTCCGCCCACGCCGTACGCGGACATCGAGCCCATCACCTCGCTGCCGAGCAGGTGCGGCTTCGCGGACTTCCCGGCGCCGCTGCTGCCGGAGGCGGCCACCACGACCAGGTCGGTGGGCTCGACCAGCCCGGCCGCGACGGCCGGAGCCAGGGTCAGCGTGGTCACGGTCGGGTAGCAGCCCGGCACGGCGATGTGCCGGGCGCCGGTCAGCTGGTCGCGCTGGCCGAGCAGCTCGGGCAGGCCGTAGGGCCAGCTGCCGGCGTACTCGGTGCCGTAGAACCGCTGCCACGCCTCGGCATCGGTGAGCCGGTGGTCGGCGCCGCAGTCGATGACCACGGGGCCGTCGCCGAGCGCCTCGGTGATGGGCCCGGACTCTCCGTGTGGCAGCGCGAGCACCACCGCGTCGTGCCCGGCCAGTGTCTCGGGCGTCGTCTCCTCCAGCACACGATCGGCCAGGGGGAGCAGGTGCGGTTGCAGCGCACCCAGCGGCTGCCCGGCGTTGGAGGCGCCGGTCACCGCCCCGACCTCGGCCGCGGGATGGCCCAGGAGCAGGCGGAGCACCTCTCCCCCGGCGTACCCGCTGGCGCCGGCGACTGCGACACGGAAGGTCTGCATGTGCATGACTATACAGCACGCTGCATGATTAGAACCTGGGGTTCGCGATGAAGTATCCACGCAGCAGCCCCCCGGGGGGTCAGCCGTGCCGCACCGCCAGTGCCGCCACGTCGTCGTTGCGCCCGTGGTCACGCACGTCGTCAACCAACGCGGACAGGGCGCCGGGCAGCGGCCCGCTCCCCAGAGCGGGCAGGCGGGACAGCAACCGCGCGAGGCCGACGTCGATGTCCTCGCCGCGCCGTTCGATCAGCCCGTCCGTGTAGGCAAGCAGGGTGTCCCCGGGCGGGAACGACACGGTGCGTGAGCGTCGCGGAGTCCCGGTCACGCCCAGCGGTGGTCCTTCGGCCGGGGGCAGCGCCCAACCCGTGCCGTCGGCGGCTAGGACGGCTGGGGGCGGGTGGCCGGCGTTGACGTAGACCAGCGAGCCCGCTGATGCGACCAGGTAGACCAGCGTCACCAGCTGGTTCATGTCGTAGGTGGCGACCAGCGTGCTCATCTGGCTGACCACCGTCTCAGGCTTCGGGTCCACCACGATGTGGGCCCGCAGGGCAGAGCGCATCTGCGCCATGGCGGCCGCCGCCTCGACGCCACGGCCCATGACGTCCCCGACGAAGAGCGCCAGTCGGCCGTCCGCGAGTGGGATCGCGTCGTAGAAGTCGCCGCCGACCTCGGTGCGGCCTGCGGGGGCGTAGAAGCTGGCCAGCTTCCAGCCGGGGATGCTGTTCGGCAGGGTGGGGAGTACGGCGCGCTGCAGCTGCTCGGCGACCTCCCGGGTCTGGCTGTGCAGCTGGGAGTTGTCGATCGCTACCGCCGCGCGCCGGGCCAGCTCCTCGGCGAACTTCACGTCCTCCTCGGTGTAGGTGCGGCCCGACTCGGCCATCACCCAGCTGATCGCGCCGAGCACCCGACCGCGCGCGACCAGCGGCACGATCAGCACGCTGCGCAGCTGGAGCATCCGGGCCAGCCGCAGGTGCTCATCGTCCTTGGCGGCCTCGACCAGCATCTCGTCGGGGATCTCCGGGATCAGCACGCTCTCGCCGGAGGCGATCACGGCCCAGGCACCCTCGCCGGTGTCGCGGTCGGAGGGGTAGCGCCGTTCGATGTCGAGGGCGAACTGCACCTTCGCCGGGTCGAAGTGCTCCACCGCGAGCCGGTGGATCTGGCCGTCCTCGAGCAGGTCGACTCCGCTCCAGTCGGCGAACTCCGGGATCGCCATCCGCGCCACGCTGGTCAGCGTCACCTCGTAGTCGAGGCTGTCGGCCAGCTCGGCGCTCGCGTCGGCGAGGAACCGGGCTCGCGAGGCCTGCACCGCGGCCTCGTTCTGCGCCCGGACCCGCTCCAGCGCCTGCGCGCACGAGTCGGCCAGGATGCTGAAGAACTCCAGCTCGGCGGTGTCCAGCGGCCGCTTCCCCGGGAACGACAGGGTCACCACGCCGGTGGTCCGGCCGACGATCTGCAGCGGCAGGGCGATCATCGACCGGTCGCCCTCGGCGGCCTTCTCCAGGTCGGGATAGCGCGCGTCGATGGCGTCCCGGCCGATCAGGAACAGCGGCTCGCCGCTGCGGACGACGTGCCCGGCCGGGGTGTGGGCCGAGATCGGGAAGGTGGTCCAGCGCTCGTCGGCTCCCGGGCCGGCACCGCGCAGCCCGGCAAGCACCAGGTCGTCTCCGCGCACCAGGCTGAGTGAGGCCACGGTCGCGCCGACCGCGTCGCACAGGTGCGAGATCACCACGTCGGTGACCGTCTCGATGTCGTCGGCGGCGCCGAGCTCGGCCGCCACCCGGGCCAGCCTGGTGAGCCGGTCGTCGAGCCGACGGGCGTCCTTGGCCGGGGCGTCCGGCTCGTTCGGGTCGTCGACCAGGCAGAGTACGCCGACGATCTCGCCGTTGTCCTTCAGCGGGGTGCAGGCCAGGTCGGTCTCCCGGGCGACGCCGTCGGAGCCCAGCACCGCGAGCCGCCCACGCCAGGTCGACCCGCCCAGGGCCCGGCCGAGCACCTCGTCCAGCGCGGCATGCAGGTGCGCGGGCACCAGGTCGTGAAGGAAGAGCTCGGCGGAGCCAGGAACGGCCAGCACCGCGTGCAGCCGCGCCGCCACCTCGTTCGCGTAGCGGACGCGCCCGTCGGGGTCGGCGGCAAAGGCCGCCTCATCGAGCACGTCGAGGTGCCGGAGATCGACCGTCCAACCGACCACTTCGGATGGCAGCACGGGCCCATCATGGCAGCGGTTCCCACCCGGCGTCCCCTTTCCGTTGCACGACATCACCGGAACCGGGCGCCCGGGAGCCCGGGCTGCCTGAAACCGGAGCACAACCGCGGTGAAACCGGGTGGCCACAGGCTCTGGTCATGACCAACCACACGTCCAACCAGCTGCCGGCCGTCGCTGCCCGGGGCCTGGTCAAGGCCTTCGCGGACAACCGCGCCGTCGACGGCGTCGACCTGACCGTGCACCGGGGCGAGATCTTCGGGGTGCTCGGGCCCAACGGGGCCGGCAAGACCACCATGCTCAGCATGCTCGCCACGCTGCTGCCGATCGACGCGGGCGAGGCCGAGATCTTCGGGGTCGACGTCCGCGGCGAGCCGCACCGGATCCGCCAGCTGCTCGGGGTGACGGGCCAGTACGCCTCGGTCGACGAGAACCTGACGGCGATGGAGAACCTGTGGATGTTCGGACGGTTGCAGGGCATCGGCTCGCGCACCTCCCGCACGACCGCGGCCGACCTGCTCGAGCAGTTCTCGCTGCAGGACGCCGCCGACAAGCCGATCTCGCAGTTCTCCGGTGGCATGCGGCGCCGGCTCGACCTGGCGGCCAGCCTGATCAGACGCCCCCCGCTGATCTTCCTCGACGAGCCGACCACCGGCCTCGACCCGCGCACCCGGGGCCAGATGTGGGTCACCATCCGGGACCTGGTCCGGGACGGCTGCACCGTGCTGTTGACCACGCAGTACCTCGACGAGGCCGACCAGCTCGCCGACCGGATCGCGGTCTTCGACCACGGCCGTGTGGTCGCACAGGGGGCCCCTGAGGACCTGAAGGCCTCCGTGGGCAACTCCACCCTGCAGCTGCAGCTGGCCGAGGGGTCTGACCATTCCCTGGCCGTCGACGTGGTCCACCGGCTGCTCGGCGAGGAGCCGGTGCTGACCCCCGGGTCCGGCCGCATGAACGTGGCGCTCGAGGACGCCGGCCGCGCCGCCGACGTCCTGATCGGCCTGCGCGACGCCGGAATCGGCATCACCGCGCTCAACGTCGACAAGCCCACCCTCGACGAGGTGTTCCTCGCCCTCACCGGGCACGACACCGTGGAGACGGACAGCGACGGCCCCCTCGACCCGTACGACGACGAACCCCAGCTGGAGGTGGCGAAGTGAGCACGCTGACCCTTGACCGCACCCCCACGGTCGACCCGGAGGCAGCCGTTGCCGGCGCCCGGCCCCACACCACCCTGGCCGAGACGATCAGCCAGACCCTGACCATGGCGTGGCGGGCGACGAAGAAGATGCGCCGCAACCCGGAGCAGTTCTTCGACGTGACCATCCAGCCGCTGCTCTTCACGGCGATGTTCGCCTACATGTTCGGCGGCGCCGTCTCCGGTGACGTGAAGAGCTACCTGCCGTTGCTGATCCCGGGCATCCTGGCCCAGACGGTGCTGACCACCTGCATGGCGACCGGCACCCAGCTGCGCGAGGACATGGACAAGGGCGTGTTCGACCGCTTCAAGTCGCTGCCGATCGCCCGGATAGCCCCGCTGGCCGGCCCGATGGTCGCCGACCTGGTCCGCTACCTGATCGCCGCCACGCTCACCTTCGCCACCGGCCTGGCGATCGGCTACCGGCCCGACGGTGGCGTGCTCGGGGTGGCCGCGGCGATCCTGCTCGCGATCGTCACCGGCTGGTCGATGGCGTGGATCTTCACCTGGTTCGGCACCGTCGCCCGCAGCGCCCAGGCGGTGCAGGGCTACTCGATGATGATCCTGTTCCCGCTGACGTTCCTGTCCAACGCGTTCGTCCGCGTCGACTCCCTGCCGGGCTGGTTGCAGGCCTTCGTGAACGTCAACCCGGTGTCCCATCTGGTCTCGGCCGCCCGGGACCTGGCCAACACCGGCCAGATCACCGGCGAGGTGGGCTGGACGATGCTGGCCTGCCTGGCGGTGATCGCGGTCTTCGCGCCGCTCTCGGTGCGCAGCTACAAGCGGAAGATGCGATAGGTGGCTCCGGTTGCCCCGTGGGTCGGCTGCCACCCTCGGTGCGGGGTGGAGGGTCACTCGGGGGAAAGCCGTGCGGCGAGGGCCCGTGCCTCGTCGCACAGCTCGGGCGTCGCGATGCCGTCGTACGTCGACCACAGCTCCGCCAGCCGACCCGGCGCGTGCTCCTCGGCGAGCCGCTCAGCCCTCTCCCAGCGCATCGACGGCATGGTCTGCTGGTAGCCGAAGGCCCGGGCCACCAGCAGCAGGCGGACGCCGGTCCGGGGCTCGTCGTGGGCCACGGCCCAGCATCCCAGCGCGAACAGCACTCCACCGGCGATGGGGAAGTCCCGCCGTCCTTCCGGCGACTCCACCAGGGCCGGCACCTTTGCCCGCAGGGGCCGACACAGCTCGGTGTCCTGTCCGCCCGGGTCGTGCAGCACGTGCGCGGCCAGGCAGGCCGACTCGGTGAACAGCAGCCACGGGGTCAGCTCGACGTCGAGCGTCACCCACGGACGTCGTGAGGTGCGGTTCTTCTCCACGGCGTCTCGGTACTGGGCCAGCCCCGCACGCACCCGGCCGCGCGCAAGCAGCAGCTCGGCTTGGCACACCCGGTTGACCAGCCACCAGCTGATCGTCTCGTGGGCACCCTCGAGCCGGTCGATCTCGTCCAGGACCCGTTCCGCGGAGTCCGGCGCACCACGCTCGAGCTGGGCGCTGAACACCGCCCACCGCAGCTGGACGGCGTCCTCGACGGCGCCGAGGGCCTCCATCACCGGCAGCGCCCGCAGCGCGTGGGTCTCGGCGCGCTCCACGTCGCCGGCCTGGGCGGCCAGCCCGGACATCATCGCGTCGAGCTGTGCTTCAGCCCAGGGGCCGTCGTCGGGCACGTCGAACGCGAGCGCCCGCTCGAGCAGCGCGCGCGAGCCCTCCAGGTCACCGTGGTTCTCCAGGATCTGGCTCAGGAACTGGCACGCCGCCATCGCGGTCATCGGGTCGGCGTCGTCGCAGAGCTCCCGGAGCCGGGCCGAGTCGTCATCGGCCACGGCCAGGAGGACCCGGACCATGGCCCGGATCCGGCGCGGGCCCCTGCCGGGCCCGAGGTCCCGCAGCCGGGCCTGAGCCGCCTGCTGCGGCTGCCCCGCGAAGATCAGCCCATTCAGCACGATCATGGTGAGCACCGCACGCAGCTCGTCCTCGGTCTCCTCCGTCGCCTCGGCCGTGACCACCAGGTGCGCGATCTCCCGGGAGGTCTCGACCACGGCGAGGTGCTCCCCCCGAAGCGACCAGAGACCGGTGAGGGTGGCCCCGAGTGCCAGCACCGTCGGCACGTCCTGCTCGTCGACGGCGCGGCGCAGCAGCCCGGTCAGGTTGCCCTCCTCGGTGGCCAGGGCAGCCACCGCGGACAGCTGGTGGGCCGAGTAGGCCCGGGCACCCTCCCGTCGAGCCAGCTCGACCGCCCAGGCCCGCAGCGCGACCTCGGCCGCCGCCTCCTCCCCGGCCTCGGAGAGCCGTCTGCCGGCGTACTCGCGCACCGTCTCCAGCATCCGGTAGCGCACGACCGGGCCGACCTCGTGCACGTTCAGCAGCGACTGGTCCACCAGCCGGGTGATCTCGTCGAGCGGATCGTGGCCCAGCAGTGCCTCCGCGCCGGCGAGGCCGAACCCGTCGGGAAACACCGACAGCCACCGCAACGCCCGCCGGTCCTGATCGCGCAGCAGGTTCCAGCTCCAGTCGATCACCGCGAGCAGGGTCTGGTGCCGTTCGGGCGCGGACCGGTCCCCGCCGCGCAGCAGCGCGAACCTGTCGGCCAACCTCCGGGTGATCTCCGCGACCGACATCACCCGCACCCTGGCGGCGGCGAGCTCGATGGCCAGCGGCAGGCCGTCCAGCCGGTCCACCAGGGCGGTGACCTCGCTCGACGCGAGCGTCACGTCCGGCCGGGCGGCGCGGGCCCGCTGGGTGAAGAGCTCGACGGAGGCTGCCAGGTCCAGCTGGGGCAGGGGGTAGACCCGCTCGGCCGCAACACCCAGCGGGGCCCGGCTCGTGGTCAGCACGCGCACGGAGCCGGTGGCGGCCACCAGGAAGGCGACCAGGTCGGCCGCGGCGTCGAGCACGTGCTCGCAGTTGTCCAGGATCAGCAGCGTGCGCGGGCCGGACAGCTGCTCGGCTATCCGGCCCCGCAGCTCGCCGGGCCGGACGTTGCGCTGCCTGCCGAGGCCGGTGATCGTGTCGCGCACGCCGAGCGCTGAAGCCACCTCGGGGAGTACGCCGTCCTGGGTGGCGACCCCCGCGAGCCCGACGAAGTGCACCACCGGGTGGTCGGTGGCCCGGCCGGCCAGGTGCGCCATCCGGGTCTTGCCCAGTCCTCCGGCGCCGACGATCGAGACCACGCGTGAGGTGTCCATCAGGGCGCGCAGCTCACCGAGGTCGTGCTCCCGGCCGACCATCGGGCTGGCGTCGTACTCCAGGCCCTCGCGGACCGGCGCGTCCCGGGCCAGCAGGTCGGCGTGCAGCCGGCGCAGCTGCTCGCCGGGCTCGGCGCCGAGGGTGTCGCGGACCCGCTCGGCGTGCTCGGCGTACCGGGCCAGCGCGGTCGGGACACCCCGCACCTCCGCCTCGCACCGGAGCACGTCGGCCAGCACCGCCTCGTCGCCGGGCCGTACGGCCACGACTGCCTCCAGCAGGGCCAGCGCCCGGGCGGCATCACCACGGCCCAGCAGTCGCGCGCCGAGGGTCCGCTGTGCCTCGGACCGGAGTCGCCGGGCCTCGGCAACGGCACGGCCGGGCGGCGAGTCGCCGTCGGCCCCCGACAGCGGCAGCGCCAACGCGGCCTCCAGGCCAGCCTCGTCCGTAGCACCCGAGACCAGCGCGCGCAGGCACAACAGGTCGACCCGGTCGGCGGGCAGGCCGAGCCGGTAGCCGGTCGCCGAGCTCTCCACCACCTCGGGCGCGGTGCGCGCACGCGTGCGCGAGACCAGCACCTGCAGCGCCTTCTCCGGGTGCTCCGGCGGCTCGTCCTCCCACACCTCGGCGACCAGCCCCCGAACCCCGAGGGCACGGGGGGCGGTCAACGCCAGAGCGGCGAGCAGCGCCGCGCTGCGTGGCCCCGGAACCGGGCGCCCGTGCCACCGGACGCCATCGAGCAGGGTCAGCTCGGGTTCGTCCATGGCCACGGGCCCCCTACGCCCGCTGCTCGGCGCCCAGTCGCTCCCGGGCCAGCGACACGGCGGCGTCCCGGGCACGGCCGGCCTCCTGCTCCGTGAGGGTGCGGTCGGGTGCACGGAACCGCAGCGCGAACGCCAGCGACTTGTGCCCCTCCCCCACCTGGTCACCGGTGTAGCGGTCGAACAGCCGCACCGACTCGCACAGCGGCCCGGCGCCCTCGCGCAGGGTGGCGGCGACCTTCGCGGCGGGGACGTCGGTGTCGACGACCAGGGCGACGTCCTCCTTGGCCACCGGGAAGGTCGACAGCTCGGGGGCGGGCGGGATCGTGACCGCGTGCTCGAGCAGGACGTCGAGGTCGACCTCGGCGACCGCGGTGCGGGCCGGGACGCCGAACGCCCGGCACACGCGCGGGTGCAGCTCGCCGGCGTGCCCGATCGGGGTCTCCCCGACCAGGATCTCCGCGCACCGCCCCGGATGCCACGGCGGGCTGGTGTCGGCGCGCACGTCGATCTCGACACCGAGCGCCGTGGCCACGTCCCGGACGGCCTGGATCGCATCGGACCAGCACTCGGGCCGGCCCTCGCCCCACCAGCCGGACCGCTCTCGCTCGCCGCTGAGCGCGAGCGCCAGATGCAGCGGCTGGGCCGGCAGGGCCTTCTGCAGGTCGTCCCACTCCCCCTCGGTCGGCCGCCGGTCCACACCGGGCATCGGCGCACCGGGGCCGCCATGCGGCAACGTCACCGTGGCCGTCTCGAAGAGTGCCAGGTCGTCGGCGCCGCGGCTGACGTTGCGTGCCACCGTGCGCAGCAGCGCCGGCAGCAGCGTCGTGGTCATCAGCGGCTCCTCGTTGCGCAGCGGGTTGGCCAGCCGAAGGGCGGTACGACGCTCGTCCGCCACGTCCAGTCCCAGCGCGTCGAAGTCGGCCGACCCGACGAACGGGAAGCTGAGCACCTCGACGAAGCCGGCACCGGCGAGGGTGCGGCCGACCCGGCGGCGCATCGACTGCGTCGGCGTCAGGCCGCGGCCCGGAGGCGCCGGTGGCAGCACCGACGGTACGTTCTCGTAGCCGACGATCCGGGCGACCTCCTCGACGAGGTCGTAGGGGTCGGTGAGGTCGGGTCGCCAGGGCGGCACCGTGGCGGTGAGCCGGCCGGCGTCGACCCGCACCTCGCAGCCGACCGCCTCCAGGTGGGCCACCGTGGTCGCGTCCTCGATCGGCATCCCGGTGATCCGGGCAGGGAGGTCGACCGTGGCGGTGATCATCCGTGGCGCGGGCGCCCGGCCCACCTGGGTGACGCCGTCCTCGACCGTGCCACCGCCGAGCTCCACCAGCAGCTCGGCGACCCGGTCGGCGGCCGCGGCCGGGACGGTCGGGTCCACGCCACGCTCGAAGCGTCTCGACGCCTCGCTGGGCAGCTTGTGGCGGCGTTCGGTGCGGAAGATGCTCACCGGGTCGAAGTGAGCAGCCTCGATGACGATGTTCGTGGTGCCCGTGGACAGCTCGGTGGTCTGCCCGCCCATCACGCCGGCCAGCCCGATCGCGCCGGAGTCGTCGGTGATCAGCAGGTCCTCGGGGCTGAGCTCGCGGTCGACTCCGTCCAGGGTGGTCAGCCGATCCCCCGGCGTCGCCCGGCGGACCCGGACCGGACCGGACAGCCGGTCGCGGTCATAGCCGTGGATCGGCTGGCCCAGCTCGAGCATCACGTAGTTGGTGACGTCGACCGCCAGCGAGATCGGCCGCATGCCCGCCTGCCGCACCCGCCCGGCCAGCCAGTCGGGCGTCGGCGCAGCCGGGTCGACGCCGGTGACCGTGCGGGTCACGAACACCGGGCAGCCGGCCGGGTCGTCGACGACCACGGGATACCCGTCGTCGTTCGGGTCGGGCACCTTCCGCTCGGCCGGGTCGGTGAAGGCGGCGTCGTACGCCAGGGCCGCCTCGCGGGCCACTCCGCGCAGCGACAACGCGTAGGCGCGGTCGGGGTTGATCTCGAGCTCGATGGTCTCCTCGTCGAGGCCCAGCACGCCGATTGCGTCGGTGCCGGGCTCACCGGCGTCCGGGGGCAGCACGACGATGCCGGCATGGTCGTCGCCGAGGCCCAGCTCGCGTGCCGAGCAGATCATCCCGGCGCTGAGGTGGCCGTAGGTCTTGCGTGCGGAGATCTCGACAGCGCCCGATCCCTGGGGGCCGGGGAGCACTCCCCCGGGCAGCACCACCACGACCAGGTCGCCGGGCGCGAAGTTGTGCGCCCCGCACACGATCCCCTGTGGTTCGCCGGTGCCGTTGGCGTCCGCGACGTCGACCTGGCACCAGTTGATCGTCTTGCCGTTCTTGTGCTGCTCCGGCTCCATCGTCAGCACCCGCCCGACCACCAGGGGTCCGCCGATCCCGGAACTCGCCCGGTGGATCCCCTCCAGCCTGAGCCCGAGCGCGGTCAGTCGCGCGGCGAGGTCGTCGGTCCGGACACCGTCGGGCAGGTCGACGTACTCGCGGATCCACGAAACGGGTGCCCTCATGCCAGCTCCGTCCCGAACGCGAGGCTGAACCGGGCATCGCCCTCGAAGAAGGCGCGCATGTCCTCCGCGCCGTGGCGGAACATCACCGTGCGGTCGATGCCCATGCCGAACGCGAAGCCGGTGTACCGGTCGGGGTCGATGCCGCAGGCGACCAGCACCCGGGGGTTCACCACGCCGCAGCCGCCCCACTCGATCCAGCCCTCGCCACGGCAGGTGCGGCAGGTCTCCCGTGCGGGCGACTGGTCACGGCAGACGAAGCACACCAGGTCGACCTCGGCACTGGGCTCGGTGAAGGGGAAGTACGACGGCCGGAACCGGGTGTTGATGTCCTCGCCGAACATGACCCGGGCGAAGTGGTCCAGCGAGCCCTTGAGATGGGCCATCGTGATGCCCTCGTCGACGACGAGGCCCTCGACCTGGTGGAACATCGGGCTGTGCGTGGCGTCGTACTCGTCGGTGCGGAACACCCGGCCCGGGCAGACCACGTAGATCGGCGGCTGCCCGGTCAGCATGGTGCGCGCCTGCACCGGCGAGGTCTGGGTGCGCAGCACCACGTGGTTGCCGGCCGGCTCGGTCCAGAAGGTGTCCTGCAGGGTGCGGGCGGGGTGGTCCGGCCCCATGTTGAGGGCGTCGAAGTTCAGCCACTCGGCCTCCACCAGCGGCCCCTCGGCCACCTCCCAGCCCATGCCGACGAAGACGTCGGCGATCTTCTCCGACATCATCGTGATCGGGTGCCGGGCGCCCCGGGGGTGGCGGTCCCACGGCAGCGTGACGTCGACGGTCTCCTCGGCGAGCATCCGCTCCTCGGCCGCTTCCTCGAGCTCGGCCTGCCGCTGCTCGAGTGCCTGCTTGACGGCGCCGCGGGCCCGGCCCACCCGCATGCCGGCGTCCTTGCGGGCGTGCGGCGGCAGCGCGCCGATCTCGCGGTTGGCCAGCGCGAGCGGCGAACGGTCACCCGCATGCGCCGAGCGGGCGTGCTTGAGACCGTCCAGGTCCGTCGCGTCGGAGAACGCGGCCAGGGCCTCCTGCTGCATCCGGTCGACCTGCTCCTCGCCCAGGTCGGAGACCTGGACGGGGTCGTAATCGGTGTTGGGACCCGACATGGCTGCCTTTCGTGGCGGGCGTGGGCACGTGCGGTGCTGCCCTGCAGTGTAGAAAGCCGCGCGGCCGGCCCGCGAACCGGTTTGCCCGGCCGCGCCGGTCAGCCGTGCGGGTTCTCGCTGGGCCAGCGCAGCACGATCCGTGCGCCGCCGCCCGAGGCGTCCAGGACGGCGACGTCACCCTGGTGCGCCCGGACCAGGCCGTGCACGATGTAGAGCCCCAGCCCCGAACCGCCCCGGGTGCCGTGCTTCCAGAACTTCGTGAACACCCGGGTCCGGATCTCCTCCGGAATCCCCTCGCCCTCGTCCTCGACCACGATCTCGACGCCGGGGTACGGCGTGGACTGCCCCCGGGCGGCGATGCTCACCGTCCCCTCGCCGTGGCGCAGCGCGTTCTCGACCACGTTGGTCACCACCTGGAGGAACTTGTCGGGGTCGGCGAACACCCGTCGGAGTCCGGGCTCCACGTCCAGCTCGACCGGGCGGGCCGTTCCGGCGGTCACCGAGGCCACCACCCGCTCCAGCAGTCCGGCGGCGTCGACCTCGCGGGGGTAGATCGAGAGCCGCCCGGTGTCGATGCGGGCCACGTCGAGCAGCTCCGTGATGAGCCGGGACAGCCGTTCGGAGTCGGAGTGGACCGTGGTGAGCATCAGTTGCTTCTGCTCGTCGTTGAGCCGGTCCCACTTCGACAGCAGCGTCGACACGAAGCCCTTCACCCCGGTCAGCGGCGAGCGCAGCTCGTGGGCCACGGTCGCCACGAGGTCCGACCGCTCCCGGTCGAGCCGGTCGCGCCCGCGTGCGGAGCGCAGCACCACGGCCACCCGGTCGACCGGCTCCGCGCGTGCGACCCGGTGCAGCCGGGTGGTCACCAGCACCTCGGTGCCGTCCGGCAGCAGCCACGACTGCTCCGGGATCCCGCGGCGGTTGCGGAAGCCGTCGTACGGCCGGGCGACCTGGATCCACGACCGGCCCTCGAGATCCTGCAGCTGGAGCACCTCCCCGAGGGGGCCGCCGGGCTCGGCGCCCGGCAGCATGGCGCGCGCGACCTGGTTGACCGTGGTGACCCGGCCGTCGCCATCGGCCACCACCACCCCGTCGGGAAGCAGCTGCACCACGTCATCGGTGCCCGTTCCGGGAGCGGCGTCGGATCTGGCCACCGCCCCACCGTAGTCGTCCGGCGGCCTCACTCCGAGGGTCGGCGCCCGGCGCCGGCGGTGTGGTACAGGCACACGGCGGCCGCGGTGGACAGGTTCAGGCTCTCGGCGCGGCCGAGGATCGGGATGGCGACCCGGCGGTCGGCCAGGCGTGCGAGCCCGTCGGGCAGGCCCCACGCCTCGTTGCCGAACAGCCACGCCACCCGGCCGTCCAGCAGTCCCGACTCGGCGGCGTCGAACAGGTCGACCTCGCCCGCACCGTCGGCCGCGAGCACCGTGAACCCGGCCGCCCGTACGGTTGCGACCGCGGCCTCGGCGTCCTCGGCCACCGCCACCGGCAGGTGGAACAGGCTCCCCGCCGAGGCCCGCACGGTCTTGGGGTTGTAGGCGTCCACGCTGTGCCCGGCGAGGACGACGCCCGTGGCTCCGACCGCGTCCGCGCAGCGGAGCACCGCCCCCGCGTTGCCCGGGTCGCGTACGTCGGCACAGACCACGAGGGTCCTGCCGCCGCCCCGCACCACCGTGTCCAGCGGGACGTCCAGGAACCGGCAGACGGCGACCAGCCCCTGGGGCGTCACGGTGCCCGACAGCGCGGCGGCCGCGTCGTCGGACACCGGGTGCCAGGGCACCCCGGCCCGCTGCACCGCGTCACGGACAGCGGCGTACGCCGTGCTCGCCTCCGGGGTGGCGAACACCTCGACCGTGCACCCCGGCACCTGCAGCGCCTCGGTCAGCGCCTTGACGCCCTCGGCGAGGAACAGCCGGTGGTCGGCCCGGACCGACCGCCGACCCAGCTTCCGCGCGGCCTTCACCCGGCCGGACCGGGGGGTGAGCAGCTCCGCCATGCTCGCGGGCGTGGGATGCCCGGTCAGCCGGGCATCCGCCTCACGCGCTCGCGGGCGCGTTGACGTCCTCGGGCAGCGCGGCGCGGGCGGTCCCGACCAGGGCCGTGAAGGCCGTGGGGTCGTTGACGGCAAGGTCGGCCAGGATCTTGCGGTCCACCTCGACCTCGGCGGCGCGCAGGCCCTGGATGAACCGGTTGTAGGTCATCCCGTTGGCTCGCGCAGCGGCGTTGATCCGCTGGATCCACAGCCGGCGGAAGTCGCCCTTCCGCTTGCGGCGGTCGTTGTAGCTGTAGACGGCGGAGTGGGTGACCTGCTCCTTGGCCTTGCGGTACAGACGCGAGCGCTGGCCCCGGTATCCCGAGGCCCGCTCGAGCACGACCCGACGCTTCTTGTGTGCGTTGACTGCGCGCTTCACGCGTGCCATGTGATGCTCCTTGCTGGTCCGTGTGAGTCGGTGGGTGGGCGGCCGTCAGCGGCCGAGCAGCTTCCTGGCGGTGCGGACGTCGGCCTTGGCGACCTCGGTGGTGCCGGTCATCCGGCGAGTCACCTTCGAGGGCTTCTTCTCCAGGTTGTGCCGCTTCCCGGTCTTCTCGCGCAAGATCTTGCCCGAGCCGGTGACCCGGAACCGCTTGGAGGCTCCGGAGTGCGTCTTGTTCTTCGGCATGGTGTCTCTTCCTCGTGGTGTGGTGTCGTCAGGCGTCGATGTCGGGGTCGAGGTTCTCCGAGCGCCGGCGAGGCTTGCGGCTTCCGGCGGCGGCGGGCGCCGTACGCTCGGCGCGCTCCTCCTCCTGCTCGGCCTTGCGGGCCTCCGCCCGCTCCTGCTTCGCGGCCTTCATCTCGGCCTTGGCCTCGGACTTCTTCTTGTGCGGCCCCAGCACCATGGTCATGTTCCGGCCGTCCTGCTTCGGGGCCGACTCCACGAAACCGAGCTCCTCGACGTCCCCGGCCAGCTTCTGCAGCAGCCGGAAGCCGAGCTCGGGCCGGTGCTGCTCGCGGCCGCGGAACATGATCGTGATCTTGACCTTGTCCCCCGCCTTCAGGAAGCGGACGACGTGGCCCTTCTTGGTCTCGTAGTCGTGCTGGTCGATCTTGGGACGAAGCTTCATCTCCTTGATGATCACGTTCGTCTGGTTGCGGCGGGCCTCACGGGCCTTCTGGGCGTTCTCGTACTTGAACTTCCCGTAGTCCATGAGCTTGCAGACCGGGGGCCGGGCCTGGGGTGCCACCTCGACCAGGTCGAGGTCCGCCTCCTGCGCCAGTCTCAGTGCGTCTCCGGTGGAGACGATCCCCACGGTCTCGCCGTTGGGGCCGACGAGCCGGACCTCGGGCACCCGGATCCGGTCGTTGATGCGCAGCTCAGTGGTGCTGATGTGTCCTCCTGGTTGTTCGGTCCATGGCCTCGTTTCTGCACCCCCGACATGCGAAAGGGCTTCCGCGTCGACGCACGGAAGCCCCACAGGCCGTCGGAACGGCGTACGTCCCGACTGGACCGGACCCGACGACCTGGGTCCCGGGGGACGACGGTCGGTGCGGGTGGGAGGAGGCCTCCACTTGTCGGACCGGTCACGGGCGTGGCCGGTCGGCCGCGTCCAAGGATACGGGGTGGGCCCGCAGATGTCGAAGCGGCGACTTGACTCACGTAAAGCGTCCGGGAACGTCGGCGCTTGCCTCAGATGAGAATGTCCGCGTAGCGCGTGGTGGTTCGGTCCGGTGTGAGCAAGGAGTTGTCGATGGCCGCGCGCCGTGAGATCAC
>JBOHDO010000014.1:0-5552 GCA_050699415.1 Marmoricola sp.
CCACCAGGTCCGGCAGCCAGGCCTGCTTCTGCTCGTCGGTGCCGTAGGTCAGGATCGGGTTGATGCCGAGCCCGACGGCGGCCTCCAGGGTGATCCCGAGCGACTGGTCGACCCGGCCGATCTCCTCGATGGCCAGGCAGATGCTGGCGAAGTCGCCGGCCGACCCGCCGTACTCCTCCGGAGCGGTCAGCCCGAACAGGCCCAGCTCGCCCATCTTGCGCACCACGTCGACCGGGAAGTGGTGCTCGCGGTCCCAGGCATCCGCGTGCGGTGCGATCTCCTTCTCCGCGAAGTCGCGGACCGTACGGCGGAAGTGCTCGTGCTCGGGCGACAGCTCAAAGCTCATGCCTCACATCCTAACCCTGGAGTTAATGATTGTTAACCTGAGCGGGCCGATACCCTCCGGGCCATGTACAAGATCCTGCTCGCTCTGCACCTGCTGTTCGCGATCTTCGCGATCGGGCCGCTGGTCGGCATCGTCACCACCGCCTCCCGGGGGCTGCGCAGGCCCGACGCGACCGCCACGGCGTCCTCCGCCCGGGGAGCGACCATCTATGCCTACGTGTCGATCCTCGTGGTGATCCTGGGCTTCGGCCTGATGTCGTCGAAACCGGACTGGAACCACGGCCGGCCGATCGCCGACATCGGCGACCTGTGGATCTGGCTGTCGCTGCTGCTGTGGGTGGTGACCATGGTGCTGACCCTGGCAGTCGCGGTGCCGGCACTGAAGCAGGCCACCACCCGGATCGGCGCCGGCGAGGCGGTCAGCTCGCTGACCGGCCGCGTGGCAGCCGCGGGCGGGATCGTCGGGCTGCTGTTCGCGGTGATCGTGTTCCTGATGGTCTACCAGCCGGGGAGCTGATCAGCGCAGCAGCCAGTCGACCACCTCGGGTGGGGCCAGCGAGCGGCAGCGCTGCTCGAACGCGGCGTACTCCTCCGGCTGCAGCTGCGCCGCTCCGTCACCGGAGCGTCCACCCCGGAAGAACGCCCGGTTGTCCTTGAGCACGCCCGACCGGTTGGGCGCGAGTACGTCGACGCGGGATCGCATCGCGTCGAAGCCGCCCTGCTCGGCAATCCGGTCGAGACGCTCGCCCGACACCGGCACTCCGAGCGCCTCCGCCACCCGGGCGATCTGGCCCCGCAGGTCGGCGGCGAGGTCGGCATAGTGCACCAGCACCACGGTGTGTCCGGTCGCCCGGTCGTGGGCACGCGCCGGCTGTCCTCCTCGGCCGAGCGGTAACGGACGGGCACGTGTGCTCCCACGCGTCGACCATTCCACACGCGAGGGCCCGCAGGCTCCCGGCGACGACTGCAGGTGAGGGAAGTTGACCGCAGAGGCTGGCGGAGGGCCCGCCGTGGTGCCAAGGTCAGGTCAGACCCTTTCGCAGGACAGGAGGCACCACCGTGCCACGCTCCGCTCCCCGGGCCCGTCGTCGAGTGCTGGTGGCCATCGCCACCGCCGGCCTCGCAACCGCCCTCCTCGGCCAGACCCCGCTCGCCACCGCCACCACCGCCCGCGCGGCCGGACCTGCCACCCCCGGGTGCCACCTCGGCAACGGCATCAGCCATGTGGTCAGCATCGTGTTCGACAACGTCCACTTCGCCCGCGACAACCCGAACGTGCCCTCCGACCTGGAGCAGATGCCCCACCTGCTGCGGTTCCTGGAGGACAACGGCACGGTGATGTCCAACACGCACACGCCGATGATCGCCCACACCGCCGACGACAGCCTGTCCATCTACACCGGGCTGTACGGCGACCGGCACGGCCAACCGCTGTCGAACTCCTACCGCAGCTACAACGCCGACGGCAGCACCGACTCGGACGGCTCCTTCGCGTACTGGACCGACCCGGCGTACGACACCGCGAGCACACCGGGACCGGGCCACGACACCTCCCCGTCGATGGCCTACTCCGCCACGGTGCCCGCACGCCAGAACACAGGTCTGCAGACCCCCGCGCCCTGGGTGCCGTTCACCCGGGCGGGTTGCGACGTGGGGAACTTCTCCACGGCCAACATGGTGCTGGAGAACACCGCCCTCGACCTGTCCCACGTCTTCGGGCCCGGCTCACCGGAGGTCGCCCAGTACAACGCCGACCCGGACCCCTTCAAGGACCCCGAGACCACGGACTACGTCGGCGTCGCGGTCCACTGCGCCCGCCGGTCGAGCGTGTGCACCGACGCACGGGCGACCAAGTACGGCCAGAGCGCCCCGTCCCCGACTGCGGTGCCCGACGTGCTGCCCACCGAGCCCGGGGGCTACCACGGCTTCGACGCGCTGTTCGGCGCGAGGTACGTCGCCCCCCAGCTCGGCGCCGGTACCCCGAGCCTGTCGCGGCACGGGTTCCCGGTGACCGACTCATCCGGCAACCTCACCGACCTGGCAGGCAACACCATCCTCAACCAGTACTCCCACACGCCCGGCTTCCCCGGCTTCGACCCGACCGCGACCCAGTCGCTGGCCTACCTCGCCGACATGCAGGAGTCGGGCATCCCGGTCACCTACGGCTACATCTCCGACCTGCACGAGCGCAAGCCGGGCACCAGCGGCTGCACGACCGCGACCTCGACCAGCCCCGGAAACCCGCTCGGGCCCGGTGACTCCTGCTACGTCGACAACGCCAGGGCCTACGACCGGGCCTTCGAGACCTTCTTCCGCCGGCTCTCCGCGGACGGGATCACCCCGGCCAACACCCTGTTCGTGATCAGCGCCGAGGAGAACGACCAGCTCGCCGGCGCCAACGTCGGCCGGGCCAGCCGGCCGACCCCCGCCGGGTGCGACGGCGTGACGGTGCCCTGTCACTACGCCGCGGGACAGATCGGCGAGCTGCAGGCGAACATCAAGGCCCTGCTGTCGGGCACCGCGAGCGCGGGCACGTCCTACGAGATCGAGCCGCAGGGAGCCTCGATCTACGCGCACGGACAGCCGGGCGCCTCCGACCCGGCGCTGCGGCAGCTGGAGCGCGACACGGCCGGCATGACCGGCAACAACCCCTACAGCGGGGCGCAGGGCCAGCACATCGTGAAGTACCAGGCCGGCGACGTCGAACAACGCATCCTGCACATGCGCACGGCAGACCCGAAGCGGTTCCCGTCCTACACGATGTTCCCGGTGCCGGACTACTACTTCTCCACCTCCGGACCGCCGCAGTCGATCAACGACGGCTTCGGCTGGAACCACGGCTACTACTCCCCCAACATCGACGTCACGTGGTCCTCGATGGTCGGGCCCGGGGTGCGGTCCGCGGGCGTGGACGGTCCCACGCCCAGCCAGGGCAACGAGGCCTCGGACCCGAACTCGGAGCGCACTGTCCCGGAGGCGAGCACCCGCGGCACCTGGGTCGAGGAGGTGGACCTGCGACCGACCATGCTGTGGCTGACCGGGCTGCGCGACGACTACCGGACCGACGGCCGGGTGATATCCCAGGTGCTGGCACACCCGTCCCGCGGCCTGGTCGCCAGCCAGCCGCTCGCATCGGCGTACCAGCAGATCAACTCCTCGGTCGGAGCCCTGGCGACGACCACGCTGCAGGCCTCCACCAGGGCCACGGGGAGCGGCTCCGCCGGGCACGACGGGGTGTACGCCAGGACGCACGCGGCGCTGCTGAGACTGGCCGGCCGCCGTGACGCGCTGGCCACGCGGATGAAGCAGGCGCTGGCGACGATCGCCGACGGTGGCCGGGTCCCCCCGGGCACCCAGCGGTCCCTGGTCGCCCGGGCGCACGCCCTGCTCAGGAAGGCGGAGCACCTGGACTCGTGAGCAGCATCGCGGTGGCGCCCCGGTCCGGCGGGAGCGGTGCGCGGCAATAGACTCCGACCGGAGCCATCCATCGGACGAGGAGCGAGCGTGCCCGAGATCAAGCCACTGCAGAAGGTCCTGGTCGCCAACCGCGGCGAGATCGCGGTCCGGGTGATCCGGGCGTGCAAGGACTCCGGCATCGGCTCGGTCGCGGTGTACGCGGACCCCGACCGTGACGCGCAGTTCGTGAAGCTGGCCGACGAGGCCTACGCCCTCGGCGGCGCCACGCCGGCGGAGTCCTACCTCGACATCGCCAAGATCGTGGACCGGGCGCGGGAGAGCGGTGCCGACTCGGTGCACCCGGGCTACGGCTTCCTCGCAGAGAACGCAGACTTCGCCCAGGCCGTCCTCGACGCCGGCCTGGTCTGGATCGGCCCGCCGCCGGCCGCCATCGAGGCCCTCGGGGACAAGGCGAGGGCCAAGCACATCGCGCAGAAGGCCAACGCCCCGCTCGCCCCCGGCACCCAGGACCCGGTCAAGGACGCCGACGAGATCGTCGAGTTCGCCAAGGCCAACGGCCTGCCGGTCGCCATCAAGGCCGTCTTCGGCGGCGGCGGCCGTGGCCTCAAGGTCGCGCGGACCCTGGAGGAGATTCCCGACCAGTTCGAGTCGGCAGTCCGCGAGGCGGTCTCGGCGTTCGGTCGTGGTGAATGCCTGGTGGAGAAGTTCCTGGACCGGCCCCGCCACGTGGAGACCCAGTGTCTGGCCGACCGTCACGGCAACGTGGTGGTGGTCTCGACCCGCGACTGCTCGCTGCAGCGGCGCCACCAGAAGCTGGTCGAGGAGGCTCCCGCACCCTTCCTGTCCTCCGAGCAGATGGAGACCCTCTACGCCTCCTCGAAGGCGATCCTGAGGGAGGCCGGGTACGTCGGCGCCGGCACCTGTGAGTTCCTGGTCGGCCAGGACGGCACCATCTCCTTCCTCGAGGTGAACACCCGGCTGCAGGTGGAGCACCCGGTCTCCGAGGAGGTCACCGGGCTCGACCTGGTCCGGGAGATGTTCCGCATCGCCGCCGGCGAGGAGCTCGGGTACGACGACCCGCAGATCGAGGGACACTCCATCGAGTTCCGCATCAACGCCGAGGACGGCGGCGCCAACTTCATGCCCGCCCCCGGCACGCTGACCCGGTGGCAGCCGCCGGCCGGCCCCGGCGTACGTGTGGACGGCGGGTACGTCGAGGGCGAGACCATCCCCGGCTCCTTCGACTCCCTGATCGCCAAGCTCATCGTCACCGGCACCAGCCGCACCCAGGCGCTGGAGCGCTCCCGCCGGGCGCTCGACGAGTTCGTGGTCGACGGCATGCCCACCGTCATCCCCTTCCACCGCGCCGTGGTCGACGACCCCGCCTTCGTCGGAGACACGGCGGACGGCTCCTTCTCCGTCTACACCCAGTGGATCGAGACCGACTTCGACAACCAGATCCGGCCCTACTCCGGTGAGAGCGGCGAGGCCCCCGAGGCGGCCGAGCGGCAGCGGGTGACCGTCGAGGTCGGCGGCAAGCGGGTGGAGGTCGTGCTCCCCGCCGGGCTCGGTGCCCTCGGCTCGGCACCGTCAGCCGCGCAGAAGAAGCCACGCCGGGCCGCTGGCAAGAAGGCCGGTGCCGCGGCCAGCGGCGACGCGGTGACCAGCCCGATGCAGGGCACGGTGGTCAAGGTCGCCGTCGCCGAGGGCGACCAGGTCGCGGAGGGCGACGTGATCGTGGTGATCGAGGCGATGAAGATGGAGCAGCCGCTGAAGGCCCACAAGGCCGG
>JBOHDO010000015.1:0-6271 GCA_050699415.1 Marmoricola sp.
CGCGAGGACCACCCGGGCTTCGCCGAGAAGTGGGGGACGCTCAACATCGCACTGTCCATCAATGCCGCGGGCGAGGGCGTCGACCTCGCCACCCAGCCGCTCCCGGTGATGCCGGACGAGCTGGCCGCGTTCTTCGAGGAGGATCACTGAGATGGCCTACACGCTGAAGATGCGGCTCTGGCGCGGCGACCGGTCCGGCGGCGACCTGCAGGACTACGACGTCGAGGTCGAGACCGGCGAGGTCGTGCTCGACGCGATCCACCGGGTGCAGGCCACCCAGGCCGGCGACCTCGCTGTCCGGTGGAACTGCAAGGCCGGCAAGTGTGGCTCGTGCAGCGCCGAGATCAACGGCCGGCCCAAGCTGATGTGCATGTGCCGGCTCTCGGACTACGACGAGTCGGAGACCATCACGGTCACCCCGATGCGGACGTTCCCGGTGATCCGGGATCTGGTCACCGACGTCTCCTACAACTACGAGAAGGCCAAGGAGCTCCCGTACGCCGAGCTGCCGCCGCGCGACGCCGACGGCAAGCGCCGGATGATGCAGGAGGACGTGGAGCGCGGTCAGGAGTTCCGCAAGTGCATCGAGTGCTTCCTGTGCCAGGACGTGTGCCACGTCATCCGGGACCACGAGGACAACAAGCCGGCGTACGCCGGGCCGCGGTTCTTCCTGCGCTACGCCGAGCTGGACATGCACCCGCTGGACACCCACGACCGGCGCAACCTCACCCAGGACCAGGCCGGCATCGGGATGTGCAACATCACCAAGTGCTGCACCGAGGTGTGCCCCGAGGGCATCAAGATCACCGACAACGCCATCATCCCCATGAAGGAGCGCGTGGCCGACCGCAAGTACGACCCGCTGGTGTGGCTGGGCAACAAGATCGGCATCCGGAACCACGACGACGACGGTCGCGAGGAGCTCTGAGGCAGCTACGACCCGCTGGTGTGGCTGGGCACCAGGATCGGGCTCAGTGACTGGCTTGGGAAACCGCGACGACGACGGTCGCGAGGAGCTCTGAGGGTCTCCCGCCGGCCCTGGTCGAGGACTAGTGTGAGCCGCGTCACCCTGCGACCGAGGGAGACGTGAGGCTCTTGAGCGCTCGGGCCCGCAGGACACGCTCCCCGGCGTACGTGACGTCGTGTCACGACCGAGGAGGAGGAGCCATGAAGACCAGAGCAGCCGTCGTCTACGAGCCGGGCAAGCCCATCGAGGTCGAGGAGCTCGAGCTCGGGAAGCCGCAGGCGGGGGAGGTGCTGATCCGCTACCTCTATGCCGGGTTGTGCCACTCCGACCTCCACATCGTCGAGGGTGACCTCGAGGCGCGGCTGCCGATGGTGCTCGGCCACGAGGGCGCGGGCGTGATCGAGGAGGTCGGCCCTGGGGTGACCCGGGTGAGCGTGGGCGACAACGTGGTGTGCTCGTTCATCCCCAACTGCGGGACCTGTCGCTACTGCGCGAACGGCCAGCAGTCGATCTGCGACATGGGTGCGACGATCCTCGAGGGGTACCTGCCCGGGGAGCACTTCCCGATCACCGGCCCGCAGGGCGACTACGGCGCGATGTGCATGCTCGGCACCTTCAGCCAGTACGGCGTGATCCACCAGAACAGCTGCGTCAAGGTCGACGACGACCTGCCGCTCGACAAGGCCGTGCTGGTCGGCTGCGGCGTACCCACCGGGTGGGGCTCGGCGGTCAACACCGCGGAGGTGAAGGCCGGCGACACCGTCGTGGTCTTCGGCATCGGCGGCATCGGCATCAACGCCGTCCAGGGCGCCCGGCTGGCCGGGGCGAAGAACATCATCGCGGTCGACCCACTGGAGAACAAGCGCGAGAAGGCGATGGAGCTCGGCGCCACGCACGCCTTCGCCAGCGGTGCCGAGGCCGTCGAGGCGATCCCGGACATGACCCGTGGCCAGATGGCCGACTCGGCGATCCTGACGCCCGGGCTGATGACCGCCGAGATCGTCGGCGACGGCTTCATGGCCGTGGGCAAGGGCGGTCTGGTCGTGCTCACCGGGCTGAACAAGATCGAGGCGCCGACCATCCAGCTGCCGGGCACAGTGCTGACGCTGTACCGCAAGCAGGTGCGCGGCAGCCTGTTCGGTGACTGCAACCCGACCGCGGACATCCCCAAGATCCTCGGGCTCTACCAGAGCGGCGACCTCAAGCTGGACGAGCTGGTCACGCGCACCTACACGCTCGACCAGGTCAACGAGGGCTACGAGGACCTCAAGAACGGCGAGAACATCCGCGGGGTGATGGTGCACGAGCACGCTGCCTGACCCGCGGGGCCCGGCGGGCCGGCCACATCGTGCCCAGGGGGTGGTCGACCGTGCCCGCGAGACCGAGCTGCTCGAGGCGGCCCTGGACAGCGGCGCCAACGTGCTGCTGGAGGGGCCGCCCGGCACCGGGAAGTCCACGCTGCTGCGCTGGGTGGCCTCGCAGCGCTCGACGCCGTTCGTGCTGGTGGAGGGCAACGCCGAGCTCACCCCGGCGCGCCTGGTCGGCCAGTTCGACCCGTCGCTGGTGCTCGACCGCGGGTACGACGAGGACATCTTCGTCGACGGCCCGCTGCTCTCGGCGATGCGCAGCGGCGGCCTGCTCTACGTCGAGGAGCTGAACCGGGTACCCGAGGAGACCGTCAACACGCTGCTGGCGGTGATGTCGGAGCGGGAGATCGCCGTACCCCGGCTCGGGGTGGTGCGGGCGGCGGCGGGCTTCTCCGTGGTCGCAGCGATGAACCCGTACGACGCCGTCGGCACCGCCCGGGTCTCCGGCGCCGTCTACGACCGCACCTGCCGCATCCGGATGGGCTACCAGACCGCTGCGTCCGAGCAGCGGATCGTGCTCAGCCAGGCCACGCCGGTGCCGCCGGACTGGTCCGCGCAGGCGGTCGCGCTGGTGCGCGCCACCCGCGACCACCCCGACCTGCGGGTGGGGTCGTCGGTGCGCGGGGCGATCGACCTCTCCGGCGTGGCCCACCACCTCGCGCACCGGCGCGGCGTACCCGTGACCGACTGGCAGGTGGGCCTCGACGCCGCCTGGCTGGCGCTGAGCGGGCGGGTGCGCGCCGAGGAGGCGTCGACGCGCACGACCGAGGCCGTCATCGAGGAGCTCTACCGGCGCATCTTCGGGCCGGCACCCGAGCCGCGGGACCGGTCGGGTGCTCCGCCGGGGGAACGCTGAGCCCGTCGCCGCATGCGGCGACGGGCGACCCGGAAGCGCCGTCACCACGCCGGCAGCCTCGAGCGGGGCGGCGCGACCCGACGCTGGGCCGGGCCGAGCTGGCGCGCCATCCCCGGTTCGCCGAGCTCTCGCCCGAGGTGGGGGTGCTGGACCCGGACGCGGTCCGGGAGGCGCTGGCCGAGGACGCCGAGGAGCTGCTGCCGTTGCTGGCGCGGATGAGCCGCGCGACCGACCCCGGCCTGCGCCGGCAGGTGCTGGCGCTGGCACCGCGCCTGGTGGTTGAGCGGGCCGCCTCGGGCGCGGGCCGACGCTCCGGGACCGGGCGGCTGCAGGCCGCACCGGTCCGGTACGGCGGGGACCTCGACGTGGACGCGTCGCTGGACGCCGTACTCGCGGCCTCCGCGGAGCGGCGCCCGGTCGACCTCGATGACCTGCTCGGCCGGAGCTGGCGCCGCCCCGCATGGGCGGTGTGCCTGCTGGTGGACCGCTCCGGGTCGATGGACGGGGCTCGGCTGGCCACCGCGGCGATGGCCGCTGCCGCCTGCACGCTTCGGGTCGAGGGCGAGCTGGCGGTGGTCGCGTTCGACCGGCGCGCCGAGGTGGTCGCGCCGCTGGCCGCACCCCAGCCGGCGGACCGGACGGTCGCGCGGGTGCTCGCCCTGCGCGGCCACGGCATGACCTCGCTGCACGCGGCGTTCCGGGCCGCCGGGGAGCAGCTGGCGAGAGCGCGTGCGCGCCGGCGGGTCACGATCGTGCTCTCCGACTGCCGCGCCACCGACGACATGGACCCGCTTCCCGCTGCCCGGGCCCTGGAGGAGCTGGTGGTGATCGCGCCGGCCGCCGACGCCGACGAGGCGCGGCAGCTGGCCCACCGGACCGGTGCCCGGTTCGCCCCGATCGGGTCCCTGGACGACCTTCCCCGCATCGTGGACGACCTGCTGGGACGCACCGCACCGGCGTAGCAAAGGTCACACGGGGTGGTGAGGTCCCCCCGGGGCTCCCTATCCTGCCTGCATGGAGTCCCTGTCCCTGCAGACCGGGGCGGGTCATGATCGCGCGGAGTGGGAAGAGCTCGCCGCTGGTGTGCTGCGCAGGTCCGATCGCCTCGCCGACGACGCCCCCGCGAGTGACGTCTGGGATGCGCTGACCCGTCGTACGCTCGACGGCATCGGGGTGCCTCCGCTCGGTACGCCGGAGCTGCAGGCCTCGCTGACCACCCACGGACGCCCCGCCCGCGCGGGTGACTGGGACGTGCGCGGCCTGTTCGCCGACCCCGACGCCGGGGCCACCGCCTCCGCGATCAGCAACGAGCTCGACACCGGCGTGACGTCGGTGTGGCTGCGGCTCGGTGACCACGGCATCGGCATGGACGACCTCGCCACAGTCCTGACCGGAGTGCTGCTCGACATCGCGCCCGTCGTGCTCGACGCGCCGGAGGACCAGCTCGCCGCCGCGCAGGCCTTCGCCGGGCTCGCCAAGGGGGTGCCGCTCGCCGAGGGCACCAACCTCGGGATCGACCCGGTGGGCGCTGTGCTGCGCACCGGAGCGGACCTTCCCGACGCCGACACGGTGCAGCGCACCATCGAGGACGCTGCCGGGCTGGCCCGCCAGGTCGGTGCCCGGGCCTTCGTGGTGGACGCCACCGTGGTGCACGACCTGGGGGCCTCCGACGGCCAGGAGCTGGGCTACGCGATGGCGGTCGGGGCGGCGTACCTCCGCGCGCTCGAGGCCGCCGAGCTCGACGTCGCCCGGGCCGCCGGGCTGCTGGAGTTCCGGCTCGCGGCCACCGACGAGCAGTTCTGCACCATCGCGAAGCTGAGGGCCCTGCGTCGGCTGTGGGACCGGGTGCTGGAGCTGTCCGGCGTGGATGCGGACGGCCGGGGCCTGCGGCTCCACGCGGTGACCAGCCGCCCCATGATGACCAGGCACGGCCCCTGGGCGAACCTGCTGCGCACCTGTGTGGCCGGGTTCGCCGCCGGGGTGGCCGGCGCCGACGCCGTCACGGTGGTGCCGTTCGACACCCGGCTCGGGATGCCGGACGCGTTCAGCCGCCGGCTCGCCCGCAACACCTCCTCGCTGCTGATCAGCGAGTCCCACCTGGCCCGGGTCGCGGATCCGGCCGGTGGCTCGTACCTGGTCGAGAAGCTCACCGACGACCTCGCCCGGGCGGGCTGGGCCGAGCTCGGCAGGATCGAGGAGTCGGGTGGCCCGGTGGCCGCGCTCGACGACGGCTCGCTGCGCGAGCGGATCGCGCGGGTGGCCGAGGAACGGGACCGGCAGATCGCCCGCCGCAAGCGTCCACTGACCGGGCTCTCGGAGTTCCCGGACCTGCACGAGACCCTGCCCGAGCGGCGGCCGTACCCGAAGGGCACCCCGGCGGTGCGGCCCTACGGCCACGCCTTCGAGGCGATGCGTGACGAGCCTGCCGAGCAGCCGGTCTTCCTCGCCACCATGGGGCCCGTGGCGGACCACACCGCCCGGGCCACGTTCGCGGCCAACCTGTTCGCCGCCGGCGGGACCGACGTGGTCAACGAGGGGGCCCACGAGGACACCGACGCGGTGCTCGGCCACTACCGCGGCGAGGCGGTCGCCTGCCTGACCGGCTCCGACGAGGCGTACGACGCCTGGGGCACCGGCCTCGCCAACGCACTCCGGGAGGCCGGGGCCCGGTGGGTCGTCGTCGCCGGGCAGCCGCTGGAGGGCACCGACGACAGCTGCGCGACCGGGGTCGACGCGGTGGCCTTCCTGACCCGGATCCGCTCGACGTTGGAGCATGCGACATGACCGACCCGATGAACGTTCCGGCCAGCTTCGCCGGACTGCCGCTCTCCGACACCTCCACGAATGGGCACGAACGGCGGGCCGCGGCCGCGAATTTCCGCGGTTTGGGACCAAACGGCGAGCCCTGGGAGTCGCCGGAGGGCATCGACATCCTGCCGGCGTACGGTCCCGAGCACCTCGACGGCGTGGACGCGCTGGACACCTGGCCGGGACTGGACCCGTTCCTGCGCGGGCCCTACCCGACGATGTACACCACCCGGCCCTGGACCATCCGGCAGTACGCCGGCTTCTCCACCGCCG
>JBOHDO010000016.1:0-20448 GCA_050699415.1 Marmoricola sp.
GGTCGGGCTGACAGGATTTGAACCTGCGACCCCTTGACCCCCAGTCAAGTGCGCTACCAAACTGCGCCACAGCCCGATACTGCCCGCGGCACGAACGGACCCGCTCTGGCAGCGCTGGGAACCCTACCGCAGCACGCGCACGCCACCGCAATCGGGCGCGCGGGTCAGGACACCTGCGCGCCGGCAGCCGAGAGCACCTGTTTCCAGGGCCCGGTGTTGCCCAGCGACGTCACGTCCATCGGTTTCACGCTCCAGTGGCCGACGCCGGCTGCTCCCGTCGTGCCGGGGCCCTGCTGCAGGGCCTGCTCCAGCTCCTGCTCAAGCTGGGGCGGGAACCACTTCGAGATCTGGCCGCCACGACCGACCAGGGCGTACTTCTGCCCGTCGGCGTGAAGCGTCAGGGTCTTGAGCCTGCTCAGCTTCGCCTGTACGTCGGCGCAGGGAACGTCGAACACCGTGCCGTTCTCGTCCTTCATGCTCAGCTTTCCCCCGGAGACCCTCAGGATGACCGGGACGGTCGCCCGTGCGTTCCACATGTTCTTGCGCCAGTAGAGTCCACCGACGAACTCGACGGGCTGGTCCGCGGATGGCTGCGACATGGCCACAGGCTACTGCGGCTAGCGTTTCCGGCGCTGTCGCACGCGCTGCTGCAGCACGATCGGGGTGCCGGCGAAGCCGAAGTCCTCGCGCAGCCGGCGCTCCACGAACCGCAGGTACGCCATGTCCAGCTTGCCCGAGGTGAACAGCACGAACATCGGCGGCGAGGTCCCGGCCTGGGTGGCGAACATGACCTTGGGTTGCCTGCCGCCACGGACCGGGTGCGGGTGTTCGGCGACCAGGCGGCCGAGGAAGGAGTTCAGGGCCCCGGTGCCGACTCGGGTCTCCCAGCCGGCCAGGGCCGCGTCGAGCGCCGGCACCAGCCGGTCCACGTGCCAGCCGGTGCGGGCGGTGACGTTGATTCTGGGCGCCCACCGCACCTGTACCAGATCGCGGTCGACCTCACGATCCAGCTGGTGGCGCCGCTCCTCGTCGACCAGGTCCCACTTGTTGAACGCGATGACCAGGGCGCGGCCCGCCTCTCGCACGGACTCGACGATCCGCAGGTCCTGCTCCGCGATCGGCTGCGCGCCGTCCACCACCAGCACCGCCACCTCGGCACGCTCGATCGCGGTGCCGGTACGCAGCGAGGCGTAGTACTCCCGGCCCGACGCGGTCTTGACCCGCTTGCGGATCCCGGCGGTGTCGATGAGCCGCCAGGTCCGGCCGTCGAGCTCGACCAGCTCGTCGACCGGGTCGACGGTGGTGCCCGAGGCGTCGTCGACCACCGCCCGTTCGGCGCCGGCCAACCGGTTCAGCAGCGAGGACTTCCCCACGTTGGGCCGTCCGATGATCGCCACCCGGCGCGGCCCGCCGATCTCCTCGAAGCTCTCCGCCGGCGCATCCGGCAGCGCCTGGAGTACGGCGTCGAGCAGGTCCCCGGACCCCCGGCCGTGCAGCGCCGAGACCGGCCGGGGCTCCCCCAGCCCGAGGTTCCACAGTGCATGCGCCTCTGCCTCGGTCCGCTCGTCGTCGACCTTGTTCGCCGCGAGCACCACCGGTTTTCCGGCCCGGCGCAGCACCCGCACCACCGCCTCGTCCGCGTCGGTGATGCCGACCACGGTGTCGACCACGAACAGCACCGCGTCGGCCACGTCGACGGCGACCTCGGCCTGGGCCGTGATCCGCTGGGCGCGGCCCAGGGCGTCGGGGTCCCATCCGCCGGTGTCGACCACGGTGAACGCGCGCCCGTTCCAGTTCGCGTCGTAGGAGACCCGGTCCCGTGTGACACCCGGCTGGTCCTCGACGACCGCCTCCCGACGACCGATCAGGCGGTTGACCAGCGTGGACTTGCCGACGTTCGGGCGTCCGACCACCGCGAGAATCGGGACGGTCGGCTGTCCGGCCGGCTCAGCCATCGTGGCCGTCGGGATGGGGCAGGTCCTCGGGCAGCGCCCCGGGCAGGGCCAGCCCGGTGGCTGCCTGTGACTCCTCGATCAGCTGGACCAGCGCCCGGCGTACCTCTTCGCCGGCCCGGGTCAGCTCGTCGTGACGGCGGGGCCACCCGTGCTGGCCGAAGTCGAGCGGCGGGCCGAAGCTGAGCGCCATCCGGGAGCCGCGCGGCGGCACGGACTCACGGTTTCCACCCGGCAGCCGGGTGCCGAGGTAGACCAGTGGCACCACCCGCGCCCCGGTCACCATCGCGAAGTACGCCGCCCCAGGCTTGGCCAGGTGCATCTCCCCACCGCCCCGGTTCGCCTCCGGGAAGACGCCGAGCAGGTGGCCGGCACGCAGCACCCGGATGCCCATGCGCACCGCCCGCATGTCGGTGATGTGTCGCTCGACCGGGATCTGGCCGACGCCGCTGAGGAAGCGGCCCATCGCACCGGTGAACATCTCCTTCTTGGTCAGCACGTGCACCGGGCGCGGCGAGAAGGCGGCCAGCAGCGGCCCGTCCGCGAACCCGATGTGGTTCGCCGCGATCACCACGGGCCCGGACCGGGGCACGTTCTCCGAACCGCGCACCGCGATGTCCCAGTGCAGGCGGAACAGCGCCTGACCGGTGGGCCGCAGCGTCGACTGCAGCCGCAACGGCGGCAGCCGCAGGTCGTCGGTCCGCGGCAGCCCGGTGGTCAGGGGCATGGCCGTCACGGCGTGACCACGGCACGCTCGACGAGCGAGACCACCCTCTCGATGACCTGGTCGAGCGTGGCGTGGGTCGTGTCGATGTGCACCGCGCCGTCGGGCAGCTCCAGCGGCGTGGTCCGCGAGTCCGCCCGGTCGCGCCGCAGCAGGTCGGCCTCGGTCGCGGTGACGCCGGAGTCGTCGCCACCCTGCTCGACGGTACGCCGGACCGCGCGCGCCCCGGTGTCGGCGGTCAGGTAGACCTTCACCGCGGCGTCCGGGGCCACCACGGAGGCGATGTCGCGACCCTCCACCACGATGCCGCCGTCCCCGATCTCGCTGCGCTGCATCTGCACCAGCCGGTGGCGTACCTCGGGAACCGCGGCGACCGCACTCACCGCGGCGGTGGTCTCGGCGGACCGGATCGGCCCCGAGACGTCCTCACCGTCGAGGGTGATCCCGGGGTGTGCCGGGTCGGTGCCGGAGACCAGCTCCGGCTCGCCCACGCGCGCTGCCACGGCTCCCGGGTCGGTCAGGTCGACGCCGTGGCGCAGCATCCACACCGCGATCGCGCGGTACTGCGCACCGGTGTCGAGGTAGCGCAGCCCGAGCCGGACGGCCACCCCGCGGGCGGTGCTCGACTTGCCCGCCCCCGAGGGGCCGTCCATCGCCACCACGACGGTGCTGCTCACTGCTGCACTCCTGCCTGCCGCACATGTCCTTCGAACAGGGAATGCTACCGGTGCGTCACCCATTTCCGGGCTTCCAGGGACTCCCGGAGCGCCTCGGCCGCCCCGGCCGCCACCACGACCTCCACCAGGCCGACCGCCCGGCCGGGGTCGTGGTCGATCCGGAGGTCCTCCAGGTTGACCCCGATGTCCCCGACGTCGGCGAGCAACCGGGCCAGCTCGCCCGGTGTGTCGGGTACGGCGACGTAGACCGCCGCGGTCTCCAGCGGCGGGCCGCCGTGCTTGCCGGGGATCAGCCGGGTTCCGGCCACACCGCGGGTGAGCACCTCTTCCAGCGCCTCGTCGGCGTCGGCCTCCTCTCCGGACAGCGCAGCCATCACGATGTCGAGCTCGCCCCGGACGGCGGCGAGCAGCTCGACCACGGCGTGCGCGTTGGCACGGATGATCTGGCTGTACAGCGCCGGGTCGCCGGCCGCGATCCGGGTGACGTCGCGCACTCCCTGCCCGGACATGGCCAGGTGCTCGGGCATCGCCTCGGCCAGCCGACCGGCCGCGAGCACCGCCAGCAGGTGCGGTATGTGCGAGGTGCGTGCCACCGCGTTGTCGTGCTCCACCGGGCTCAGCCTGACCGGCTCCGCGCCGCACCGACGTACCAGCTGCTCGACCAGGGCGACCGCGTCGGGGTCCGCATGCACGTGCGGCGTGACCGCCCACGGGCGCCCCTCGAAGAGCGTGGCCGCCGCGGCCAGCGGCCCGGAGCGCTCGCTGCCGGCCATCGGGTGGCTGCCCACGTAGCGGCCCAGACCGGACTCCCCCACCCGGTCGGCCACCTCGCCCAGTGGCAGTGCCTTCACGCTCCCCACGTCGGTGACCACCGAGCCGCGACCGAGGTTCTCCAGCGCCTCGACCACCACGTCGGCGATGTGCGCCGGCGGGCAGGCCGCCACCACCACCTGGGCGCCGGACGGGTCCGGCGGAGCTGGCGTGCCGGCCCCCAGCCCGGATGCGGTGCGCACGTGCTCGTGGTTGAGGTCGCTGAGCCACACCTCCACACCGGTCCGCTGCAGCGCGAGACCGATCGAGGTGCCGAGCAACCCGGCGCCGACCACGTGCACCGGCCCGTCCAGCACGGGCGGCTCGCTCATGTGCCGTGCCCAGGGAGCGGCTGCTCCCCCGGTGCCTCGTCGGGCACTGCGCGCACCCGGTTCAGGTCGCGCCGCAGGGCCGCGGCGCCGTGCAGGTAGACGTGGGTGATCTGCTCGCGGGTGAGCGGGGTCTCGATGTGGGCCATCAGCCGGACCACGCGAGGCATCGAGCCCTCGATCTCCAGCTCTCGTGCGCAGATCAGCGGTACGTCGTGGAAGCCCAGCAGCCGGGCCGCATACGCCGGGAACTCCGCGTGCAGGTCGGAGGTGGCGGTGAAGATGATGCTGATGAAGTCCTCGACCCCGAGCTCGTTCGCGTCCACGACGCTGCGGACCAGCTCCGCCACCCGGTCGAGCAGGTGCTCGCGCTCGTCCACCTCCAGCTGGGTGGCTCCCCTGACGGCTCTCACGGCTCTCTCGGGCACACGCCCGAGCGTAGGGCATGGCGCAGGGCCGGCCCTCCTACAGTCCAGCGGCGTCGAGCAGCGTCCCGAGCTCGGCCGGCTCCAGCTCGCGCACCCGGCCGGTCGCCAGGCCACCCACCGCGACCGGGCCGACGCGGGTACGGCTCAGCCGCCGCACCGGGTGGCCGACCTCGGCCAGCAGCCGCCGTACCACCCGGTTGCGGCCCTCGTGGATGACCAGCTCGACGATGCTGCGGCCCCCGTGCCGAGAGACCACCCGGACCGACGACACCGGGACCGGACCGTCCTCGAGGGTCACGGTCCCACGCAGCCGCCGCAGGGTCTGGCGGGAGACCTCCCCCTCGACCTCGGCGACGTAGGTCTTGTCCACCTCGTACGACGGGTGTGCCATGCGCTGGGCGAAGTCGCCGTCGTTGGTCAGCAGCAGCAGCCCCTCGGTGTCGGTGTCCAGCCGGCCCACGTGGAACAGCCGCTCGGGGCGATCGGCGACCAGGTCGGCCACGCAGCGCCTGCCGTGCGGGTCCGACATCGTCGAGACCACGCCGCGCGGCTTGTTCAACACCAGGTAGACGTGGTCGCTGGGAGGCGGCAGCCGCCGGCCCTCGACCCGGATCACGGCCGTGTGCGGGTCCACCCTGGTGCCCAGCCGGGTCACCACCGCGCCGTCGACCTCGACCTTGCCGGCCAGCATCAGCTCCTCGCAGCGGCGCCGGCTGGCCACCCCCGACCGGGCGAGCAGCTTCTGCAGCCGGACCGGGCCGGCCTCGGTCATGGCCCCTCGGACACCGACGCGTCGACCGGGGCGGGCCGAGCGGTCGGAGCCCCCAGGTCCTCCTCGACGTCGTCCAGGTCGGGAAGCAACGGCGCCAGCTCCGGCAGCTCGTCCAGCGAGGTGACGCCGATCCGCTCGAGGAAGTACCGGGTAGTCCGGTACAGGTGGGCGCCGGTCTCGGCGTCGGTGCCGGCCTCCTCGACCAGACCGCGGTTGACCAGGGTGCGCATGACGCCGTCGACGTTGACACCACGGATTGCGGAGACCCGGGCCCGGCTCACCGGCTGCTTGTAGGCCACCACGGCGAGCGTCTCGAGGGCGGCCTGAGTCAGCCGCGCCTGTTGGCCATCGAGCACGAAGTGCTCCACCACGGTGGCGAACTCCTCGCGGGTGTAGAACCGCCAGCCGCCGGCCACGTTGCGCAGCTCGAAGCCGCGGCCCTGCTCGTCGTACTCGGTGGCCAGGCCGGCCAGGGCCTGCTCGACCTCCGCCACCGGGTAGCCCAGGGTGGTGGCCAGGGTGACCCGGTCCAGCGGCTCATCGGCGACCATGAGCACCGCCTCCAAGGCGGGCCGCAGCTCTGCGACGGGTACGGCGAGGCTCTCGGCCTCGGGGCGCTCACTCATGCTCGTCCTCGTCCTCCGGCTCGTCCTCGGTGGTCGGTGGCTGCTCCGGCGAATCCTCTGGCGAACCGTCCGGTGACTCGTCCGGCGATTCGCCCGGTGGGGCGCCCTCGAACTCGTCGGTGATCTCCACCTCGGCGTCCTCGTCGGCTGTCCAGCGGATGGTCAGCTCGCCCAGCGGGCTCATCTGGTCGAACGCGACCACCTCCTCGCGAAACAGCTCCAGCAGCGCCAGGAAGCGGGCCACCCGGGTCATGGTGTCGGGGGCGTCGGAGGCCAGCGCCCGGAAGGTCATGGTGCCGCGGCTGCGCAGCGCACCCATCACCACCATGGCCTGCTCCCGGACGCTCACCGCGGGGGCGTGGATGTGGCCCAGCCCCAGCTCCGGCTCGGGACGGGGTTGCAGCGCCCGGGCGGCCAGGCCGGCGAACTCCTGCAGCCCAAGCCCGATCAGCACCTCGGGCAGCAGCGAGGAGAACCGGTCCTCCAGGCCCACCGATCGCGGGTACCTGCGCGACTCCGTGTCCAGGTGGGACTCCAGCACCGACGCCACCTGCTTGAACGCCTTGTACTGCAGCAGCCGGGCGAACAGCAGGTCGCGTGCCTCGAGCAGGGCGAGGTCCTCCTCGTCCTCGATGTCGCCCTGGGGCAGCAGCCGTGCCGCCTTGAGGTCGAGCAGCGTGGAGGCGACCACGAGGAACGACGTGGTCTGGTCCAGGTCCCACGCGCCGTCCTCGTCGGCACCTGCTTCGCGGATGTAGGCGATGAACTCGTCGGTGACCCGGGACAGTGCGACCTCGGTGACGTCGAGCTTGTGCTTGCCGATCAGGCTCAGCAGCAGGTCGAAGGGGCCCTCGAAGTTGTCGAGCCGTACGGCGAACCCAGCCCCGTCGGGTGGCTGCGACTCAACACCTTCGGGCACCTGGTCGTCAGAGATCACTCCCACGGGTGCCGTGTCCTCGTCTGTCATGCGGTGCTCAGCCCGTGGTGAGCCGCCGCACCAGGGCGCTCTCCTCGCCGCCGTGGTCGAGGTCGGCGAGCGCCATTGCGATCGCCTCCCGCACCAGCCGGCCACGATCGACAGCGAGCCCGTGGTGGCGACGCAGCTCGAGACGGGCATGCTCGATGTCGAGCAGCTCGTCGGCGGTGACGTAGACAGTCATCTTCTCGTCGTGCCGCACCCGGCCGCTGGGCCGGCGGGCCCGGGTGTCGTGGGCTTCGTGGGCATCGTGGGCATCGGCCGGGGTCGGCGTGTCCAGGCGCTGGCGGGTCTGGTCCGGTTCGTCGTGGGTCTGCTTCTCGGTGCGCCGGAACAGGTCGTCGGCGGCCGGGAGGGTCATCCGTCGAGACAACCCGGACCCCCCTCGGTGCCGTGTCCGGCGGAGCCGACCACGGCGGCCTCCTCGGACGCGGGCTCCTGGCGCGCCAGCACCTCGCGGGCCAGCTGCCGGTAGGACTCGGCCCCCGGAGAGGATCCGGCGAAGTTGGTGATCGGCTCCCCGGCGACGGTGGAGTCGGAGAACTTCACGGTTCGCCGGATCACGGTGTGGAAGACGATCTCGCCCCACGCCTCGACCAGCCGCTGCAGCACCTCGCGGCCGTGCAGCGTGCGGCCGTCGTACATGGTGCCGAGCACCCCGTCGATGACCAGCTTCGGGTTGAGCCGTTCCTGCACCTTGTCGATCGTGTTCTTCAGCAGCGCGACCCCACGCAGCGCGAAGTACTCGCACTCCAGCGGCACGATGACGCCGTCCGCGGCGGTCAGCGCGTTGACGGTGAGCAGTCCGAGCGAGGGCTGGCAGTCGATCAGGACGACGTCGTAGTGCTCCACCGCGGGCGCCAGCACCCGCTGCAGCGTCTGCTCCCGGGCGACTTCGTGCACCAGCTGCACCTCGGCGGCCGAGAGATCGATGTTGGACGGCAGCAGGTCCATGCCTGCCACGCCGCTGGGCACCACCACGTCGTCGAGCCCGATGTCGCGCTGCATCAGCAGGTTGTAGACGCTGGAGTCCATCTGGTGGGGGTTCAGGCCCAGGCCGACCGACAGCGAGCCCTGGGGGTCGAAGTCCACCAGCAGGACCTTGCGGCCGTACTCCGCCAGCGAGGCGCCCAGGTTGATCGTGGTCGTGGTCTTGCCGACCCCGCCCTTCTGGTTGCACATGGCGATGATGCGGCCGCTGCCGTGCTCGGCCACCGGGCGGGGCTCGGGCAGGTCCGGCAGCGGCCGGCCGGTGGGACCCAGGACTGGCTCCTCCGCGGCCGGCCCGGCGGTGGGCTCGGCGGCCGGCTCGGCGTCGGCACCCGTCTGGGCCGGTTCGGTCGCGGCCGGGTCGGCCTCGCGCCGGAACGGGATCTGCTGGCCCATTCCTTGATTGTCCTCGTCGTCGGGTCCTGATCGGGGAGGCGGGGCCGGTGGCCGGTACATCGGCGGGATCTCCGAGGCGCCTGTCGGTCCCGAGCCACCGAATCCGCCGAACCCGTCCGTACCGCTCATCTGATCTCCTTCACGACCTGCTTCGCCCTACTTCGCCGACGTCGGTGGCACAGAAGACTTGTCGACTCGTCGATCTCCCAGCCCCGCGGACTCTATGCACGTGCGCGCCCGGCCACAAGGCGGGGGCCACAACTCACCGCCGCCACCGGCAATCTGGGGAAATCCACCCCCTCCGGTGTGCGCCGGTCCGGCGTCGGATGCACAGGCGGGACACCGGCTGGGGACAAACCTGTGCACCCATCGACGGGGCCCGGATGCCGGTCAGCAGCATCCTCACCCCAGAGCGCGGGGATGGGCGGCGGCGTAGACCTCACGCAGGTTGTCGACGGTGACCAGCGTGTAGACCTGGGTCGTGGTGACCGAGGCGTGGCCCAGCAGCTCCTGCACCACCCGGACGTCGGCACCGCCCTCGAGCAGGTGGGTCGCGAACGAGTGCCGCAGCGTGTGCGGTGAGACCTCCGCGGTCACGCCGGCCCGCTCGGCGGCCTTCACGATCACCGCCCAGGCGCTCTGCCGGGACAGCCGGCCGCCGCGGGAGTTGAGGAAGAGCGCCCCCGCCCGGTCGGTGGTCTCGCGGCTGCCGGCCCGGGCCGCCAGCTCGGGGCGGGCCCGCACCAGGTACGCCGCCAGGGCTTCCCGTGCGTACCGGCCGACCGGGACCAGCCGCTCCTTCGAGCCCTTGCCGCGCAGCCGCACGCTGGCCTCCGGACCGGGCTCCGCCGGCCCGGCGCGCAACGGGCTCGGGCCGGTGGCACCGGCCAGGTCCGCCATGTCGTCGATGTCGAGCCCGATCGCCTCCGAGATCCGTGCGCCGGTGCCGTACAACAGCTCCAGCAACGCACGGTCGCGCAGCGCCAGCGTGGTGCGCGGCGCCCCGGCCGCCTCGAGGATCGCCTCGACGTCGGCGATCGGCAGCGCCTTGGGCAGCCGCTTGGCCGCCGGCGGCGGACGCACGCCGACGGAGGGGTCGCTGGCGATCAGCCCGTCGCTGACCGCGAACCGGTGGAAGCCGCGCACCGCGACCACCGCACGCCCGGCGGATGCCGCGCTCAGCGCCGCATGGTCGGCGTTCCCCTCGCGCAACGCCATCAGGAAGCCCGACACCGTGGCCTCGGTGACCGCGTGCAGCGAGTGGACTCCCTGGCCCTCGAGGAACTCCAGGTAGCGGCGCAGGTCGCGGCGGTAGGACTTCAGGGTGTTCTCGGCCAGGCCACGTTCGACACCGAGGTGGTCCAGGTAGGTGCGCACCGCCCGGACCAGCTCGCTCGGCGCCGGGGGTGCGCCCGGGGCGGTGGTCATGTCTCCAGCACGCTGTCCAGCGGCACCGACTCCAGGTCGTGGGCCTCGGCGACCGGCCGGTTGGTCAGCTTCCCGGCGTGGGCGTTCAGGCCGACCGCCAGCGAGTGGTCGTCCCGGCAGGCCTGCGCCCATCCCTTGCCGGCCACCGCCACGACGTACGGCAACGTCGCGTTGGTCAGCGCGTAGGTGGAGGTGTTCGGCACCGCGCCGGGCATGTTCGCCACGCAGTAGAAGACCGACTGGTGCACCGTGAAGGTGGGGTTGGCGTGCGTGGTGGGGTGGGTGTCCTCGAAGCAGCCGCCCTGGTCGACCGCGATGTCGACCAGCACCGAGCCCGGCCTCATCCGTGAGACCAGCTCGTTGGAGACCAGCTTGGGTGCACGCGCACCCGGGATCAGCACCGAGCCGATCACCAGGTCGGCCTGGGTCACCTGCTGCCGGATGGTCAGCTGCGACGAGGCAAGCCCGTGCACCCGGTTGTTGTAGCGCCAGAACGACATCCGCAGCTTGTCCAGGTCGGTGTCGAGCAGGGTCACGTCCGCACCCATGCCCAGGGCGATGTTGGCGGCGTTCTGGCCGGCCACCCCGGCCCCGATGACGACCACCTTGGCGTTGGCCACCCCGCCCACGCCGCCGAGCAGCACACCCCGGCCGCCCTGCGCCCGCATCAGGGCATGGGCGCCCACCTGCGGAGCCAGGCAGCCGGCCACCTCCGACATCGGGTAGAGCAGCGGCAGCCCACCCGAGGGCAGCTGCACGGTCTCGTAGGCCAGCGCGGTCACCTCGCGGCTGACCAGCTCGTCGGTCAGGGCGCGATCGGCGGCCAGGTGCAGGTAGGTGAACAGGGTCTGTCCCGAGCGCATCCGCGGGAACTCTGCAGGCGTGGGCTCCTTGACCTTGAGCACCAGGTCCGCCGTACCCCACACGTCGTCGGCGGTGGGCAGGATCTTCGCGCCGGCCTCGACGTACTCCGCATCGGTGATCAGCGAGCCGGACCCGGCTTCCTGCTCCACGAACACCTCGTGGCCATGGGCCACCAGCTCGTGCACCCCGATGGGTGTGATCGCCACCCGGTACTCGTTGTCCTTGACTTCCCTGGGTACGCCGACCTGCACCTGGTTGATTCCTCCCTGTGACGGCCGCCACGCTGCGGCACCGCCGCGAGTCTATGCCTGCCCGCCCGGGCGGCCGGTCACAGTCGGCCGCGCCGCTTCAGGGCGTCGTAGGCGAGCACCGCGACCGCGAGCGGGCCCTGTTGTGTGTGGCCGGCGAGAACGGCGTCGAGCAGCCGGTCCATGGGGGCCCAGAACACCTCCATCTCGGCCTCCTCGTGCTCCATCTCGAAGTCTCCGCGGCCGGCATGGCGCAGCCGCCGTGCCAGGAAGAGGTGGTGCACCTCGGCCCCGACGCCGGCCGCCGGGTAGAGCGTGAGCAGGTGGCGCCAGTCGGCGGCCTCCAGCTCGACCTCCTCCCGCAGCTCCCGCCGCGCGGTCTCGAGGGGGTCCTCCCCCGCCTCGTCGCAGATCCCGGCCGGGATCTCCACGAAGACGCGCTGGGCGGCATGGCGGTACTGCCGCAGCAGGCACACCCGTTCGTCCTCGTCGACGGCCAGCGCCATCACCGCGCCGGGGTGCTCGACCACCAGCCGCGGGAAGCCGTCCTCGTCCTCGTGCCCCGGCCGGTGCACCATGTCCTCGCGCAGCGCCACCACCCAGTCGTCGCGGTGGATGTCGCGGCTGGCCGTGACCGGCCAGTGCGCCGCCCGGTCGGAGAGCTCGGGACCGGTCATTCAGTGCTGGCCACGGCGTCGGCGTCGTCGGGGTAGTGCCTGCGCAGCCCGGTTTCGTCGATCGGGATGCGCAGCTCCCGCTGCCGGTCGAGCGCGGCCCCGACCAGCCCGGCGAACAGTGGGTGCGGCCGAGTCGGCCGCGAGCGCAGCTCCGGGTGGGCCTGGGTGCCGACGTAGTAGGGGTGGCTGTCGGCGGGCAGCTCGACGTACTCGACCAGGTCGAGGTCGGGGTTGACCCCGGAGAAGACCAGGCCGGCCTCCTCGAGCTGGCCGCGGTAGCGGTTGTTCACCTCGTAACGGTGTCGGTGGCGCTCCTCGGCCACCGCCCCGCCGTACGCCTGGGCCACGATGGTGCCCCCCGCCAGCCGGGCGGGGTACAGCCCGAGCCGCATGGTCCCGCCGAGGTCGCCCTCGCCGTCGACGTAGGCCTTCTGCTCCTCCATCGTGGCGATCACGGGCTCCAGCGTGTCGGGGTCGAACTCGGTGGAGCCGGCCTTCTCCAGCCCGGCGACCTCGCGGGCGTACTCGATGACCATGCACTGCAGCCCCAGGCACAGCCCGAGCGTGGGGATGCCGTGAGTGCGGGCATAGGTGAGCGCCCCGAGCTTGCCCCCGATCCCCCGGATCCCGAACCCGCCGGGTACGCAGACCGCGTCGACCTCCGCCAGGTGGCGGGCCGCGCCCTCGGGAGTGCGGCACTCGTCGGAGGGCACCCAGGTGATGTTGACCCGGGTCGCGTGAGCGAACCCGCCCGCCCGGAGTGCCTCGACCACGGACAGGTAGGCATCGGGCAGGTCGACGTATTTGCCGACCAGCGCGCAGGTCACCTCCTCGTCGGGGTGGTGCACCTTGCGCAGCAGGTCGTCCCACACCTGCCACTCGACGTCGTGGAAGGGCAGGTTGAGGCGGCGTACGACGTAGGCGTCGAGGCCCTCGGAGTGGAGCACCCGCGGGATGTCGTAGATCGACGGCGCGTCGGCAGCGTTGACCACGGCCTCGGAGTCGACGTCGCACATCAGCGAGATCTTCTGCTTCACCGACTCCGGCACCACCCGGTCGGACCGGCACACGATCGCGTCGGGCTGGATGCCGATCGAGCGCAGTGCAGCGACCGAGTGCTGGGTCGGCTTGGTCTTCAGCTCCCCGCTCGGGCCGATGTAGGGAACCAGCGAGACGTGCAGGAAGAAGCAGTTGTCGCGGCCCACGTCGTGGCGGATCTGGCGCGCCGCCTCGAGGAACGGCAGCGACTCGATGTCCCCGATGGTGCCGCCGACCTCGGTGATGACCACGTCGACGTGGCTCCCGGTCGCCCCGGAGGGCCCCTCGGCCATCGCGCGGATGCGGGACTTGATCTCGTTGGTGATGTGCGGGATCACCTGCACCGTGTCACCGAGGTAGTCTCCGCGGCGCTCCTTGGCGATCACCGTCGAGTACACCTGCCCGGTGGTGACGTTGGCGACCCCCGTGAGGTCGGTGTCGAGGAACCGCTCGTAGTGCCCGATGTCCAGGTCGGTCTCGGCACCGTCGTTGGTGACGAACACCTCGCCGTGCTGGAACGGGTTCATGGTCCCCGGGTCCACGTTGAGGTAGGGGTCGAGCTTCTGCATCGTCACCCGGAGCCCGCGCGACTTCAGCAGCCGCCCGAGGCTGGAGGCGGTCAGCCCCTTGCCGAGCGACGAGGCGACGCCACCGGTGACGAATACGTGCTTTGTCGGCTGGCTCGCTGCCAAGAAATCTCCCGTGGACTCGTGCTTCGACTTGCCCTGACGACCGGCACCCGGCTCGCTGCGGATGCCCTACGGTGGCGGCTTCTCCACGGGATTCGATCCTATCAACACCGGGCCCGTGGTCTTGCACCCGCGCCGGGAGATGCGGCCGCCTCGCGTGCGGTCTGCAGCAGCTCCTGGGCATGCGCGAGCGCGGTGTCGGAGTCCTCCAGCCCGGCCAGCATCCGCGACAGCTCCTGGACCCGCCCGTCGTCGTCGAGCAGGGTCAGCCCCGAGGTGGTCACCGAGCCGTCGTCGGTCTTGCGGACGACGACGTGACGGTCGGCGAACGCTGCGACCTGTGGCAGGTGGGTGACCACGAGCACCTGGGCCGAGCGTGCCAGGGCCGCCAGCCGCCGACCCACCTCGACCGCGGCCCTCCCACCGACGCCGGCGTCGACCTCGTCGAAGACGAAGGTGGGGACCGGGTTGCTCCCGGCCAGGACCACCTCGAGCGCGAGCATCACCCGGGACAGCTCGCCGCCGGAGGCACCCTTGTGCAGCGGCAGCGCATCCATTCCGGCGTTCGCGGCCAGCAGGATCTCGACCTCGTCGACCCCGGACGGGGTGAACCGGTCGAGCCGGCGGCAGCAGACCTCGACACTCGCGTGCGGCATCGCCAGCGCGGCCAGCTCCGCCGTGACCCGCTCGGCGAGGTCCGAGGCGGCGGTGGAACGGGCCTCGTGCAGCCGCTCGGCGAGGCCGGTCAGCTGCTCGCGCAGGTCGGCGGACTCCGCGCGCAGGTGGTCGGCATGCTGGTCGGAGCCATCCAGCTCGGTCAGCCGCTGCTCGGCGGTCATCGCCCAGGCCAGGACCTCCTCGACGGTGTCGCCGTACTTGCGCGTCAGGGCGCCCAGCACCGAACGGCGCTCGGAGACTGCGGCCAGCCGGGCAGGGTCGGTCTCCAGGCCCGTGGCGTACGACGCCACGTCACCGGCGAGGTCGGTGAGCAGGTACCCCAGCTCAGCGAGCCGCTCGGCCAGGCCCCCGACCTCACGGTCGTGCTCGGCGACCCCCTCGAGCGCCTGCCGGGCGGTGGCCACCGCCCCGACCGCGTCCGGGCCCTCGTCCGCAGACAGGGCAGTGCGTGCGGTCTCGGCGGCGGTGCGCAGGGCGTCGGCGTACCCGAGCCGGGACTCCTCGCCCGCCAACGCCTCGTCCTCCCCTGGCTGCGGGTCCGCGGTCCCCACCTCTTGCCGGCCGAGGCGGAGCAGGTCGGCCTCGCGGGCGCGTTCCCGCGCGGAGTCCACCACCTCCCGCAGCTCGGACTCCACCGCCTTGAGCCGGTCGAACCGCTCGCCGTACTCACGGCGCAGCCCGCCCACAGGCTCCCCCGCGAAGGCATCGAGCGCGTCGCGCTGCGCGCCTGGACGCAGCAGCCGGTGTTGGTCGGACTGGCCGTGCACGGCGACCAGGTCATCGGTCAGCCCGGCCAGCGCCGACACCGGCACCGCACTGCCGCCGACGAAGGCACGTGACCGACCCTGCGCGCCGATCTGGCGGACGAGCAACGCGGTGTCGTCCTCGACCTCGCCCCCGAGGGCGTCGATCGCCTCGGCGAGCTCGGGTCCGGCCCTCACGGTCCCCTCCACCCGCGCGGCCCGGGCGCCGGTGCGCACCGCCCGGGTGTCGGCCCGGCTCCCCCGCAGCAGGCCGAGGGCGGTGACCAGCATGGTCTTGCCCGCCCCGGTCTCCCCCGTGATCACGCTGAACCCGGGTCCGAGCTCGAGCACCGACTCCTCGATGACGCCCAGCGAGTGGATCCGCAGCTCCTCGATCACGGCGACTCGGGCTGGTACTGGCTCCGGCGGCGACGGTTGTTCGCGCCGCGCCAGCCGGAGACGGGCAGGTCGAACTTGGCCACCAGGCGATCGGTGAACGGCGCCTGGTGGAGCCGGGCGAACCGCACCGGACGCGGTGCCCGACGGGCCTCGATCCTTGCGCCGGCCGGCAGCTCCACGGTGCGCCGGCCGTCACACCACAGCACCCCGGTGCCCTGGGTGTCCGGGAGCACCTCGACCGCCAGGACAGATGAGGGTCCGATCACCATCGGGCGGGCGAACAGCGCGTGCGCGCTGATCGGCACCATCAGCAGGGCCTCGACCTCGGGCCACACGACCGGTCCGCCGGCGGAGAAGTTGTACGCCGTGGAACCGGTCGGCGTCGCGCACACCACCCCGTCGCAGCCGAAGCGCGACAGCGGGCGGGAGTCCACCTCCACGACCACCTCCAGCATGCGCTCGCGTGCGGCCTTCTCCACGCTGGCCTCGTTGAGCGCCCACGTGCTCTGCACCAGCTCCTTGTCCTGGAACACCGACACGTCCAGGGTCAACCGCTCCTCGGTGGTGTAGCGGCGTTCGACGACGGCGTCGATCGTCGCGTCGACGTCCTCGCCCTCCGCCTCCGCGAGGAAGCCGACGTGACCGAGATTGACCCCGAGCAAGGGGATTCCGGACCCGTGGGTGAGCTCGGCCGCGCGCAGCAGGGTGCCGTCGCCGCCGATCACCATGGCCATCTCGCAGCCCGGGACCACATCGTCGGCACAGGCGAGCTCGAGCCCGGCACCCGCCTCGAGGCCCACGACGTGGGCCTCGTCCTCGAGCATCCGCACCACGAGGCCGTGGCGGCGCAGTGAGGCGACCACCTGCCGGGAGATGTCCAAGGCTTCCTCACGGCCGGTGTGGGTGAGCACCAGGATGCGGCGTTCGTCGTGCGTCACGGCTCCAGCCTCTCACCCGGGTACCCCGGGGCCTGCGCCCGGCGTACCTCGGCGAGGATCCCTGCCTCGGTCAGCACGGCGGGGCCGTGCCGCAGCCAGCAGAAGTACTCCACGTTGCCGGAAGGGCCGGGCAACACACTGGTGGCGACGCCGCGGGCTCCCCAGCCGAGCCGGCCAGCCGCGCGGACGACGCCGGTCACGGCCTCGGCACGCAGGTCCGGGTCCCGGACCACCCCGCCCTTCCCGAGCCGATCGCGGCCGACCTCGAACTGCGGCTTGACCATCAGCACCAGGTCACCGTCCGGGCGCACGCACCCGGAGAGGGCCGGCAGCACCACCCGGAGCGAGATGAACGAGAGGTCACCGACGACCAGGTCGACCGGTCCGCCGACCTGGGCCGGCTCGACGGACCGGACATTGGTGCGCTCGTGGACGCGCACCCGCGGGTCCTCGCGAAGCGCCCAGGCGAGCTGTCCGTAGCCCACGTCCACCGCAACCACCTCGGCCGCCCCCGCGCGCAGCAGCACGTCGGTGAAGCCTCCCGTGGAGGCCCCGGCGTCCAGGCAGCGCCGCCCGGCAACGACCAGTCCGCGCTCGCCGAACACCGCGAGCGCGCCGGCCAGCTTGTGTCCGCCGCGGCTGACGTAGTCCGGCGAGTCCCTCGCCGGTTTCACCACGAGGTCGGCGTCGGTGCCGACCCCCGTCGCCGGCTTGCGGGCCACATGACCGTCGACGGTCACCCGCCCGGCGGCGATCAGCGACGCGGCGTGCTCACGCGACCGGGCCAGCGAACGGCGGACCAGCTCGGCGTCCAGCCGCAGCCGCCGCGGAGCCACCCCTCAGCGCCCGGGTCCGCCGGCGGCGGACCCGGAGCGGCGAATGCGGGGTCTGGTACCGCGCAGCATGGGTCAGTGCTCTCCCAGGGCACGACGCAGCTCCCCGTGGGCCTGCTCGAAGACCCCGACATGGTCGTCGATGGGCCGGTGCTCGAGCCCGTCCAGCGAGTCCAGCACCCGGTCGACCCCGTCGTGCCCGGTGCGCTGCTGTTCTGCTGCGGTGGTGTCGGGCGCCGGCTGGCCCACGTCGGCGCCGCCCTGTCCAGGTGCCTCGGTCATGACCGCGAATCTACCGGTGAGCGCGGTCGGGAGGCTGCAACCCGTCGATGTCCGGGGGGTCGCCGGCCCGGTCCAGGTGTGCCCACGCCGTGGTGGCCACACAACGCCACCAGTCGTCGTGGCCGCCGTTGCCGGCGACCACGAGGCGGCCACGCTCGATCCCGGCACGCCAGCCGCCGAGCACGTGCCGGTCGCCCTCGTCGACCGGCCGGGGGTGCGGTTGATCCAGCGCCCCGAGGTCGCCGGCGATGTAGCACGGCCGGCTCTCGGGAGCCAGGGCGACCAGCTCCGCGAGCCCGGTCACCCCGGTCAGCACGAGCAGGGAGTCCCAGCCCAGCCGGTTGGCCCCCGCGATGTCGGTGTCCGCGCGGTCTCCCACCATGAGGGGCCGTTCGCCCGCAACCCGGTCGAGCGTCTCCTCGAACAGCGCGGGCTCCGGCTTCCCGGCCACCTCCGGGCTGCGCCCGGCGAACTCGGCGACCAGCCGGACCAGGGTTCCGTTGCCGGGGCCGAGCCCGGCCGCCGTCGGGATGGTCATGTCGGTGTTGGTGGCCACCCACGGCAGGCCGTCCTTGACGAGCATGGCGCCGCGGACGACCTGCCGCCATGGCATGTCGGGGCCGTACCCCTGGACAACCGCAACCGGCTCTCCCCCGGCACCGTCGGTCACGGGGACCAGGTCCCGCTCGCGCAGCGCCTCCTCGAGCCCCACCGCGCCGATCACGTAGACCCGGTCTCCGGGTCCCGCCAGCCGTCGCAGCAGCCGCGCCGCCGCCTGGGCACTGGTGACCACGTCCTCGGCCCGAGCGTGGATGCCGAGCTCTCTCAGGTGTGCGGCGACCAGCTCCGGTGTCCGGGAGGCGTTGTTCGTCACGAATGCCACGCGCATTCCCGCCTCCGCCGCGGAAGCCAGGGCCGCGGGCGCGTCGGGTACGGCGCTCCTCCCGACGTAGACCACGCCGTCGAGATCGAGCGCAGCCACGTCGTAGCGCGAGGTCAGGGGCCCGTCAGTGGACTTCAGCACGCCTCCGATTGTGGCCGATCGGTCGGGCGTGCCCGTGCCACCCTCCGGCCGGCGTGGACCTCCACCTCCAGCCGGGTCTGGGCGACCGGGCTGGACGGCGGGCGGAAGTAGCGACGACGTAGCGCGCCGCTGAGCTCGACCAGGTCCCCGGTACGCCAGCGCAGCGCATTCACGCGGAGCCGACCGGCCCACACCGCGCAGTTCACCCAGTCCACTCCTCCGGCGCGGCCGTGGGCACCGGCCACCCGCTCGGGCCGTGGCACACTCACGCGCAGCCTCACCAGCCGGTCCCCACTGGGCAGCGTGCGCTGCTGCGGCGCCGCCGTCAGCCGGCCTCGCAGCACCACCTCGTTCACGGGCGCGGTCCCGTCGGGTCGCTCCGGGCCCTGGCTGCTCCCCCGCCGTTCGGGGCTCTTCGTTCGTGGCATCCGCCATCACCTCCGGAGGGCAAGCATGGAACCGCGCACCCGTCGTCGGCGAGCCCGTCCGTCGCTGCAGTGGACAACCCCCGTGGCCCACGCCCCTGTGGACGGGAGCTGGACGGCCTAGCCTCGCTCCAGCTCCGCGGCGCGCTGCACCGCGTCGGTGAGGTGGTGGGGGTCGGCGGCCTCGGTGCGGTGGAACCACGCGACCGCGTCGTCGTTCCGGCCCGCCTCGACCAGCGTGTCGGCGTACACGTAGCGCAGCCGCGGCAGCCAGGGCTCGCGTGAATGTGACAGCAGGTGTGCCCCCTCCAGCAGCCGCAGCGCGGCGTCGACCTCTCCGCGGTCGCGTCGTGCGCCGGCCTCGACGATGACCAGCTCGGCGCGCTGCTCGGCCGGCAGGCGTTCACGGTCCACCTCGCGGGCCAGGGTGAGCGCACGCTCCGGGCGTCCCAGCGCCCGCTCGCAGTCGGCCATCATGGGCACGTAGTCCACCGCGCCGTTCATCCGCCGGGCGGCCCTCAGCTCGGTGAGGGCCTCGGCGTACTCGCCGGCGTTGTAGGCGGCCTCGCCGACAGCCTCACGCACCACCGCCAGGCGTCCGGCCCGGGCGCGAGCGGCCAGGGCGTGCTGGTAGGCCGTCTGCGGGTCGGAGTCCAGCGCACGGTCGGCGGCCACCAGGTGGCGCGCCACCCGTTGCGCCAGCTTCTCGGGCAGCGACTTCAGCTGGGACCGGACCGGGGCCGGAAGCTCACGTCCGGTGATGTCCTCGGGCAGCGGGGGCCCGTCGTAGCGCCGCTGGTCGGCTGAGCGTGGGGTCCTCGCCGGGCGGTCCCCCCGGTCTCCACGGTCCTGGCCGGTTCGTGGTCGGGGACGGCCGTCGCCACGACGGCCTCCCGCACCGCGGCCGGCAGCGCCCCTGCGTTCCTGCGCCACCTGATGTGCCTCCTTCGCGACTCGACCCCCGAACGTACCGAAGAAACGAAACTCGGGCCGCCCCCTGAGGGACGGCCCGAGCTCGTCAAGTATGTCCGGCGGCGTCCTACTCTCCCACAACCTCCCGGTTGCAGTACCATCGGCGCTGAAAGGCTTGACTTCCGGGTTCGGAATGGAGCCGGGTATTTCCCTTTCGCCATGGCCGCCGAAACCCTATGGAGTTGTCGGTCTGTCGACCGCAACTCGGGAACCACACAGTGGACGCGCAACATCTTTGAGGGACAAGCCCTCGGCCTATTAGTACCGGTCGGCTAGGCATTACTGCTGTACACCTCCGGCCTATCAACCCAGTCGTCTACTGGGGGCCTTACCCGGTTAACCCGGTGGGAAACCTCATCTTGAAACGTGCTTCCCGCTTAGATGCTTTCAGCGGTTATCACTTCCGAACGTAGCTAACCAGCCGTGCTCCTGGCGGAACAACTGGCACACCAGAGGTTCGTCCATCCCGGTCCTCTCGTACTAGGGACAGCCTTTCTCAAGTTTCCTGCGCGCGCGGCGGATAGGGACCG
>JBOHDO010000017.1:0-4600 GCA_050699415.1 Marmoricola sp.
ACCGTGGACTTCATTGGGGAGGGCGGCGGCCACCAGGTCCACACTCGGGTTAGCGGCGGCGATCCGGGATACACAGACACCGCCAAGATGCTCGCGGAATCGGCGATGTCCTTGGCTTTCGATGAGAACCCGAAGCGCTCTGGCCAGGTGACCACCGCGGCCGCTATGGGCGATGCGCTCCTGTCGCGCTTGCAGGAGGTCGGCATCAAATTCGAGGTCGTTGCCTGATTGCGAACCCACACTTCGGGTCTTCGTAATGTGCCCCAGGCCAGAGTCGAACTGGCGACCTTTCGCTTAGGAGGCGGCTGCTCTATCCACTGAGCTACTGGGGCCTCGTCGGCCGACACGCCCGGAGGGCGATCGGCGACACCGCCCATCTTGGCATGCGCCGGGCGTAGGCTGCGCAGCGCCCGATTTGGGTGCGTCACCGTCCCCCGGTAACAATGGTGAGTCGATCCGAGCAGGTGATCCCTGCCCGAACGAGGACTTTATGCCCGACACCCCAACTGATCATCGCCGACGTAGCCCACGGCCGCATCGCACGCTCAAGCGCGTGCTCATGGTGGTGGGCGTGCTCGTCGTGGTGGCCGCGATCGGCGCGTTCGTCGCCGTGAAGCACCTCGAGGGCAACATCACCGGCATGGACATCACCCACAGGCTCGGCCACCACCGCCCCAAGGAGAAGGTCACCGGACCGGTCAACGTGCTGGTCATGGGTGACGACACCCGACAGGGCCAGGGACCGAAGATCGGCGGCCAGACCTCCGGCCTGTCCGACACCACGATCCTGCTGCACCTGTCGGCGAACCGGAAGTTCGCCTACGGGGTCAGCCTTCCCCGTGACGCGATGGTGCAGCGGCCCAGCTGCCAGACCAAGGGCGGCGGCGTCGACCCCGGTGGGCTGACCCAGTTCAACGCGGCGTACGCGATCGGTGGGCCGGCCTGCACGATCAAGACCGTCGAGCACCTCACCGGGGTCCGGATCAACCACTTCGTGGTCGTGAAGTTCAACGGGTTCCGCAAGATGGTCGATGCGATCGGTGGCGTCCAGGTGTGCGTGCCGTACCCCGTCTCCGACCCACACTCCAACATCTACTTCAAGCAGGGCACCTTCAACGTCGACGGCGAGCAGGCGCTGAACTACGTGCGGGAACGGCACGGCTTCGGCGACGGCTCCGACATCGGGCGGATGAAGCGGCAGCAGGCCTTCATCGCGTCGATGGTGAAGAAGGTGGTCTCGGCCGGAACCCTGGCCAACCCGGTCCGGCTCTACCGGTTCCTCGACGCGACCACCAAGTCGCTGATCACCGACCCCCAGTTCGCCCACCTGGGCGCCCTGGTGAGCCTGGGGTCGTCGTTGAAGCACATCGGGCTGGACAAGATCAAGTTCATCACGGTGCCGTGGCGGCCGTACCCGTCCAATCCCAACCGCATCGAGTTCGCCCCGCAGGCGAAGCAGCTGTGGACGAAGATCATGTACGACGAGCCGATCGGCAGCAGCTTCGACCAGGACGTCGTCTCCGCGGCGCACACGCCGGGCGGCTCCGGCAACGGCAGCGGTGCGTCGAACGACCCCTCCGCGAGCCCGACCGGTTCGCCGTCCCGGGGTCCGGGCGGCGCCGCGTCGCCGTCCGCCGGCTCGAGCCCGTCCCAGGCCGAGATCGACCGCGCACACCAGGACGGCCTCTGCCCCTGACCCCGAGCCCGTGGCCTTTGGCCGGCTGCCTCGTTGGGCCCACCATCACGATGACCGGTCGGGCTCCGGCCGGGAGCCGAACGGAAGGGCGCACATGCAGCAGGCTGTCGGACGGCGGACGGTGCTCGGAGGCGCAGCGGTCGGGGGCCTGGCCCTGGCCGGGCTGACCTGGTCGGACGCGGCCGCGGCCTCGCTTCAGGGGAGGCTTCCGGCCGAGGTCGACGTGGTGGTCGTCGGCGGTGGGCTCTCCGGCCTGGTGGCCGCCCGTCGGCTGCGTCGGCGTGGCCTCTCCGTCCTGGTGCTGGAGGCGCGGGACCGGGTGGGTGGCCGGGTGCACAACCACCAGCTGCGCAACGGGTCGCAGATCGAGTCCGGTGGCGCCTTCATCGGCCCGACGCAGAACCACATCGCCACGCTCGCCCGGGACATCGGCGTCACGACGTTCAAGGAGTACGTCGACGGCAACAGCGTCTACGTCTCCGGCAACCGGCGACAGACCTACCAGGGCACCGTGCCGACGTACCAGCTCGGCCTGCTGGCCCCCGACGCACTGCTGCTGCAGGAGCGACTGGACCACATGGCCGCCCAGATCGACGTCAACGCCCCGTGGCAACATCCCCGGGCCGGCACGTGGGACCGGATGACCGCCCGCCAGTGGCTGGTCGAGAACGCCGTCGACGACGACATCGTGAAGCTGATCCAGGACTGGAGCCAGCCCGCCCTCGGAGCCGATCTCGACGAGGTCTCGCTGCTGTTCACGCTGTGGTACCTCGCCTGCTCCGGCGACGCGTCGCACAAGGGCACCTTCGAGCGCAACGCCGACACCAGCGGTGGTGCGCAGGAGTCCCGCTTCGTGGGCGGCTCGGGGCTGATCCCGCTGGGACTCGCCCACGACCTCGGCTCGAGCGTGGCACTGCAGGCGCCGGTCACCTGGGTCGACCAGAGCAAGCCCGGCCGGGTCCGGGTGCACAGCGCCCGGGGCGTGGTGAGGGCCCGGCGGGTCGTGGTGGCCTGCCCTCCCCCGTTGGTCCGGGAGATCCGCTTCACGCCCGAGATGCCCGCACAGCGCCGGCAGCTGATGAGGCGCATGGACATGGGCAACCTGATGAAGTGCGACGCGGTCTACGCCGAGCCGTGGTGGCGCGAGAAGGGCCTCAACGGCTTCGGGATCTCCGACCACGGTGCGGTGCGAGCCGCGTTCGACAACTCCCCGGCCGACACTGCCTGCGGCGTGCTGCTGGCCTTCGTGGGCGGCTCCACCTGGCGCGAGTACGGCGTGGAGTCCCGCGCCGACCGGCGGGCGGCGGTCCTGGCCGGGTTCGCCGAGATGTTCGGCGACGAGGCGCTGCGGCCGGTCCAGTACGTCGAGCACGACTGGAACCACGACCCCTGGACCCGCGGCGGGCCGGTCGCGATCATGGGACCGGAGACGCTGACGACGTACGGGCCGTGGCTGCGGCGCCCGCACGGCCGGGTGCACTGGGCCGGCACCGAGACAGCGACGTACTGGACCGGCTACATGGACGGCGCGGTGAGCGCCGGTGAGCGGGCGGCCCGGGAGGTGGCGGGCACGCTCTGACCACGTCCGGAGGGCGGGTATTCGTGGGGTGGGTGGTCATGCGGCAGGCCGCATAACCAATCGTGGGGTTTGCCGTTACCGGTTTGTTATCGCAAGATGTGCCTGTGAAGGTGGTCTTGTCCGGGGGGACCGGCGTCATCGGAGCCGCCGCGGTACGCGCGCTCCTCGACGCCGGTCATGAGGTGGTGGTGCTGACCCGCAGCACCGGAAACGTCGACGTGGTGCGACGGCTCGGGGCCGTCCCCGTGTCCGCGAACCTGTTCGAGGTCGATTCGCTGGTGCCCGTCTACGAGGGCGCCGACGCCGTGGTGAGCCTGGCCACCGCGGTCCCGGTCGGCTACGCGGCCCTCCTGCCCGGGGCGTGGCGGGGGAACGACGAGCTGCGCACCCGGGGCGTGGCGAACGTGGTGGCCGCCGCCCGGCGCGCCGGCGTTCGCCGCGTGGTGCAGGAGAGCATCAGCTGCCTGTACGCCGACGCCGGCGACGACTGGGTCACCGAAGCCAGCCCGATCGAGATCACCAAGGCCACCGAGCCCGCCACTTGCGCCGAGGCCGAGGTGCAGGACTACAGCTGCAACTCCCGCACCGGCGTGGTGCTCAGGTTCGGCATGGTCGTCGGCGACGACCCCCAGACCCGGCACTGGCTCCGAGCCGCGCGACACGGCCGCCCGGTCGGGCTCGGCAGCCCCGACGGGTGGGCGCACCTGGTGCACACCGACGACCTCGGCCCGGCGGTGGTGTCCGCCCTGGCCGCGCCCAGCGGGGTCTACAACGTGGGCGCGGACCCGGTACGCCGCTCCGAGCTGGTCTCCGGCTACGCCCGCTGCGTGGGTGCCGGCGCGGGCGGGTTCCTCGGGCCGACGCTGCAACGGCTCGCGGGACCGCGGATCGAGCCGCTGACCCGGTCGCTGCGGGTCTGCTCCGACCGCTTCGTGGCCAGCACAGGCTGGCAGCCGACCCGGCCGCAGTTCGACCCCGGCTGGTTCGACGTCGCCCGCCGGATGGCGGGTGCCCGGTGAACCGGCCTGCGCAACGACTGCTCGGGCCGGGGTCCCGGTGACCCCGGGGCGGGACGAGCCGGCGGCGGAGAGGGCCGAGCGTCGGCGGCGGCTCGACGAGGTCTTCGGCGACGATCTCCCCGACCGGACCCGTGACGAGGTCGACCTCGCGTCGGAGTCCGACCCGGAGCGGGACGAGGAGTGGCTGCGGCGGCCGGTGCCGCCGCCCCACGGTGGAGGTCGCACGTCCCCGGGCATCCCCCGTCTGGCGCGGGCGGGCCGGGCGAGCCCCCCCCGCCGGGGGGGCCCCGGGGGGGGGGGGGGGGG
>JBOHDO010000018.1:0-15523 GCA_050699415.1 Marmoricola sp.
GGGTGAAGATCGTGGACAAGGTGGTGATCCCGATGGTGGTCTCCCCACTGGTCGGGTTCGCGCTGGCGTTCGCGGTGATGCTGGCGATCATGTGGCTGTTCCGCCGCCGCAACGCGGGCCGGGTGACCCGCGGGTTCCGGTTCGCCCAGATGGTCTCCTCGGCGGCGATGGCGCTCGGGCACGGGCTCCAGGACGCCCAGAAGACGATGGGCGTGATCTTCCTGGCCGTGATCACGGCGGGGTACTACCCGGCCAGCCGGACCAGCCTGCCGCTGTGGATCGTGATCTGCTCGGCGGCCGCGATCTCGCTGGGCACCTACTCGGGCGGCTTCCGGATCATGCGCACCCTGGGCCGGCGGATCATCCACCTGGAGCCGGCGCGCGCGTTCAGTGCGGAGGCGGTCGGGGCCGGGCTGCTCTACGTCACCGCGTTCTGGTTCCACGCCCCCATCTCGACCACCCACGTGATCAGCTCCGCGATCATGGGCTCCGGCGCCACCAAGCGGTTCTCGGCCGTCCGGTGGGGGATGGCACGGTCGATCGTGACCGCGTGGGTGCTCACCTTCCCCGCGGCCGGCATCGCGGCGGCCATCGTCTACGCCGTGCTCCGGTGGGTGCTCCAGCTGCCCTGACCGGCCGGGCGGGCCGGTCAGTACGCTCGGCCACGCAGGCGGTCCGACGGGCCGGGAAGGGGTACGGCGTGCGCAGACGCTGGTGGTTGCGCGGCTCGGCCGCGGTCGTCTGCGCCGTGGTCGTGGTCGCGCTCGTGGTGGTGGCGCACGCGTTGTGGGACCGCGCCCACCGCACCGACTTCGAGCAGGCGCTGGCCACCGTGCCTGCCGGGTCGGCCCGCATCTCGTTCACCGACTGGGCCGCCGTACGTCGGACGCTGCACCTGCCCACGGTCGCCGACCCGGGCCCGAAGGACCTGCACCGGCTGATGAGCCGCGCCTACGACAAGGACTTCTCCGCCGCCTCCAGCCTGGACGACTACGCCGCCGTGGTGCAGCGCCACTACGGGTTTTCGCCGGCCAACGCCGACTGGGAGGCCTACGGCCAGTCCCGGAAGGGCGCGGCGATGGTGATGCGGATGCCCGACGACTTCGGGTTCGGCGGGCTGGCCGACACCCTGCGCAGCCTCGGGTACCGGCCGCCCCACCACGCCACCGGGGTCTGGCGCGGCAGCCCGAACCTGGTCGCCTCGATCGACCCGACGCTCACGCCCGAGGTGCAAAACGTCGTGCTGCTGCCCGACCAGCACCTGCTGGTGACCAGCGACACCCCCTCCTACGCCGCCCGGGCCGGGGCCGTGGCGGGAGGGGGCGGACGACCCGCGGCCGACGTGGAGTCGGTCTCCCAGATGGCCTCCCGGTCCGGCGACCCGGCGGCAGCGGTGGTGTGGACCCGGGCGTTCGCCTGCCGGGACCTGTCCATGAGCAAGGCGGCCACCGGGGACCAGGCGCGGGCCAGCCAGCTGGTCCGGCGTGCGGGCACGGTGAGCCCGCTGTCGGGGCTGGTGATGGCGATGGGCACCGACCGGGACCTCACCGTGGCCGAGCAGTTCGAGTCCTCCGACCAGGCCCGGGAGAACCTGCGCGCCCGCGCCCGGCTCGCGGTGGGGGAGGCCGTCGGGCGGGGCACGGGCACCTTCGCCGACCAGTTCAGGCTGAGCCGGGCCGCGACCGACGGCTCCACGGTGCTGCTCACGCTGCACCCGCGACGGCCGTCGTCGTTCGTGCTCAGCGCGCTGTACGACGGCCCGGTGCTGTTCGCGACCTGCTGAGGATCCCCCTCAGCCCGCCCGGTCAGCCCGCCCGGTCGGGGCCGGTCCCCAGGGAGGGGTGCTGCAGCCGCGCCCGCGCGCCGTACGCTGCCACCGCGACCCGGCGCTTCGCCGATGCCGGCGGCGGCTGGGTGCCCAGCGAAAGGTAGGCGCCGACCGCGCGTTCGACCCCGGCCGACAGCACCTCGTCGAGGTCCTGGCCGGGAAGCACCCTCCCGGCGAGGTGCTTCCACAGCCGTACGTCGATCCGGGTGCTGTGGGCCAGCAGCCGCCGTGCCCGCGGCCCGAAATCCCGCTGCGCATCGGGGTGCCGCCGCTGTGGCACCCAGGTACGGGCGTTGGCCCGCTGCCCGGGCAGCGGGCGTCCCAGCCAGCGGGTGAGGTCGTCGGCGAAGCCGGGGTTCTCGATCACGTCGGCGTGGGCCATCCGCTCCAGCTCCGCGACCGCGGCCTCGAACAGCCCGTCGTCGTCGCGCTCGTCGATCCAGCCCGAGTCGGGCACCCTCGGGTGCGGCCAGACGAGGAACCGGGTGATGGTGTTGTCGGTGTTGGCGGCGACCCGCGAGATCCGCAGGTAGTCCGGCAACGGCCGCCAGGTCTGCCGGAAGGAGTCCCGGAAGGCTCCCCACCGGCGGATGTCCCACTCGGTCACGGCCCGCCCGTGCAGCCACTGCGAGAGGATCCGGACCTGCGGGTTGCGCAGGAACGTGACGTGCTCGGCATCGGGGAACCGGGTCCGGGTGGTCGACGGCGCGATGTGGCCCAGCACCAGGTCGGCGTCGGCGGGAATCTCCTCCGGGGCCGCGAAGACCCGGTCGGGTCGGGGCGGGCGCAGCCCGTCGACGCCGTACCCGCCGGCGAGGGAGGCGTCGTACCCCGTGACACACCGGGTCGGCCGCAGCGCCTCCACCAGCGACTGCCGCATCGAGGTGCCGGCCGTCTTGGGAATGTGGCTGAACACCAGCGGCCGTCCAGGCTCGATGTCGCGCATGGGCCCGATCGTATGGCGGCGCACACTGGCGTGGGTTCCCCCATGTTCCTCGCTTGCGCTCGTCGACGCGGCTTCGCCGACTCGGTCACGACGAGCAAGCTCGTCGGTCGCTCGCTAGGCTCGTCGCGTGGCTTCCACCCGTGACCGGTTCGAACGCAGGCTGCTCCGGACCGCCCTGGGCCTGCCACCACGGGTCCAGCGGCTGCTCGCCGGCGCGCCGGTCGTGCGCGAGGGCCAGACCCTGTCCACGGAGACCCAGCTGATGCTGCGGCTGGAGAGCATCGGCGGCGTGCCGCCGGTGGAGACGCTGCCGTGGGCCGAGGGCCGGGTCGAGCTGGACCGCCAGGGCGCGATGGTCGGCGGCCGGCAGCCGATCGGGTCGATCCGCGACCTCGAGGTTCCCGGCGCGGAGGGCCCGCTGCCCGCGCGGCTGTACACCCCCACGACGCGCCTCGCCGACGACGCGGCCCCCACCATGCTGTTCCTCCACGGCGGCGGCATGACCTACGGCGGACTGCGCAGCCACGACGCAGCGGCCCGTCACCTCGCGGAGAACTCCGGGGTGCAGCTGCTGGCCGTGGAGTACCGGCTGGCGCCCGAGCACCCGTTCCCGGCCTGCGTGGACGACGCCGCCGCGGCCTACGCCTGGCTGGTCGGCCACGCCGCCGAGGTCGGTGCGGACGCGCAGCGGCTCGCCGTCGGTGGCGACTCCGCCGGCGGGTACCTGGCCGCCACCACCGCGATCCGGGCGGCCGAGCAGGAGCTGCCGCTGCGGTTCCAGCTGCTGGTCTACCCCTGCACCGACTTCGTGGAGGCCTCGGCCAGCCGGCGCAGCTTCGGCGAGGGATTCTTCCTCACCAACGAGTTCATCGACCGGTGCACCGACGCGTTCTTCCCGCCCGCCACCGACCGCGAGGCGCCGCTGGCCTCGATCGGGCGGCGCGAGTCCTTCCCCGACGGCCTGGCGCCGGCGTACGTGGTCACGGCCGGCTTCGACCCGCTGCGCGACGAGGGCGAGGCCTACGGGCACCTGCTGGCCGAGCACGGGGTCGAGGTCGAGCTGCGCCGCTACCCGTCGATGATCCACGGCTTCTTCAACGTCGTCGGAGTCGGCCGGGAGCCGGCGGCGTACAACCGCGAGATCGCCGCCCGGCTGGCCGCCGGGCTGGCCTGATCCCGGCCTCGGGTCGACCGGTGGCCGGGAGCGCCGGCGCGGCTATCATGCGGGCCACCCCTCTGCCCAGGAGCCAGTCACGATGACCGAACCGCTTCCGCTGCCGATCCGTGTGCTGGTCGAGGGCGCCTCCACGGTCACCTGGACGTCGTACATGGGCGGCCCGCGCACCGACATGGCGTTCCCCCGGGCGGCGGAGGCCGCGATGTACCGGGCCGGCCGGCCCGCCGAGGTCCGGGTCAACGCTTTGGCCTCCCAGCCGGTCCGGCTCGCGATACGGGGCTGGGAGGCCGAGATCGGCACCTGGTCGCCCGACGTGGTGGTGCTGATGTACGGGCACTTCGAGTCCATCCACTACCTGCTGCCGCGCTGGCTGGAGCGCCACGCCCAGAGCATGCGGGGCCGGCCCGGCCGGGTGCGGGAGGCGTACCGGAAGGGCGTGCTGAAGCCGTCGTGGCGGCGGTTGGCCACGCTGCAGCAGCGGCTGGACAGGGAGCTGCCGTCCACCGCGTTCGCGCACCGGCCGCGCCGGGCCGCCGCCGACCTGCAACGACTGGTCGAGCGCGCCCTGACGGTCGCCAGCCCGCTCGTGCTGGTGATGGAGATCCCGCCGCCGGGGCGGCGCTTTCTCGAGTGGTTCCCCGGCATCGGGGAGCGGATCGAGGTGATGAACCGCGCCCTGGCCGACGTGGTGACCCGGATCGACCGGCCCGACGTACGCACGTTTCCGGTGACCGAGGTGATCGGGGAGATCTTCGAGCGCGGCGAGGACGCCACCCCCGACGGCGGCCACTTCACCCCCGAGGCGCACCGGCTGGTCGGCGAGGCGCTCGCTCGGGAGATCCTGGACTGGGCGGCCACCCAGGAGCATCTGAAGTAGCCGAGTGCGCGTGTTCGGCCCCCGCGGCCACATGTAACGCGGGGTTACACAGCCGACACGCCGACGACTGCGCTTGTGTGCAAGCAATAACCCCGCGTTACATGCCGCCGGCCACTGCCGCCGCCGGGTGCGGCGTGCCGCGGTACTGCGCCTCCACGCGGGTGCGCGTGAAGCCGAGGCCCTCGTAGAGCGCGACCGCGGGCGCGTTGTCGCCGTCGACGTAGAGCACCACCCGGTCCACGCCGGTGCGGGCCAGGTGGTCCAGGCCCGCGCGGGTCAGTGCCTTGCCCAGCCCCCGGCCGGCGGCCCGGGGGTTGACCGCGACGACGTACACCTCGCCGTACGGCGGCTCGACGTCGCCCTCGGCCGACCGGTGCACCTTGGTCCAGTGGAAGCCCAGCAGCCGGTCGTCGTCCGGGTCGGTCGGCACCGCGAGGAACAGCCCCTCCGGGTCGAACCACGCCTCGCCGGTCCGTTCCCGGAAGTCCGCCGCGCTCATCTCACCCTGCTCCGGGTGGTGCCGGAAGGCGGCCGCGTTGACCTCCAGCAGCGCCGCTGCATCGTCAGGGTCCTCGGGACGGAAGGTCCGGATGGTCACGTCGTCGGGCAGGCCCGACTCGCCCACCGGCAGGCTCGTCGGCCGGGTCATCACCACGAGCTCACGCTCCCGGGGTACGTCGAACCGCGCGGCCAGGCGCGCCGCGGCGGGGTGGTCCGCGTGTGACCAGGCGTCCACCCGGTCGATCCCCGCGAGGGCCCGGTCGGCCAGCAACCGCCCGATCCCGCGGTCCCGGGTGTCCGGGTGCACGGCCAGCTCGAGCTCGTCGTCTCCGTGCAGCAGCGCGAAGCCGGCGGGCGCCTCGTCGTCCTCCTCGGCCAGCCACAATGAGGCCCGGTCCAGCCCCCGGTGCTTCAGCTCCAGCTGCACCTGCTCATTGAGCGTGTCCACCCCGTCGGCGGCGTCGCAGGCCGCCGCGACCCGGTGCACGGCGCCGGCGGGGCCGGAGCGGAAGTCGTCGGGACGGACCTCGGTGACCTGCGGCATCCCCCGAGCGTAGTGGCCGGCCCCGGGCCCGCGGCCAGTCATCTACCATCACGGCCGTGAGCCGCCTCCCGCCCGCCCTCGGCACGCTCTGGCCAGCCGTGAAGCGGCTGCACCGGGGCGCCACGCGCGCCTCGGGCGCGGTGGCACGGCGTACCGCGCCCCGGTGGGGCCAGCGGGGGCTGCCGACCACCGCAGCGACCACCTCACGCGAGACCGCCGCGGCGGAGCCGGAGGAGGTGCGGCTGCACCCGGCACCTGCCGTCTCCCCGATCCGGCGCACGCCCCCGGAGGGCAGTCCTGCGGATCACTGGGCGTTCCGCACCACCGCGACCGCGGAGCTGCCCGAGCGGTTCACCCTCGAGATCGCGGGCGGCACGGTGCTGGGCGACTACGGCGCGGTGATCACCCCGGGGGGCCGGCTGGACTTCGAGACCAGCGAGTACTTCGGCATCCACGGCTGGCGCGAGCACCCGCTCTACCTCCGGTCCCGGCTGCCTCCGATCGAGGACGTCGACGGGGACCTGCTGGTGCTGGCCACCCGCGGCGGCAGCAACTACTACCACGTGCTGATGGACGTGCTGCCGCGGCTGGTGGTGCTGCGTGAGTCGCTGCCGGACCGGACGCCGGACCGCTACTACGTGGCCGACGCCACCGGCTACCAACGACGGCTGCTGCAGATGGCGGGGATCCCGGCCGACCGGGTGGTGGCGACCCGGAAGCACCGGGCGGTCCGGGCCGGGCGCCTGCTGGTGCCCTCGCTGCCCAACCCCGACGAGCTGGCGCCGCCCTGGGTGGTGCAGTGGCTGCGGGCCACCTTCCCGCCGGTTCGCACCGAGGGTCGTCCCCGGCGGCTCTACGTCACCCGGGGCGGCGGCCGGCACACCCGGCGGCTGGACAGCGAGCCCGAGCTGTGGCCGGAGCTGGAGCGCCGCGGCTTCACCCGCATCGACCCCGGCACCCTGGACGTGCAGGAGCAGGTCGACCACTTCGCGGCCGCGGAGGTGGTGGTGGGCGTGCACGGCGCGGCATTGACCAACCTGGTCTTCGCCCGGCCGGGTGCGCGGGTGCTCGAGCTGTTTCCCCCGACGTACGTCAAGCACTGCTTCTGGGCGATCACCTGCGGCGTGCCGGACGTTGAGTACCGCTACCTCGTGGGCCGGGGCCGGGTGCCGACGGAGGGGACCCACATGCCCGGGGTGCATGCCGACATCGACCTGGACGCGCGGCGGGTGCTCAGCGAGGTCGACCGGATGCTCTAACCGGTGGTCGCGGTCTCGGCCTTCCCCGGGTCCGTCGCGGGCACGAACCGGTAGCCGACGTTGCGCACCGTCCCGATCAGGGCCTCGTGGTCGGCCCCGAGCTTGGCGCGCAGCCGTCGAACGTGCACGTCGACCGTGCGGCTGCCGCCGTAGTAGTCGTACCCCCACACCTCGGCCAGCAGCTGGTCGCGGGTGAACACCCGGCCAGGGTGCTGGGCGAGGTACTTCAGCAGCTCGAACTCCTTGAAGGTCAGGTCGAGCACGCGGCGGCCCAGTCGCGCGGTGTACGTCGCCTCGTCGATCTCGACGGCCCCGGACCGGATCAGGTGCGCCTCGGGATCGTCGACCTCCTGCTCACCCCGCTCGAGGGCGAGCCGGATCCGGGCCTCGATCTCGGCTGGCCCGGCGGTGTCGAGCAGCACGTCATCGACCCCCCAGGCCGCGGCCACCGCGGACAGGCCGCCCTCGGTGGTGACCAGCAGCACGGGATCGGCGGAGCCGGTGGTGCGGATCAGCCGGCACAGGTCGCGGGCCTGCGCGAGCTCCCGTCGCCCGTCCACCAGCACCACGTCACACTCGGGAGCGTCGACCAGGGCGCTGCCGGTCGCGGGCAGGATGCGCACCCGGTGGTTGAGCAGGGCCAGCCCCGGCAGCACCTCGGCGGAGGCCTGCAACCCGTTGGTCAGCAGCAGCAGCGTGCTCATCTGCTCATCGGCCCTCTCGTCCGCAGGCGGAAGCCAACCTTGCGCGGATGGGAGAGGATACCGAACGTGAGCACCCGATCTGTGCGACCCGGATCACGCTCCGGCCAGGTCACGCTGCGCTACTGGGCGTCCGCCCGGGCGGCGGCCGACACCGGGCACGACGTCGTCGACGTGGCCGGTCCGGTGACCCTGGCCGAGCTGAGGACGTGGGCCCTGCAGCGACATGCGGGCTCGGCACGGTTCGCCGACGTGCTCGGCACCTGCTCGGTGCTCGTGGGCGAGCGCCCCGTGGGCCGGGCGGACCCCGGTGACGTGGTGGTGGAGCCGGGGACCACCGTAGAGTTCCTCCCGCCGTTCGCCGGGGGGTGAGCGGCCCCAACCGGCCCGGAGGCAGGACACACCGATGACCGAGACCGACCACGACCCGGCGGCACACTACGACCGGGTGACCGATCCCTGGGGCCTGCTGCTCGGGGAGGAGCTGCACTACGGCCTCTTCGCCACCGGGGACGAGACGCTGCCGGTGGCCACGGCCGCGCTGACCGGTCGCATGGTGGAGGCTGCGCAGTGCCGTCCGGGCGACCGGGTGCTCGACGTCGGCTGCGGCACCGGTGCGCCTGCGCTGCGCCTGGTGGCCGAGGGCGGGGTCGACGTACTCGGCATCACCACCAGCCACGTGGGGGTGGAGGCCGCCACCCGTCGCGCCCGGGAGGCCGGCACCGGGGCAGCACGCTTCGAGCTGCGCGACGGCACCGACACCGGCCTGCCCGATGCCGGCTTCGACCGGGTCTGGGTGATGGAGTCCTCGCACCTGATGCCCGACCGGGCCCGGCTGCTCGCGGAGTCGGCCCGGGTGCTGCGCCCCGGGGGGCGGCTGGTGCTGTGCGACATCATCCGGCGCCGTGAGATCGGGTTCCTGGAGGTCCGGGAGCGCCGCGACGAGTTCGCGGTGCTGCGCGCGGCGTTCGGCGCGGCGCGGATGGACCCGCTCGACACGTACGCCGGCCACGCGCGAGACGCCGGCCTGCAGGTCGAGGAGCTGACCGACCTGAGCGAGCAGACCCGGCCGACGTTCGACCGCTGGCGCCGCAACCTCGACGCCCATCGCGCGGAGGTGCTCGACCGGCTCGGTGAGCGCAGCGTCGCCGACTTCGAGGCCTCGACCCGGATCCTGGCGTCGATGTGGGACGACCGCACCCTGGGCTACGGACTCATGTCCGCGGTCAGGCCGGGCTGAGTAGTCTGCGCTGACATGACCACGAGCAGCTCCGCGGCCGAGCCGGCCGCTGTCGGGACGGCCGCCGACGACCTGGCGTTCGCCGAGCTGGTCTTCTCGGACCTGCGGACGTTCCGGGGCGGTGCGGGGTCGGGCTGGCTGCAGGTGCTCCGCCAGTGCCTGACCACCCCCGGCATGGTGGCCTCGCTGGTCGTGCGCGGCCAGCAGTGCCTGCACCGGGCCGGCCACACCCGGCTGGCCAACATCATGCGCAGCGTGGGGATCAGCCTGGTCGGCGGGGACTTCGGGCCGGGGATGCGCATCGGCACCGGCTTCTCCCTGGTGCATCCGGTGGGGGTCACGATCGGGTTCGGCCTGACCGTCGGCAACAACGTGACCTTCGCGGGCGGTGTGGTGGCCGCCGCCCGGCACCCGGAGGAGCAGGAGGGCCTCGAGCAGGAGTTCGCCACGATCTGCGACGGTGCGATCATCGGGGCCCACGCGGTGCTCGTCGGTGGGGTCCGCATCGGGGAGGGCGCCATGGTCGGCGCGAACTCGGTGGTGCTCAGCGACGTACCCGACCATGCGGTCGTGATGGGCGTACCGGCGCGGCAGGTCGGCCGGCGTGAACCCGGTGCCGCACAACCCTGAGGCCGCCACGGCGTCACCTCGGCTCGCCTCTATCGTTGAATCCCGCGTCCCGCCGACCACCCATGAGCGAGGAATGACCACTCCATGACCGATCCAGTCAGCACCGGCCCAGTCAGCACCGGCCCAGTCAGCACCGGCACCGACCCGGCCGAGGTGCAGCAGACGATCGCGGGATTCCTGACCCGGATGAAGAAGATGCCCGACGAGCTCGGACCGGAGGTTGCGCTGTTCGCCGACGGGATCGGCCTGGACTCGCTGGAGACCGCCGAGCTCTCGGCGGTGCTCGAGGACACCTACGGCAGCGACCCCTTCACCTCCGAGACCATGCCGCAGACGGTCGGCGAGATCCTGAGCTGGTACAGCCCCTCACCAGCCTCACCAGCCTCACCAGCCTCGCCGGCCCGCCCTTGATCGAGCTGCTGCGGGGCGCGGCCGCCGAGGAGCCGGGACGGGTTGCGGTCCTCACCCACACCGACCAGACCAGCTACGCCGCGCTGGTGGATCGGGCCGAGCGTGTCGCTGCGGCCTTGCGCCGGTCGGCGATCGACCGGTTCGCGCTGCTGGAGACCGATGCGGCCACGGTCATCGCGGTCCTCGCCGGTGCCGCCCTGGCCGGTGCCGAGCCCTGCCAGTACCCGCCGAACGCCACCCCCGACGAGGTCGCCGACCTGGCCGCGCGGTTCGACCACGACCTGCTCCTCACCGACCGGGACGACCTCGCCGTGCCCGGTCTCGCCGTACGACGACCCGCGGACCTGGACGCCGATCCCACGCCCGACGGGGTCCCGGCCGGCCGGCCGCTGCTGGTGCTGACCACCGGCACCACGGGCAAGCCCCGGGGGGTGCGACACGACTGGAGCCGGCTGCTCAGCAGCACCGACCGGATCCGGCAGGGGGCCGGCCAGCGCTGGCTGCTGGCCTACGGGCTGCACCAGTTCGCCGGCCTGCAGATCCTGGTGCATGTGCTGGCCGCCGGCGCCACCCTGGTGGCCCCGGCGCCCCGCCGCCCCCGTGAGGGGCTGGTCGCGATGCGTGAGCTCGGGGTCACCCACGCCAGCGCGACGCCGACCTACTGGCGCTTCCTGCTCGCCGAGATGAGGGCCGACGCCGGCCCGGTGCCCGCGCTGCACCACATCACCCTCGGTGGGGAGGCCGCGCCGGGGCCACTGCTCGCGGAGCTGGGCCGGCTCTTCCCCGGCGTACCGCTGTCGCACGTGTACGCCGCCTCGGAGTTCGGCTCGACCGGGTCCGAGCGCGACGGGCTCCCGGGGCTGTCCGTGAGGGTGCTCGAGCGCGGTGAGGACGCCGCGGTGCGGCTGCGGGTCGTGGACGGCGAGCTGTGGGTGCGCTCGATCAGCGGCATGCTCGGCTACTACGGCGAACCACCCGTGGACGCCGACGGCTGGCGCCCCACCGGCGACCTGGTCGAGGTGGTCGGCGACCGGATCCTGTTCCGCGGACGCAGCTCCGAGGTGGTCAACGTGGGCGGGGTGAAGGTGCACCCGCTGCCGATCGAGGAACGCGTCTCCGCCGTACCCGGCGTGGCCGTGGCCCGGGTGTTCGGCCGGCCCAACGCGGTGACCGGCGCGATCGTGGCGGTCGAGGTGGTGCCCGACGGCAGCGTCGACGAGGCGGCCCTCGACGCCGCGGTGCGGGCGGCCTGCGAGGATCTTCCCGCGGCCGCGCGGCCGCGCAGCGTCCGGATCGTCGCGGAGCTGGCGATGGCCGGGGACAAGATCGTGAGGAGCCGACCCGATGAGTCCTGACCCACGCGTGGTGGTGGTGACCGGGGGCAGCAAGGGCCTCGGCGCCGGGATCGTGGAGTCGTTCCTGGCCGACGGCGACCGGGTGGCCACCTGCGCGCGCACCGCGACCGACCAGACCCGGTCCTGGGAGTCCGGGGCCGGTGAGCGGTTCCTGTTCTGCCCCGCGGACCTGTCCCGGGCCGAGGACGCGGAGCGGTTCGTCGGCACGGTGGTGGAGCGCTGGGGCCACATCGACGTGCTGGTCAACAACGCCGGCGTGGCGCGCGACGGCGTGCTCCCGCTGTTCCACGACGAGGACATCGACACCGTCGTCGACCTGAACCTCAAGGGCACCGTCTACGTCACCCGGCAGGTCAGCCGGCGGATGCTGACCCGGCGCAGCGGCAGCATCGTCAACGTCTCCTCGATCGTGGGCCGCACGGGCTACCGCGGCCTGGCGGTCTACAGCGCCACCAAGGCCGCCCTGGAGGGTCTCACCCGGGCCCTGGCCCGCGAGCTCGGCTCCCGAGGCATCACCGTCAACGCGGTGGCTCCCGGCTACCTGCGCACCGAGATGAGCCACGGTCTCGACGAGGCCCAGCTCGGCCAGATCGTGCGCCGTACCCCCGCCGGCCGGCTGGGCGAGCCCGCCGACATCGCCCGCGCCGTACGGTTCCTCGCCGACCCTGCGAACACCTACCTGACCGGGCAGGTGCTGGTGGTGGACGGCGGGCTGACCGCGTAAGGCCCCGGGGAGGTTCAGGTTTTTCAGGTTCACCTGGGAAATCTGTGACAGCTGGTGGACGCCCGATCCTCACCCCCGCCGCCTGGCGATCTCCTCCTCGAGGTTGCGGGCCCAGCCCGCGGGGCTGAGGCGCTGCGAGATCAGCCGGCTGGTGCGCGACATCTCGCCGAGCCGCTCGGCGTCCAGCGAGCTCATCCGGGCCATCGCCCCGGCCAGCAGGTCCGGTCGGGAGTTCTGCACCACCCAGCCGTTGTAGCCGTCCTGGACCATGGTGACGTGGGCGGCCACGAAGTCGGTCGACAGCATCGGCAGGGCGGCCGCGGCGGCCTCGTGGAGGACGACCGCGTAGGGCTCGAGCCGGGACGGGTTGACCAGGCACGAGGACCGGTGCAGCACCCCGGCGACCTCGGCAGGCTGCAGGAAGCCGTGCCGGTTGACCCCGAGGATGCCGTCGAAGGCGCCGAGCATCGGGCCGATCCCGACCAGGTCGAGGTCCCACGGGTCGTCGGTGAGCGTGCGGTACTGCCGGTACGCGTCGGCGAGGACGTCGGCGCCCTTGTGGTGCACCATCCGCAGTACGGCGCAGAAGCGGTGCCGGGCGACCAGCTCGTCGCCGTCCACCGGCTCGGCGCCGTACAGCTCGGTGTCGGCCGACAACGAGCCGCGGATGCAGTCGCTGGGCCCGAAGCCCAGCCGCCGCGCGAAGAACTCGGTCCGGTCGCTGGGCACCAGCACCGCGTCGAAGAGCGGGGAGAGGTAGATGCGGTGGGTGGCCCGGCCCAGCCACTGCTTGGCGGTCGCGAGCCAGTTGTTGTCGATCCACAGCACCCGCACGGTGCCGGTGCGACCGCGCACCACGGCCCGGTAGGGCAGGAAGTCCCACGAGTGCATCAGGATCGCATCGGGGTCGAAGTCGTCGATGAGCCGGTTCAGCTCCGCCGGTGACGGGTCGTCGGTCCAGGGGTGCATCCGGGCGGTCCGGGCGATCGGCAGGCCGTCGTAGTCGGTGTTGACCACCGACTCCGGGTAGACGATCAGCAGCTCCACACCCCGGTCGGTCAGCGCCCGGAAGCAGGCGTCGAGGTAGCCGGTCATGCCGTTGGCCAGCACGGCGATCCGCACAGTGTCTCCTTCGTGGTTCCGCAGGGAGGTGGGGCCCGCCCCAGCAGGCTCAGCCCAGCAGCCGCCGGGCGAACTCGGCCTCGCCGGCCAACGGTACGGGCGTCGGGCGCGGCAGCCGGGAGGCCGCCGCGAGGGCCTCGGCGAGCGCAGCGGGCTCGAGCTCGGTCCAGCTCGCGACCCCGGGGACGGTGGCGGCGTCGTCCCGCAGCGTCTTCGCGCCTGCGGCCACGACCCGGCAGCCGGACGCCACCGCCTTGACGAACGTTCCGCTCGGAGCGTCGCGGCTGTAGGCGACCACGAAGCAGTCCACCGCGCCGATCATGGCGTCGAACTCCTCACGCCCGAGGAACCGGTCGGCCAGCACGACCTCGATGCCGGCCTCCTTGAGCCGCTGCACCGCGGCGTCCACGTCCTGGCGCATCTGGTCGGCGATGTGACCGGCGAGCACCAGGCCGTACGGTCGCTCGTGCGCCGGAGCTGACGAACACAGCCGGCACAGGGCGTCGGCGACGGTGGGGACGTTCTTGCTCGTGTTGATCATGCCGATGATGCCGAACCAGTACCGGTCGTCGGTCATGCCCAGGTCGCGACGTACCCGGTCCACGTCACCCGGGGTGCGTTCCAGCCCCACCGGGTCACGTACGTCGCGCCAGACCGACCGCCCCCGCCACAGCGGGCTGCGCAGCACGAAGAACCGGATCCGGGGTAGCAGGGTGCACGCCACCATGGCGGCGACCTTGACCACCAGCTTGGCCAGGAACACCAGCGGGTTCTGGTCCGTCGACGGGTAGTCGCGCATCAGCAGCATCCGCAGCCGACCCGGTCCGTGCCAGCCGCCCCGGGTCGCGAGGTGGGCGATGCACCAGTCGCACTCCGACAGCACCGTCACCTCGGGCCCGACCTCCCGCGCGGTCTGCTCGACCACGCGCCATGACCGTTCCGGCACCTCCACCAGCCGGACCCGTTCGACCAGCGAGCCGAGCAGTGGCTCGCGGTACTTCGCCACCACCGGGCCGGACACGGTCAGCAGCACGACCTCCCGGCCCTGTGCCAGCGCCTCCTCGACGAGCAGCCTGACCAGGTAGAACCGGTGCCCGGTTCCGTCGAGCTCCACGATCATGGTGGGGCGGGCTTCGGTCATCGTGGTTCGCTCCTGGGCCGGGACTGCCGGGCAAGTGTAGACATCTGCCCGGATCCGCTTACCACCCGTCCGGAGCGGTCGTCCCGGCCGCCGTACGGCCGTGACGAATCGGCCGCTGCCTCGTTGCAGGGGACAGACGTCGGACCGGGGGGCCCTAGGGAGGCATTGTGAGTTCAGGATCCGTGGATGTCCTGGTCGCCGGCGGTGGCGGCTTCATCGGTGGCCACCTGGTCGGCGACCTGCTGCGCCAGGGGCACAGCGTCCGGTCCGTCGACATCAAGGAGCGGTCGGAGTGGTACCAGGTCCACGAGGACGCGCAGAACGTCGTCGCGGACCTGTCCCTGCTGGAGAACGCCCTGGCACAGACCGACGGTGCCCGGCAGGTCTACATGCTCGCCGCCGACATGGGCGGCATGGGCTTCATCGAGAACCACAAGGCGCTGTGCATGCTCACCGTGCTGACCAGCACGCACATGCTGCAGGCGGCGCAACGGGCCGGCGTCGAGCGTTACTTCTACTCCTCCTCGGCGTGCGTGTACGCCGCCGGCAAGCAGACCGACACCCACGTGACCGCCCTGACGGAGGCCGACGCCTACCCGGCGATGCCGGAGGACGGCTACGGGTGGGAGAAGCTGTTCACCGAGCGGATGTGCCGCCACTTCCTCGAGGACTTCGGCCTGAGCACGCGGGTGGCGCGCTACCACAACGTCTACGGCCCCCACGGCACCTGGGACGGCGGTCGCGAGAAGGCGCCGGCTGCGGTGTGCCGCAAGATCGCCACCGCCGTGATCACCGGCGACCACGAGATCGAGATCTGGGGCGACGGCGAGCAGACCCGCAGCTTCATGTTCATCGAGGATTGCATCACGGGCACCGAGATGGTCATGGAGAGCGGATCGAGCGCCCCGCTCAACCTCGGCAGCGGCCGGCTGGTCACGATCAATCAGCTCGTCGACATCGTCGAGGACATCGCCGGCGTGACGTTGCGCCACCGCTACGACCTCGCCGCGCCCAAGGGCGTGCGCGGCCGGAACAGCGACAACACCCTCATTCGCGAGGTGCTCGGC
>JBOHDO010000019.1:0-6957 GCA_050699415.1 Marmoricola sp.
TCGAGGACCAGGCGGAGTTCCTGGTTGGGAATCGATGACGGGCGAGTCCGTGCCCGCACCGTTGCACGCCGACGAGATCCCGGTCGACGCGGGACTGGCCCGGAGCCTGGTCGCCCGGGACTTCCCCGAGTACGCCGACCTGCCCGTGCGCCGGCTCGGCCCGTCGGGATCGAGCAACGCGTTGTTCCGGCTGGGCGAGGAGCTGCTGGTGCGGCTTCCCCGGCAGCCGGGCGGATCGGCGGCGATCGACAAGGAGCACCGCTGGCTGCCGCGGGTCGCACCGGCCCTCGGCGTGGCCGTGCCGACGGTGCTCGGTGTCGGCGGACCCGGCTACGGGTACGCCGAGCGGTGGTCGGTGGTCTGCTGGCTCGACGGCACCGTCCCCGGCCCGGTCGGCCCCGAGGCGGGAGCCGATCCGGGCCGGGCACGGCTCGCCGCGGACCTCGCCCGGGTCGTCGTGGGGTTGCGCAGGGTCGACGTACCGGTGCAGGCACGGGAGGCGCCGGAGCTGCGCTGGTACCGCGGTGAGGCGTTGCGGGCGCTGGACGAGACCACGCGCGTGAACATCGAGGCGTGCCGGCGCGTGCCCGGCCTGGAGCTGGACCTGGACACTGCCGCGCGCACCTGGGAGGAAGCGGTGAGGCTTCCCGGGACCCGAGGACCGCACTGGTACCACGGTGACCTCCTCGGCGAGAACCTGCTGGTGCGTGACGGCAGGCTGGCCGCCGTCCTCGACTTCGGCGGGCTCGGCGTGGGCGACCCCACGGTTGACCTCATGCCGGCCTGGGAGCTCCTGGACCCGTCGTCCCGGGCGCTGTTCCGGAGCTCGGTGGGCGTCGATGACCAGACCTGGCTGCGGGGGAGGGCCTGGGCCCTCGCGATCGCACTGATGACCTTCCCGTACTACTGGGGGACCATGCCGGGTCGCTGCGCCAGCCGGCTGGCCATGGCACGGAACGTGCTGGTCGACGCCGGTGCGGAGCGCCAGCGGTCGCGTGCCTGAACCCGCGCATGGACGACTTCGACCCGACGACCGGCTTGGGGCGCCCTGTCGCCGCGCCCGAAGGCTGTGAGGGCATGTTGTCCACAGTATCGAATATAGGGTCGTTTGTGTCGGTGGCGCGCTCTAGTGTGGTTCCATGATGTCGGACACCACGACCCTTGCTGCGGCCGCCGTCCTGGCGGCCGCGCGCGGGTCCCGCCACGAGGCCGACCTGGCCGAGGCTGCCGTGCTGTCACAGGTGGCGGTATGGGGTCGGCTGCACACGGTCACGGAAGTCGACGACGCCGCGACGTGGCATGCCGCGGGCTGTGGTGAGACCGGGATCCCGCTGGGAGGCGAGGGCGTGCCGCTGGTCGGGGAGTTCTGCGTGCCCGAGCTGGCCGCTGCCCTGGGGATTTCCACGGATGCGGGCCGGCGCCTGCTGGCAGAGGCGCTGGAGCTGGCGCACCGGCTGCCGGGAGTCTGGTCACGGGTCCACGGTGGTGACCTGCCGTCCTGGCGGGCGCGTCGGATCGCGGCGGAGACGCTGTGCCTGTCCGAGGAGGCGGCGGCGTACGTCGACCAGCAGGTGGCCCCCTTCGCGCACCGGATCGGACCTGCCCAGACACAGCGTCTCGTCGACGAGGCGGTGGCCCGGTTCATGCCCGACTTCGCGCGGGAGCGCCGCGAGCGGGCCGCCGACGGCCGGCGCTTCGACATCGACCACGACCAGGTCTCCTTCAGCGGCACCTCGGCCGTGCACGGCGAGCTCGACCTCGCCGATGCCCTGGATCTGGAGGCGGCCGTCGCGGAGGGCGCCGGGCAGCTGGCGCGGCTGGGATCGGACCAGTCGCTGGACGTACGCCGCGCCCAGGCGGTCGGTGAGCTCGCCCGCCGGCAGGGATCCTTCGACCTCGCCCAGGAGGAGCAGCCAGAGCGCGGCTCGACGCGTCGCGTTCGACCGCGTCGGACGGTGGTGCTGTACGTGCACCTGTCCGAGGCCGCCGTGCGCTCCCACGACGGAGCCGCCCCGGGGCGACTGGAGCACGCCGGCGGGCAGCTGGTCACCGCGGGTCAGATCGCCGACTGGTGCGGCGCCGATGCTTCCCGGGTGACGGTCAAGCCGGTGATCGACCTGGCGGGCCACGTCCCGGTCGGCTCCTACGAGGTGCCCGACCGGCTGCGCGAACGGGTGGCGCTGCGCGACCACACCTGCGTCTTTCCCTACTGCACCCGCCCCGCCCGCGGCTGTCGGCCCGGCGGATCCAGGGAGCCCGGCGGGCACGGCTGCGATGCCGACCACCGGATCCCGCACGCCCGCGGTGGTCCTACCTGCCCGTGCAACCTGGTCGCGCTCTGCCGCCGCCACCACCGGCTGAAGACCCACGGTGGCTGGACCTACACCAGACCCGAGGCCGGCTGCTACCTGTGGTCCAGCCCGTACGGCTATTGCTACCTGCGCGACTACACCGGCACCCGCGACCTGACCCCCCGCCCGGTCCACCCGCCCCGGGCCCACCGCGGCCAGCCCGAACCACCCGACCAGTAGGGCCGCCGCCCCGCACCCCGCCGGGCACCGGCGGGGCCATTCCCGTGCGCTGGGCGCTCGGTATGGAGCTGAGGCCGTCGACGCAGGTGGGCTCTTTCCGCAACCGCAACCGACGCGGTGACGGGGGCACTCCGTAGACTCACGCCGATGTCCGAACTGCCTCCCGACGCCCGCCCGGCCCGGACTTATGCCGAGGTCGAGGACGCGCTGCTCTCCCGCTGGCCGGAGTCCCGGCTGGACCCCACCCTGGACCGGATCCGCGACTTCACCGAGCTGCTCGGGAACCCGCAGCGGGCGATGCCCCTGGTGCACCTGACCGGCACCAACGGCAAGACCTCGACGGCGCGGATGGTCGACCTGCTGCTGCGGGCGCTCGGTCTGCGGACGGGTCGCTTCACCAGCCCCCACCTGGAGTCGATGACCGAGCGGATCTGCGTCGACGGGGAGCCCCTGACCGAAGAGGCGTTCGTCCGTGCGTTCAACGACGTGGCGCCGTACACGCACCTGGTCGACGCCGAGCACGACCATCCGCTCTCCTTCTTCGAGACCGTCGTCGGAATGGCCTACGCCGCCTTCGCCGACGCCCCGGTGGACGTGGCCGTCGTCGAGGTCGGGATGGGGGGCCGGTGGGATGCCACCAACGTCGGGGACGGCGCCGTGGCGGTGCTCACCCCGATCGCGGTCGACCACGCCAAGTACCTCGGCGCCGTGCCGGCGGTGATCGCCGAGGAGAAGACCGGGATCATCAAGCCGGGCGCGACCGTGGTCTCCGCGGTGCAGGACGAGGACGTCGTCCCGGTGGTCGTCGGACGGTGCGCGGAGGTCGGGGCCACCCTGATGCGGGAAGGGGTCGAGTTCGGGGTGCACAGCCGGGTGCCCGCGGTGGGTGGCCAGATGCTGTCGCTGCAGGGCCTGCGGGGCAGGTACGACGAGGTCTTCCTGCCGCTGTACGGCGCGCACCAGGCCCAGAACGCGGCGCTGGCGCTCGCGGCCGTCGAGGCCTTCGTCGGCGGTGACGCGCCCCTGGCCGGGGACGTGGTCGCCGAGGCGTTTGGCCGGGCCACCTCGCCCGGACGCCTCGAGGTGGTGCGCCGCTCGCCGACGATCCTGCTCGACGCCGCACACAACCCGCACGGCGCGGCGGCCGCGGCCGCCGCGGTGGAGGACTCGTTCATGTTCAACCCGTTGATCGGGGTCATGGGCGTGATGGTCGACAAGGACCACGAGGGTGTGCTCACCGCGCTGGAGCCGGTGCTCGCGCACGTGGTGTGCACCCAGAACTCCACCCACCGGGCGATGCCGGCCGAGGAGCTTGCCGAGGTCGCGAGGGGCATCTTCGGGTCGGACCGGGTCAGCGTGGCGCGGTCGCTGCCGGATGCCATCGACCAGGCTGCGGCCCTGGCGGAGGCCGGCGACGCCCTCTCCCAGTCGATCGGGTCCGGTGCGGTGCTGGTCACCGGCTCCGTGGTCACCGTCGGTGAGGCCCGTTCCCTGCTGTTGCGGGAGCCGCGGCAGTGAACACCCCGCGCGGACGCCCTCCGCAAGCGCGGGGACCCCGATGAGACGCCGGTTGTGCGCGGCGATCGTGGGCCTGGAGGCGATCGTGCTGGGGCTGACGACTCCGGTGCTGATCTCGGTCGAGTCGGTGCCCAAGCGGGAGTCACTGGCCATCGGCCTGGGCCTGTTCGCCGCCTGTGTCGTCACGGCCGCGACGCTGCGGTTCGCCTGGGCCTACTGGCTCGGTTGGGCGATCCAGGTCGCGGCCCTGGCGCTGGGCTTCGTGATCACCATGATGGTGGTCCTGGGGGTGGTCTTCCTCGGGCTGTGGGCCACAGCGTACGTCTTGGGCGGCAAGATCGAGCGGGAGCGTGCGGAGTGGGAGGCCCGCGACAGGGCCGGACAGCAACACCCATAGGCTCGGGCCCATGACGACACCCCACGAGGACGCGCCGCGGCTGCCCGTCGGCGGAGGCCACCGATGAGCGAGCGCACCCTGGTCCTGCTCAAGCCCGACGCCGTACGTCGTGGCCTGGTCGGGGAGATCCTCGGCCGGTTCGAGGCCAAGGGGCTGCGGATCGTCGCCCTGGAGCAGCGAACCATCGACGGGGAGTTGGCCGACAGGCACTACGCCGAGCATGTTGTGAGGGACTTCTACCCCCCGCTACGCGAGTTCGTCACCAGCGGGCCGCTGGTCTCGATGGTGCTCGAGGGCGACGAGGCGATCGAGGTCGTCCGCGCGCTGAACGGGGCCACCGACGGGCGCAAGGCCGCGCCGGGCACGATCCGCGGAGACCTGGCCCTGTCCAACCGGGAGAACCTCGTGCACGGCTCGGACGGCGCCGACGCCGCTGAGCGCGAGATCGGGCTGTGGTACCCCGACCTGTGACCGGCTGAGGGCCCCGGCTGTCGGCGGGCCCGACCCGCGAAACCCCGCCGTGATCGACCTGCCGGGACTCCGCGTGTCGCGACGGCTCCCGCCGCTTCGCGCTCATAGGCTGATGGGCACTTCCCCGAACAACCTGTGAGGCGCTGCGATGGCCAACAGCTTCATCGGTCGTGACATGGCCGTGGACTTGGGCACCGCGAACACGCTGGTGTACGTGCGCGGCAGAGGTGTGCTCCTCGACGAGCCCTCCGTGGTGGCGATGCATGCCGACACCCACGAGATCCTTGCCTTCGGGCACGACGCGAAGCGGATGATCGGTCGTACGCCGGAGGGGATCACCGCGATCCGCCCGCTCAAGGACGGCGTGATCGCCGACTTCGACGCCACCGAGCAGATGCTGCGGTTCTTCATCCAGCAGGTGCACCGGCGACGCTACTTCGCCAAACCACGACTGGTCGTGTGCGTGCCGAGCGGGATCACGCCCGTGGAGCAGCGAGCCGTCAAGGAGGCCGGCTTCCTCGCCGGCGCGCGGCAGGTGTACATCGTCGAGGAGCCGATGGCCGCGGCCATCGGTGCGGGTCTTCCGGTGCACGAGGCCACGGGCAACATGATCGTCGACATCGGTGGGGGCACCACCGAGGTGGCGGTGATCTCCCTGGGCGGGCTGGTCACCACGCTGTCGGTGCGCACCGCCGGTGACGAGCTCGACCAGGCGATCATCGCCTACCTCAAGAAGGAGCACTCCCTGATGCTGGGGGAGCGCACCGCCGAGGAGGTCAAGATGACCCTCGGGTCCGCGTTCCCCACGCCGCGCGAGCCGGAGGCCGAGATCCGTGGCCGTGACATGGTCTCCGGGCTGCCCCGGACGGTCGCACTGAGCAGCAGCGAGATCCGCAAGGCGCTGGAGGAGCCGCTGCACGCGATCATCGACGCCGTCCGGACCACGCTCGACAACACACCTCCCGAGCTGGCCGGCGACATCATGGACCGGGGAGTGGTGCTCACCGGGGGCGGCGCGCTGCTGCACGGCCTCGACGAGCGGATCCGTCACGAGACCGGGATGCCGGTGCACGTGGCCCACGACCCGCTGAGCTCGGTGGCTCTCGGTGCGGGCAAGTGCGTGGAGGAGTTCGAGGCGCTCCAGCAGGTGCTGGTCTCCGAGCCGCGACGCCGGGTGAGCTGACGTGGCGGACCGGTCACCACGCTCCACGCCCCCGGGTGGACGGCCGTCCCGCTCGGTGATGGCGCTGCTGCTGCTGGCAGCGCTGACGGTGATCGTGCTCGACGTACACGGTGGCGCCTCGTCCCCGGTCAACCCGCTCCGGGCGGTGGTGGGCAACGTGGTCGGGCCCGCCGAGACCGCCTCGGCCACGGCCGTACGGCCGTTCCACGACATCGGCAGCTTCTTCACCGACAACCGCGACCTGCGCCACAAGGTGGCCACCCTCACGTCCGAGAACGCGCAGCTGCGCAGTCGGCAGGAGCTGTCCGGGCTGCAGCACCGGCGGCTCTCCGAGCTGCAGGGGCTCACGGCCACGGCCCACCACACCGGCTACTCGCTCGTGGCCGCCCGGGTGGTGGCGATGGGGCCCGCGCAGTCGTTCCAGCGCACGGTCACGATCGACGCCGGGACCGGCTCCGGGGTCCGGGCCGGCATGACGGTGCTCAACGACGACGGGCTGGTCGGCCGCGTGGTGCACGCGACGCGCAGCACCGCCACCGTGCTGCTCATCGTCGACGGCAGCTCGGTGGTCGGGTCCCGGCTCGGCTCCAGCCTGGAGATCGGCAAGGTCTCCGGCCAGGGTGAGCTCGACGGCCCGCTCGCCCTGGACCTGGTCGACGACTCGATGACCCCGGGCCGTGGCGACGTCGCCGTCACCTGGGGGTCGCCGCACGGCGTACCCTTCGTCGCCGGCATCCCGATCGGCAAGGTCTCCTCGGTCCACTCCACGCCCCGCACGCTGGCGGAGCACGCGCGGATCACCCCGTTCGTGGACTTCAGCGCTCTCGATGTCGTGGGAGTCGTGGGGGGGGGGGGGG
>JBOHDO010000020.1:0-8874 GCA_050699415.1 Marmoricola sp.
GTGCTCCGCCATGCCACGCGGCTGCGTGGTGTAGTTGCCACCATTCCAATCCGGATCGTTGCGGATCGATTGCGTGAACATGCGCCGCAGCATCCAGTTGCGTCCCGACATCGCGGCGGGCAGGCACGCCATCGGCACGATCGCATCCATGTATGCGGGGTGCTGCTCGGCCCACATCCACGCCTGCATGCCGCCCATCGAATTGCCGATGATGAGGCGCAGGTGCTTGACCCCCAGGCCTTCAGTCAGCAGCCGGTACTGCGCGAGCACCATGTCGTCATAGTTGTAGCGCGGGAACTTCGCGCGCAAGCCATCGGAAGGCCGCGTCGATTTTCCGGTGCCGAGCGAGTCGGGAAGGATCAGGTAATACCGCGCGGCATCGAGCGGCTGGCCGGGGCCGTAGAAGGCGCCGGCGAAATCCTTTGTGAGCATGCTGTTGCTCGATCCCGAAGTACCGTGCAGCACGAGCACCGGCTCACCAGACGGATCGCCCACCGTACGATAGTGCAGGTGCACCCCGGGAAGCACCTCGCCCGAGTGGAAGCGGAAGTCGCGAGCGACCCAATCGCCTTCCTTCGGCTGCGGGAAGCCCTCGGCGAATGCACTCGCGGCAGCGAGCGCGAAGAAAGCGAGCAAAGCGGCAAGCGGCGCGGCGAGGCGGTACGGCGATTTCATCGAGGCTCCTGGGGTAGGCCATGAGCGGCCGGGCGCCATTGTCGCCGAAAGTCCGGAAGGCGCCAACCGCCGCGGCGCGCGTGCGCCGCAGCCGGTTCAGGTGAGCTGGAACAGCAGCAGGGAGCGGCCTGTCACCTCATAGACCTGTCCCGCTTCGAAGCGTGGGGCCTCGTCCGGAACGCGGTCCAGATTGGTGTCGAGCTGCAGCGTCCAGGCGCTGCCGCCCACCGATTGCGGAAGCGTGAACTTCACCACGTCCTGCCAGGAGTTGAAGACCATGAGGAGCGTTGCGAGCTCCCCGCGCCGCCGGATGCCGCTTTCGCGCGCGTGACCATCGAGCAGCATCCCAAAACACCGGTTCGCCCCATCGCCCCATTTCTCGTCGCGCATGGGTGTCCCGCCGGCGTCGATCCAGTCGACATCGCGCACCTCGAGCTCCTCGTCGTAGGCGCCGGTGAGCCAGCGCACGCGGCGCAGGACCGGGAAGTGGTGGCGCAGCGCCGTGAGGCGGCGCGTGAATTCAACCAGCCGCTGCGCGCGCTCATCGAAATCCCAGCTCGCCCAGGAAATCTCGTCGTCCTGGCAATAGGCGTTGGTGTTGCCGTGCTGCGTGCGCGCGAATTCGTCGCCGGCGACGAGCATGGGAGTGCCCTGGGAGAGCAGCAATGTCGCGAGCAGGTTCTTCATCTGCCGCTCGCGCAGGCCGTTCACCTGCGCATCGTCAGTCTCGCCCTCGACGCCGTGATTCCAGGAGCGGTTGTTGGAATTCCCGTCGCGGTTTTCCTCGCCATTGGCCTCGTTGTGCTTCTCGTTGTAGGTCACCAGGTCGCGCAGCGTGAAGCCGTCGTGGGCGGTGATGAAGTTGACCGAGTTGTACGGCGAGCGGCCGTCGTCGGCGTACAGGTCCGAGGAGCCGGCCAGCCGCGTGGCCACCGTGCGGATGCCGTCGGAGCTGCCGCGCCAGAAGTCGCGCATGGTGTCGCGGTACCGGTCGTTCCACTCCACCCACGGGGGCGGGTACTCGCCGACCCGGTAGCCGTCCATGGAGGCGTCCCACGGCTCGGCGATGAGCTTGACCTGGCGCAGCACCGGGTCCTGGCCGATCGTGGTCAGCAGGTGGCTCTGCATGTCCACCGCGTCCCCGGTGCGGGTCAGCGCGGAGAGCAGGTCGAACCGGAAGCCGTCCACGTGCATCTCGGTGGCCCAGTAGCGCAGCGAGTCCAGGATCAGCCGCAGCATGTGCGGGTTCTCCGAGTTCACGGTGTTGCCGCAGCCGGTGACGTCCCAGTAGGTGTCGTCGAACTCCGACGGCATCGGGTCCTGCTTCCCGTTCGGGTCGACGCGGCGGTAGCTGCCGCGGTCGTCCAGCCCGCGGAAGGACAGTGCCGGGCCGAGCGCACCGGCCTCGGCGGTGTGGTTGTAGACCACGTCGAGGATCACCTCGATGCCGGCGTCGTGGAAGCTCTTGACCATCTGCTTGAACTCGGTGACCTGCTGGCCGCGGCTCCCCGACGAGGAGTACGCCGCGTGTGGAGCGAAGAAGCCGATGGAGTTGTAGCCCCAGTAGTTGGCCAGCCCCCGCTCGACCAGCTCCGGCTCGGAGACGAACTGGTGCACCGGCAGCAGCTCCACCGCGGTGATGCCGAGGTCGCTCAGGTACTCGGTGACGACCGGGTGGCCGAGTCCGGCGTAGGTGCCGCGCAGCTCCTCGGGGATCCGGTCGTGCAGCTGCGTGAGGCCCCTGGTGTGCAGCTCGTAGATCACGGTGTCGCGCCACCGGCGGCGCATCGGGCGGTCCTCGCCCCAGTCGAACTCGTCGTGCACCACCACGCTGCGCGCGGTCACCGGTGCGGAGTCCAGCGCGCTGGGTCGGGAGGGGGTGTCGAGGTCGTGGGGGAACAGCGCCGGCTCCGGCCGTACGTCGCCGCTGACCGCCCGCGCGTACGGGTCCAGCAGCAGCTTGTCGAGGTTGAACCGCAGCCCTTGCGCGGGCAGCCACGGACCGTCGACGCGGTAGCCGTAGCCGGTGCCGACGGCCACGCCCGGGACCTCGCAGTGCCACACGCCCAGGCTGTGCTCGGTGAGCCGGTGCCGCGTCTCACCGCCGTCGTCGTCGAACAGGCACACGTAGACCGCGCCGGCCTCGGGTGCGTACACCGCGAAGTTGGTGGCCTCCGGACCCCAGCTGGACCCCAGCGGCCAGGTGCGGCCCGGCCACACCGGTGCGGGATCGGTGGGATGCTCGTCGTCGGTCACCCGCACATTGTGCAGGACTCGTGTCAGGGTGGGGCGATGAACACCGCCGCCGGTCGGGACGACGACGCCGAGGGCACCTGGGCGGCACCGGGCAGGGTCAACCTGATCGGTGAGCACACCGACTACAACGAGGGCTTCGTGCTCCCGATCGCGCTCGAGCACACCACCCGGGTCCGGCTGTCCCGCCGCGACGACGGGCTGCTGCGGCTGGGGTCGGCCCAGGAGGAGCAGCCCTTCCACGGCCGGGTCGACGATCTCGCCCCCGGGAACGTGGCCGGCTGGGCGGCGTACCCCGCCGGGGTGGTGTGGGCGCTGCGCCAGGACGGCTACGACGTACCGGGGTTCGAGGCCGGCTTCGACAGTGACGTGCCGGTGGGGGCCGGGCTGTCCTCCTCGGCGGCGCTGGAGTGCTCGCTCGCCCTCGCCCTCGCCGACGTGCTGGACCTGGGCCTGTCCCGGGAGCGGCTGGCCCGGGTCGGGCAGCGCGCCGAGAACGACTTCGTGGGCGTCCCCACCGGCGGGATGGACCAGCGTGCCAGCCTCTCCTGCACCGCGGGGCACGCCCTGCTGCTGGACTGCCGCGACGGCGCCGCCGAGCAGGTCCCGTTCGACCCGGCCGGCTCCGGCCTGCGGTTGCTGGTCGTCGACACCCGGGTGCACCACGCGCTCGCCGACGGTGAGTACGGCGAGCGCCGCACCCAGTGCGAGCAGGCGTGCCGGGCGCTCGGGGTGGGGAGCCTGCGTGATGCCTCCGACGGGGACCTCGACCGGATCGAGGACCCACTGCTGCGGCGGCGGGCCCGGCACGTGGTCACCGAGAACCAGCGGGTCACCGAGGTCGCCGCGCTGCTCCGTGCGGGCCGGCTCGTCGGGATCGGGCCGCTGCTGCACGCCTCCCACGTGAGCATGCGCGACGACTACGAGATCAGCGTGCCCGAGCTCGACGCCGTGGTGGAGGCGGCGACGGGGGCCGGGGCCGTCGGGGCACGGATGACCGGCGGCGGCTTCGGCGGCAGCGCGATCGCGCTGGTGCCCGACGTCGACCGGGTGCGTGAGGCGGTCGACCGGCGGTTCGCCGACGAGGGGTTCGGCCCGCCGGCGTACTTCGAGGCGGCGCCGGGACCCGGTGCCCACCGCGTCGACTGACCCGGGCGGGCACCGGCACGCGGGTGCGGTCAGGCGGTGGCCGCGGCGACCGCGTCCGACCAGAGGCCGAGGCCCTCGCGCACCTGCTCCTCGGTGACCACCAGCGGCGGGATCATCCGCACCACGTTGCCGAACGCCCCGCACATCAGCAGCAGCAGGCCACGGTCAGCGGCCTCGTGCTGCACCCGCGATGCGGTGGCCGGGTCCGGCTGTCCGTCCGCGTCGGTGAACTCGCTGGCGAGCATCAGGCCGCGACCACGTACGTCGCCGATGCCGGCGTGCCGGGAGGCGACCTCGCGCAGGCCGGCGGCCAACTGCTCGCCGCGCACGGCGGCGTTCTCGACCAGCCCCTCCTTCTCGATGACCGACAGCGTCGCCAGGGCCGCTGCGCACGAGACCGCGTTGCCGCCGTAGGTGCCGCCCTGCGAGCCCGGCCAGGCCTTCGACATCAGGTCCGTGGGCGCCGCGATCGCCGAGAGCGGGAAGCCGCTGGCCAGGCCCTTGGCCGTGATGAGGATGTCGGGAAACACGTCGTGGTGCTGGTGTCCCCAGAACCGGCCGGTGCGGCCGAAGCCGGTCTGCACCTCGTCGACGATGAGCAGCATCCCGTGCCGGTCCGCGCGCTCCCGCAGCCCCTCCAGGAACCCGGGAGGCGCCGGGACGTAGCCGCCTTCGCCGAGCACCGGCTCGACCATCAGGGCGGCGGTGTCCTGCGGCGGCGCGGTGGTGGCCAGGGCGTAGTCCAGCTCGCGCAGCGCGAAGCGGGTCGCCTTCTCCTCGTCCCAGCCGTAGCGGTACGCGTCGGGGAACGGGGAGACCGCCACGCCGCCCATCAGCGGCCCGATGCCGGCACGGAACTTGGTCCCCGAGGTGGTCAGTGCGGCCGCGCCGTACGTGCGGCCGTGGAACGACCCGTGGAAGACCACGATGTTCTGGCGACCGGTGGCGTGCCGGGCGAGCCGGACGGCGGCCTCGACCGCCTCGCTGCCCGAGTTGAGGTAGAACACCGAGTCCAGCGGCCCGGGCAGCACGTCACCGAGCCGCTCGGTGAGGTCGAGCAGGGGTCGGTGCATCACGGTGGTGTACTGCCCGTGGATCAGCGTCCCGGCCTGCTGGCGCACGGCCGCGACCACGTCGGGGTGGCAGTGGCCGGTGCTGGTGACGCCGATCCCCGCGGTGAAGTCGAGATACCGCCGGCCGTCCTCGTCGTAGAGATGGACCCCCTCGCCGCGGGCGGCCAGGACGGGTGTGGCCTGCTTCAGGATCGGGGAGAGCTGGGCCATGGTGTCCTCCAGTTTCGGTTCGGTCAGCGGGCCGGCTCAGGTGCGGCCCCGTCGTCGGTTTCCTCGCTCTGCTCGGCGTACGCCGTGGTCAGCCTGCGCAGCGCGTCGTCGATGTGGGCATCGACCAGGTGCAGCAGCCGTTGCTCGTCGCGTGCGCGGACCGCCTCGACGATCATCGCGTGCTCGTCGGAGGCCTGGTGGGGGAACTGGTAGCTCTCGGCCAGCGACGACAGGCACATCCGGGTCTCCACCAGCAACGTGCGCGACATCCGCACCAGCCGGATGCTCCCGGACTCCTCCACGAACGCCTCGTGGAAGTCGAGGTCGGCCTCGACCATGCCCTGCGCGTCGGACTCCGCGGCCGCCTGCCGCATCTCGTCGTGCACCTCGGCGAGCCGGTCGGCGACCAGCCCGAGGTCGCGCTCCAGGATCAGGTGGCCGGCGGCGCGCTCCACGATCCGGCGGACCCGGTAGACGTCGACGATGCCGGCCTGGTCCAGCTCGATGACGAACAGCCCCCGGTGCCGCTCGCTGCGCAGCAGGCCCTCCTGGACCAGTCGCTGCATCGCCTCCCGGAGCGGACCGCGGCTGACGCCGAGCTGGCGCGCCAGGTCGGCCTCGCCGAGCTGGGTGCCCGGCTCCAGCACTCCGCTCATGACCGCCTCGCGCAGCCGGTCGGCGATGATGCTCGCGGTCGACTTGCGGTCCACGGGCTCCAGTCCGAGCATCGCGTTCACGACGGCGCCACCCGCATGCCGGCCGGGTCGGGGTCTGCCCGCCACAACGTGCCGAGCTGCTCCCGGGGGGAGAGGGTCCCGAGCAGCCGCAGCCCCTCCCACGCGGTGACCTGGTTCGCGGCCAGCACCGGCTTGCCCACAGCCTCCTCCAGCTCGGCCAGCCAGGCCACGGTGTGCAGCGCGGTGTCCGGCAGCAGCAGTGCCTCGGCATCGGGGTGGTCGCCGCGCCGGGCGAGGTCCAGCACCCGGTCGCGGCCGAGCGTGCCGACCTCGGTGGCGGTGACGATGCCGTTGCCGGACACCGCGAGCACCTCGACCCCCTCGGCGGTGAGGAAGTCGGCGAACGAGGTAGCCACCTCGTCGGGGTAGGTGGCCGCGATCGCGACCCGGCGTACCCCGAGCCGGCGTACGGCGGCCAGATAGCCCAGCGAGGTGCTCGATGCGGGTACGCCGAGCGCCCGGCCGAGCCGGTCGGCCTGCTCCCGGGCACCGTCGGGCCCGAACACGAAGCTGCCGCTGGTGCAGCCCCACAGCACCGCGTCCGGGGCGCTGGACCGCAGCGCCTCGGCGCCGTCCGCGAGCCGTTCGGCACTGCCGAGGTCGAGCAGGGCGTCGACGCGGTGGGCGTCCTCGCCCACCGAGGTGTGCTGCACGACGAAGCGGGTGTCGCCCACCAGGCGGTCGAGCAGCGGGTAGTCGTCCTCGGCGGCGTAGCCGGGGTAGAGCACGCCCACGGTGTGCGCGGGTCCGACGGGGCTGGGCTCAGGCAACGATCTCGTCCTCCGGCTGCGCGGGAGCCGACAGCAGCCGCTGCTCGGGACCGACCGCGGCCAGTCCCATCCGGCGCAGCGCGGCCCAGATGGTGACCTGGCTGGCGGTGAGCACGGGCTTGCCGAGCTCGCGCTCCAGCGGGGCGATCACGTCGTAGGTGGGCAGGTTGGTGCAGCTGACGAAGATCGCCTCGGCCTCGGGGTGGTCGGCGGCCAGCACCAGGTCGACCACGCCGTCGTAGGGGACCTGCCAGATCCCGCCCGGCAGCCCGAGGTGCGCGGCGTAGACCGTGCGCACTCCGGCCTCGGCGAGGAACGCCTCCAGCCGCTCCGCCAGCTCCTCGACGTACGGCGTGGCGACCGAGACCCTGCTCACGCCGAGGTGGGCCAGGGCCTCCAGCATCGCCCCCGAGGTGGTCACGGCCTGGGGCATCCCGGCACTGGTCATGTCGTGGACGAGGGCGCGTTCGGCCTCGAGCCCGCCCACGAAGCTTCCCGAGCTGCACAGGTAGGCGCACACGCGGGGTGCGGTGGCCACCAGCTCCAGGGTCGCCTGCCGCACCGCGACGTGGGAGTTGACCGCGAGCGCGAGCTCGACGCCGACGGGGACGGTGACGTAGCCGACCCGGTTCAGGTGGACGGTGACGAGGTCGGGTGCCCAGCGCCACAGCTCCCGGTCGAGCGCGAAGTCGAACGGGGTCACCACGGCCAGTCCGGTCTGCGCGAAGGGGCCGGGGACGGTGGCCATCACCATCTCAGTCACCCACCCCGGTGTCGTCGAGGCGCTCATAGGTCAGCCGTTCGCCGACCGCACCGGCGAGCCAGACGTCGTTGCAGGCGTCGGCCATCTCGTCGAGGCCGTCGACGATCGTCGCCCAGACGTTGCCGACCACCCAGCCGACGTCGGCGTTGAGCAGCAGGTTGTTGCGGCCGTAGAAGATCGCGAGATCGATCACGCCAGGGAGGGCGTCGATGCCCTTCTCCTCCTTGAAGCGCCGGTCGAGCATGCCGCCGTTGAAGGAGAAGTACACGACGTCGCCGGGGATCGGCGTGACCGTGGTGTTCTCCAGGCCCGGCTCCTCGGCGGCGAAGCGCTCCACCATGGTGTACACCTCGTTGCGGGCGTACTTGGCGTGGTAGATGTCGCCGCCCTGGGGCAGTGCCTGCCACACCGCCTCGCAGGTACGAGGGGCATCCTTGTCGAGCAGTTCCGCGACGCACGACACACCGCGGCGTTCCAGCGTGATCTTCATAAGTCTCGGCATGCCAGACCTCCCACTGCACGTACGTGGGTGAGGCTCGTCGCTCACCCCTGTGGACTTCCCTTCGGGCGCCTTGGGATCCGTCCTGGCCTCTGGTCCCGGTATGGCTGTCCGGGCGGTGGTCCGGGTTGCGACGGTCTTGCAGCACATACTCAGCGCTGACCCGCGCTGATTGTTGACAATCATACGAAGTCTGCCTAGCGTGTCAATGCCCCTGGTGACCTCGTCATACTCACTGGAGCGTTGTCTGTGACTACCCGGAATCCGGTCGTTCTGGTGCTGGAGGGTGCTGCTCCACCTCCCCAGATGGCGTCGATCCGAGCGCTGGCCGAGGTCAGGCACACCTCTGCCGCGGATCTCGCCGATTCCCTCCCCGGGGCCGAGGTCCTTTTCCTGTGGGACTTCTGGTCCGACGCCGTCGCCGGCGCCTGGTCCGCCGCCGGCTCGCTCCGGTGGGTGCACATCGCCAGCGCCGGAGTCGACCGCCTGCTCTTCCCCGAGCTGGTCGCCGGCGACGTGGTCGTCACCAACTCCCGCGGGATCTTCGACGAGCCGATCGCCGAGTACGTCCTCGGGCTCGTGCTCTGCTTCGCCAAGGACCTCCACACCACGCTGCGCCTGCAGGGCGGCCGCGAGTGGCGGCACCGCGAGACCGAGCGTGTCACCGGGGCCCGCGCGCTGGTCGTCGGCACCGGCCCGATCGGCCGGGCCATCGGCCGCCGCCTGGCCGCCGCCGGCCTGACCG
>JBOHDO010000021.1:0-11478 GCA_050699415.1 Marmoricola sp.
ATGTCGCGCCAGCGGTTTGCGACTTGAGACCTTATGTTCTCCAGCACGAGCTGCTGGGACTGCTTGTCCATCACGATCTCGCAGCCCGACGGGAGAAACGGGAAACCCTGCTCGACATCGTGTTGCAGCCCACGTCGAGTCCGGCCCGTCAGGGCACGCAGCTTCTGGTCGAATCGGAACTGTTTGCTGTGATGGCCGACAAAGTCGAGCACGGTCAGCACGGCCTTCTGACGAGTACGGCGCAACCCGCGACCGAACTGTTGAAGGAAGACCGTCGCGCTCTCGGTCGGCCGCAGGAACAGGAGCGTGTCGATCTCCGGGATGTCCACCCCTTCGTTGAACAGGTCCGCTGCAAAGAGCGCGTTCACCCGACGGTCCCGCAGGTCCTGGATGGCCTGGGTGCGCTCGACGGGCGAGGTGGTTCCGCTGACGGCGTGTGCCGGGATCCCGGCGTCGCTGAAGACCCGGGCCATGTACTCGGCGTGGGCGACGCTGACGCAGAAGCCGAGCGCCCGCATCGCGCCCGGGTCCAGGACCTTGTCGCGCAGCTGCGAAAGCACGATCCGGACGCGGGCATCGTTGCCGGTGTAGAGGCGCGACAGCTCCGCCTCGTCGTACCGGCCCCGTTTCCAGGTGATCGCGCGCAAGTCCGTGTTGTCCGCTACCACGAAGTAGTGGAACGGACACAGCAGATCGGCGCCAAGCGCATCCCACAGTCGCAGCTCCGCAGCGATCCGGCCATCGAAGAACGACCGCACGTCGGTGCCGTCGGTCCGCTCGGGCGTCGCGGTGAGACCGAGCAGTTCGGTGGGCTGCAGATGGTCGATCAGGCGTCGGTACGTCGGCGCTTCGGCGTGGTGGAACTCATCAATGACCACTACGCCGTAGGCATCGGCCGGGATCTGGTCGACGCCATAGCTGTGGAGGGACTGCACGCTGGCAAACACATGCCGCCAGCGCTCCGGCCTGGCACCGCCGACGTACAGCTCGCCGAAGTTGGCGTCGCCGAGCACCTCGCGATAGGTACGTAGGGATTGTTCGAGAATCTCCTTGCGATGGGCGACGAAGAGAAGGGTCGGCCGCTCACCGGCCTGCTCGCAGAGACGCCTGTAGTCCAGCGCCGCGACCACGGTTTTGCCGGTCCCGGTGGCGGCCACCAGCAGGTTGCCGTGACGGTCGTGGAGCTGCCGCTCGGCAGCGAGGCGGTCGAGCATCTCCTGCTGATAGGAGTAGGGCGTCACCTCCAGCCCGGACAGCGACACCGTGACCCGGTCGTGCCGCCTGGACCCGGATGCCTCCGCGAGCGCATCGTCGAGTCGGTCAGCATCCGCAGCCGGGTGGTAGGCCTCGAACGATCGGTCGTGCCAGTAGCTGTCGAAGGTCGCCTCGAACTTCTGCAGGAGGGTGGTGTTGGCGACCCGGGACAACCGCACGTTCCACTCCACGCCATCGAGCAGGGCGCTGCGGGACAGGTTCGATGACCCGACGTAGGCAGTGTCGAAGCCGGTACGCCGCCGAAACAGCCACGCCTTGGCGTGCAGCCGGGTGCGCAGCGCGTCGTACTGGATCTTGACCGTTGCTCCGAACTCACCAACGAGACGGTCCAACGCCTTGCGCTCGGTTGCTCCCATGTAGGTCGTGGTGACGACGCGGAACGGCACACCTGCCTCTTTGAGCAGGGCCAGCTCGGGTTCGAGCAGGCGTACGCCGTGCCACTTGACGAAGGCGCACAACAGGTCGACGGAGTCACAGGTGAGCAGTTCGCGTCGCAGCTCCGCACCCAACGACGGGTCGCCGGGCGCATTGGTAAGCAACGCAGCATCCGAGAGTGGGGTGCTCGGCCGCGAGATGGCCAGTTGCGGAGCACCCGGGCCGGGCGGTGATGCGAGGGACAAGAGTTGTCGGACCGGCGGGCTGACTGAGTCAGAGCCCTGCTCGAGGATCGCCAGGATGTTGTTAGCCAGCTCGACCCGAGCATCGTCATCGCGCAGCGCACCGAGCTGCTCGGTGATGGCGTGGCCCAGATAGCGGCCCAGGACATGTGGCTGGTCACCCGGGTCGACGCCAGCGAGCTCGGCCGTCAGGTCGGACGAGTCCACAACTCTCCGGAGACGGTCTGTGACCAGCGACTCGTACAGGCCGGGAGATGGGGACTCGTCGATCACGCAGCCGAGCTTGCCAGGCGGCGAGGCATCAGTCAGTGAAATAGGACGGGCGGGTCAGGGGGCATGGATTCAGAGTCGAGCCGCCGGCTGCACACGTTCGCGAAACTCCTTCAGGGTCGCGATCACTTGGCGCGCGTCCGAGCGGCGTACGTCGCTGCCATCGAACTGGTCGAGCCACCGGAGGAGGTGGTGACCCGTGACGAAGTCGACGCCGTCGACGTGCGTGCCTCCGACACCCGCCGAGCTTCTCCGTCACCTCGCGGATCTCAGAGTCCGGGTAAGCAGCGTAGGTCGCGTCGGGGCCCCCTTCCGGACGCGCCGAAGGCTGGTGCAGTGGGGCGAGGCCGAGCACGCTCGGCATCATTGTCCACAGATATCAAACATAGGCCCGAGTAGGTCGGTGCAGGCTGGTTGTCTTGACGACATGACAGCGACCGGAAGCCAGCACCCGATCCTCGGGTTTGCCGGGCCTTGGGGGCGGCCCTGGACAAGGCCGCAGGGTACGAGCCGGTGTTCATATCCCCAGCAGACAAGGCTGAGGCGCTACGGGAGCTGCACATCCAGAAGCAGCGGTTGGCCGGGTTGCGGTTGCGGGTGACGGCGGTCGCCGACGACGTCGCCGAAGGCTCCGGGACCCGTGACGTTGCGGCGTGGTTGGCGGCCCGGACTCGCACCGAGCGAGGTCCCAACAGCGCGGACCTGCACCTGGGTGAGGCGATGGATCGGTCCTGGCACCGCCTCGGCGCCGCTCTGGGCGACGGACGCGTGAACCTGGCCCAGGCGCGGGTGATCGCTCATGCGCTGGAAGACCTCCCTGCCGATCTGGACCCGGAGTTGGTCGTGGAGGCCGAGGAGCACCTGGTCGGGCTGGCTGCAGACCATCGGCCCCGCGAGCTGGCGGTGCTGGGCCGCCGGATCCTGCAGGTGGTGGCCCCGGACCTGGCTGAGGCCGAGGAGGGCCGCAAGCTCGAAGCCGAGGAGCGCCGCGCCCGGGAGAGGTCCAGCCTGTTCACCAAGCGCCTCGGCGATGGGTCGACCCGGATCAGCATCAAGGTGCCCGACGCGGTCGCGGACCGGCTGGCGACCTACCTCGACGCGTTCACCAGCCCCCGCCACGACCACCACGACCACCACGACGAGTCCGCCGAGGACCACACGCCACCCTGAAAGCCCGGGACGACTGGCGTCGCGGTGCTCGGTGAGGGTGACCGGATCCCGCCCCACCGCCGCCGTGGGCAGGCATTCGCCGCGCTGCTGGAGGCCCTGGACCCCACACGGGCCCCCGAGCACGGCGGGGACGCCACCACGGTGATCGTCACCATCGGCCTCGAGGCGCTGCGCGCCGAAGTCTCCTCAGCCGGGGTGATCACCTCCGACCACGGCCAGATCAGCGCGGCCCAGGCCCGCCGACTCGCATGCGGCGCGACCATCGTCCCGGCCGTGCTCGGCACCCACGGCCAAGTCCTCGACCTGGGACGAGGCGCCCGGCTGTTCACCCGGGCCCAACGCAAGGCGTTGCGGCTGCGGGACCGTCGCTGCCGCGCCGAAGGATGCACCGTCCCGGCCGGCTGGTGCGACGCCCACCACCAACAACCCTGGTCAAGCGGCGGCCCGACCGATCTCGACAACGCCCTGCTGCTGTGCAACTGGCACCACCACCGTGCTCACGACCACCACTACCACGCCGACCGACTACCCAACGGCGACATCCGATTCACCAGACGCACCTGAGCAGTAGCGGACGACGAACAAGGCGCCAAAATCACTCGCGAGCGGAGGACGGGAGCTCATGGCGCCGCGAGCCCTACCACTTTGCGACTCCCGCGCTACTCCGGACCGACGCGCATCAAGACCGTGACCACCTCGTCGAGCCCGACACCGGCCGCCCGGCGGACGGCGACTCTCAACGGCAACAGGTAGCGCCCGTCCCTCGGGAACAGCGCGGTGGCGAACCCCGTGTCCTCGATGCGGGCGATCACGGGAACCTGGCCCCAGTACTCGATCCCCCGAGCGGCGAACTCGACGTCCTCACTCACGTCTTCGGGGATGGCCACGAAGTAGTACGGCGCCGGACCGCGCCACTCGACGACCAGACCCCTCGAAGTCGAAGTCGAAGTCGCTCATCCGGTGAGTATGGCGGCAAGGACGCACCTGCCGCAGACACCTGCTAGCCCCACCGGTACGCCGCCAGCGGCCCGGTCAGGAGCAGGGCGATGAGGAATGACCAGCCGCCACCCAGCCGGCGACGTGGGTTCTTCGGGCTGGGGAGGTGGGGCACGGGGCCCGACAGCAACAGGAACGCGATGCTGCCGATCGGAGCCAGCAACAGGTAGAACCAGAACCATCCCCACCGGGTGACGCGCCACGGTTGCGGCCCGGAGATCAGCAACCCGAGGCAGGCCAGGGCGAGGAAGAGCGCGATCATCCCGAGCAAGTTCGGCACCTGCCAGCCGAGCAACGCGCCGCCGCCGGAGAGCACCTGGTCCTGAGTCACCCGCAGGCCCGGCTGTAGCTCGAGCAGGGCTGCACTCGGCCGCTGGTGGATCACCGGCACTGAGTCACCGACATCGGCCTCGCGCTTCGGGTCCCGTACGTGGCCGACAACCTGGAGCACCTCGGCCCGATGACGCAGCAGTCCGTGCCGCCATTCGACCTGCACGACCGCGCGGCCTCGGCCACCGCTCGGCAGCTCCCCGGAGATGTGCACGACGCCGACCTGGCCGTTGGCGACCACGCTCTGGACGTCCTGCCACGAGGAGATACGCAGTCCCGTGAGGGGCAAGGCGACCGCGATGACCAGCCACCCGAGGATCAGCGTGAGCCGGATCCGGTCCCAGCGTCGGGCCGAGGATGTCAGCCTCTCGAAGCCAGGCGACCGCGAGTCAGCACGCTCAGTCTGCCGCCGCGCGTCCTGGGCCGGGCTCACCGCGGCAGCCTACCGCCGTCAGCCCTCCCTGGGCCCGCTTGCGCAAGGTGACCTGCTCCCTCGCCGATCGCGATCGTGTCAGGGTCGGATCTATGCCCCGTCCGGGTCGTACGGCGCCCGGAGGCTCACGCGCACGGGGCAGATCGAAGTTCTTCCCGGGTCGACCCCGACAGTTAGAGATGGAGAGGCGTGACCGGCTCGCCGCAGACATTGCACCAGACCTCGTCGACCCGCTCGCGAGGGTCAAGCCGGCCCTCGTTGCCACAGTGGTCGCACACCCATCTCGTCATCGTCACCACCTCCAGGTCAACCGCCGAGCTCGTCCGCCGGCACGACCCATGCGATCACGTCAGGAACCCCATCGGCAGTCTGGCCGATGTGACCCCGAGCAGCGTAGGTGCCGCAACGCCCTGGAGTCTCCACAGGCTCGGATTCATGATGGTTGTCCACAGCCGACAGATGGGTCGTTGAGCATGGCACCCGACCGACGGCACCGTGCAGGCATGGGATACCAGACAGACTTCGTCGGCTACCTGCACGTGCAGCCGGCTCTCAACGAGACCGAGGTCGCGCTCCTCAACGACGTCGCACACAAACACCTGTGGGGTCGCGCGGGTTTGAGGAAGGTCGACGACCGGGAGGCGGCGGTGCTCGCGCTCAAGCCCGCGCCACCGCGGGGATGGTCCAACTGGGAGGCCTGCCCGCAAGGGTGCTGCCTGAGCTACGACGGGGGCGACAAGGCCAATGCCATGGTCCCGTGGCTGAAGCACCTGATGGCGACGTACCTCGTCCCGGGCGCGACCGCTGTGGGCCAGCCAGGGTTCGAGGAGTTCACCGGTGACCACGTGCTCAACGGCATGGTCGTCGGCTCACGTCGCGACACCCGGGAGCTGTACTCGATCACGGTGCGGGAGAACGAGGTCGAGGTCGAGCTGCTCTGGCCGGGTGTGCCGGAGTGGAGCGACTATCCACGGCTGGGCTACCAGGCCGAGATCGACCGGTTTCGGAAGTGGGCGGCGGCGTACCGGCTCGAGGATGCGCGTCAGAAGGCACAGGCGCAGCGGGCGACGCTCGCGCAGCAGTGGGATGAACACGACGATGTATGACGTGGTGTTTGCAGCGTACGAACATCTACCTTGACGATCGCCAGACCCGTGACTCGTCGAGCTCGAGGTGGCCGACCGGGGGCAGGTCGACCGGGCACCTCTCGCCGACACCCTGGGGCCCGCGTCGAAGAATCGCACTCCCGGCCGTGAGCGCTGGGTGTTCGGCGTCCTGCTGGCGGACCACCGCGCCGACCTGGACCCACCCGCTCTTGGGCAGAATGGCTCGTGTGCGGATTGCTGCCAAGAACGAGACGAATACTCACGGTGGCGTGAGCGCCTCATGACCGCTGACGCGGCGTACGAGCGCATCCTCGGGTACGCCGACGAGCATGGTCTCGAGCTCTACCCGCACCAGGAGGAGGCGATCCTCGAGCTGCTCTCGGGCAACAACGTCGTGCTGTCCACGCCGACCGGGTCGGGCAAGTCGCTGGTGGCGCTGGCGGGGCACATGGCGGCGATGGCGGAGCGCCGGGTGTCCTTCTACACCGCCCCGATCAAGGCGCTGGTGAGCGAGAAGTTCTTCGCGCTGTGCGACGTCTTCGGTGCCGAGGACGTCGGGCTGCTCACCGGGGACGCCTCGGTCAACCCCGACGCCCCGATCATCTGCTGCACCGCGGAGGTGCTGGCCAACATCGCGCTGCGCGAGGGCAGCACGGCCGACGTCGGGCTGGTGATCATGGACGAGTTCCACTTCTACGCCGACCCGCAGCGCGGGTGGGCCTGGCAGGTGCCGCTGCTCGAGCTGCCGGAGGCCCAGTTCGTGCTGATGTCGGCCACCCTGGGCGAGGTCACCGAGCTGGCCGAGGACCTGGGCCGGCGCAACGGCCGGGAGACCGCGATCGTTGACCAGGCCGAGCGGCCGGTGCCGCTGAGCTTCAGCTGGTCCCTGGAGCCGCTCGGCGAGACGCTGCAGGAGCTCGTCGAGACCGGGCAGGCGCCGGTGTACGTCGTGCACTTCACCCAGGCGGCCGCCGTCGAGCACGCGACCTCGCTGCTGAACCCGTCGCTGCCCAGGCCAGCCGATCCCGACCGGTTGGTGGAGCGGCTGGCCGGCGTACGTTTCGCCGCGGGCTTCGGCAAGACGCTGTCGCGGCTGCTGCGCCGCGGGGTCGGTGTGCACCACGCCGGCATGCTGCCGCGCTACCGCCGGCTGGTGGAGCAGCTGGCCCAGCAGGGGTCGCTGACGGTCATCTGTGGCACCGACACCCTCGGGGTCGGCATCAACGTGCCGATCCGCACGGTGCTGTTCACCGGGCTGGCGAAGTTCGACGGGACCAGGCAGCGGGTGCTGCGCACCCGGGAGTTCCTGCAGATCGCCGGCCGCGCCGGCCGGGCCGGATTCGACACCGCCGGGTACGTCGTCGTACAGGCGCCCGAGCACGTCATCGACAACGAGAAGGCCAAGGCCAAGGCGGCCGCGAAGAACGCCGCGATGAGCGAGCAGAAGCGCGCCAAGCGGAAGTCGAAGGCGCAGCTGAGGAAGCCGCCCGAGGGCACCGTCGTGTGGACCGAGCAGACCTTCGACAAGCTGGTGGCCGGCGCCCCGGAGCCGATGCGGTCACGGATGCGGGTGGACAACGCCATGCTGGTCAACGTCGCCGCCCGGGAAGAGGACGCGTTCCCGGTGATGCGCCGGCTGCTGACGGACAACCACGAGGACCGTCGTACCCAACTCTCGCTGGCGCGTCGCGCGCTGCGCCTCACCCGTGGCCTGGTGCGCAACGGCGTGCTGACACGGCTCGATGAGCCCGACGAGCACGGCCGGCGCTACGTCCTCACCGTCGAGCTGCCCGACGACTTCGCGCTCAACCAGCCGCTGGCGCTGTTCGCCATCGCCTCGCTGGACCTGCTCGACCCGGAGTCCGAGACCTACCCGCTCGACATCGTGTCGGTGATCGAGGCGGTGCTGGACCCGCCCCGCCAGATCCTGTTCGCCCAGCAGCACGAGGCGCGCGGCGAGGCGATCGCGGAGATGAAGGCCGACGGGCTCGAGTACGACGAGCGGATGGCGCTGCTCGACGAGGTCACCTGGCCGCAGCCGCTCGCCGAGCTGCTCGTGCCGGTCTTCGAGACCTACCGCGAGACCCACCCGTGGCTCCCTGTCGATGCGCTGGACCCGAAGTCCGTCGTACGCGAGATGTTCGAGCAGGGAATGGGCTTCACCGACTTCATCGGCCGCTATCGGATCGCCCGGTCGGAGGGACTGCTGCTGCGCTACCTCAGCGACGCCTACCGGACGCTACGGCAGACCGTGCCCGAGGCGCACCGGCCGCCGGAGCTGGAGGACCTCATCGAGTGGCTGGGCGAGACCGTGCGGCAGACCGACTCCTCACTGCTGGACGAGTGGCAGGCGCTCACCGACCCCGACCACCGGCCGGACACGCTCGCCGAGGCCGCGCCGCCCCCGCCCCGACCGCTCTCGCAGCAGGAGCGTGCCTTCCGGGTGATGATCCGCAACGCCATGTGGCGCCGGGTGGAGCTGGTCGCCCGCGACGAGCTCGAGGGGCTCGTGGCGCTCGAGGAGGCTGACGCCGCGCGCTTCGACCCGCCGCGCCAGATCGCGATGACCCGCGACATCTGGGATGCCGCCCTCGAGGAGTACTACGCCGAGCACGACTCCGTCGGCACCGACGCAGACGCCCGCGGCCCGGACCTCTTCGTCGTGGAGAGGACCGGTCGTCGCTGGCCCGTTCGCCAGACCCTCGCCGACCCCGCCGGCCACCACGACTGGGTGGTCGAGGCCGAGGTCGACGCCGACGCCTCCGACGAGCTGGGGGAGCTGGTGCTCTCGACCACCTCGATGCGCCAGCTCTGAGGTGGGCACCGCGGGTCGACGCGGTCGGATCGCCATGGCCGGGAAGGGGCCTGTTGTCCGGATTCGGCCCCACGCTGTCGGTCGTGCGCGGTATCAAGGACGCATGGTCCTGCTCAGCTCGTACGCCGCGAAGCGCTGCCCGCGGCGGGTGCACAACGAGTGGGACCCGACGATCCCGACGGTCGAGTGGGCGCCGCCGGCGGAGATCCAGATGCGCCTGGACGCCGGCCAGGAGTTCGAGGACGAGGCACTGGCCCGGCTCCGCGCGGCGCTGCGGCCCGACCAGTACGTCGACCTTCGGGAGGTCGGAGGCAGGACCGAGGCCGTCGAGGCGACGCTCGCGGCCATGGACGCCGGCACCGAGGTCGTGATCGGCGGTTGGCTGCCCGACGACCCCGCCGGCGGGAGGAAGGGCCGGCCGGACCTGCTGGTGAGAGAGGCGGAGGGGCCGGGCTACCAGCCCGGCGAGGTCAAGGGTCACCGGATGGCGAGGACGTCCAAGCGGGGGCGGCTGGCGTACTCGACGCTGGACGCGCCGACGATGGTCGTGGAGTCGGAGGGGCTGGCCTGCGGCAAGAGCGACCGCATCGACGACTACCTCCAGCTCGCGCACTACTGGCGGATGCTCGAGGCCTGCGGGCACGCCGCAGCCGAGCCGCAGGGGCTCGTGGTCGGCACCGATGAGCTGCCCGATCTCGTCCCGGCGGGCCTCGACAGCACCGTCCTGGTCCGGCTCGACCTGACGGGGGCGCTGTTCGCGACGTACTCCCGCAGCCGCGGCAAGGTCAAACGCAGCGCGCTGGAGCGGTACGACCACGAGCAGGCCTTCCGGCTGAGGGTGGCGGAGGTGGCCGCCAGCCGGACGGGTGCAGCCGAGGACCCCGAGCCGCTGGTTGAGCCGATCTTCGTCGAGGAGTGCAAGAGCTGCCCGTGGTTCGACTACTGCCTGGAGGTCGCCGGCCCGGATGCGCCGAGTGCCCGGCTGATCACCGGGTCCTTCTCCCGGCGGGAGTGGCTGGCGCTGGAGCAGGCGGGTTGCTCCTCGGTCGAGGCACTGGCGCAGCTCGACCCCGGGGACGAGGGCTTCTGGCGGCTCTACGAGCCGGAGGTCACCCACGTCCCGGGCGCGGCAAAGCGCTTGCAGGCGATGGTGCAGCGGGCACGCATGGTCGTGGCCGGAGTGAGAATCGAGCGCACCACGACGGGTCCGATCGAGGTTCCGCGTGCGGACGTCGAGATCGACTTCGACATCGAGTGGGCCCCCGACAACCGGGTCTACCTCTGGGGTGCGCTGGTACGCCGCCCCGGTGCCGAGCCGGCGTACCGGCCGATCGTGAGCTGGGAGCCACTCGACGAGCAGGGGGAGCGCCGGCTCGCCACGGAGTTCGTCACCTGGCTCCGGGAGATCCTCGCCGAGCACGGACCGAGCGTGCTGGTCTACCACTACTCCCCGGCGGAGGTCAGCCACCTCAGGCGCGTGCTCGGCGCCGACGCGGTCGCGGACCTGCTGGTGCACTTCGTCGACCTGCACGAGTTCGTCCGGCAGAACTACGTCGGCGTCGACGGGCTGGGGATCAAGCAGGTGGCGCCGGAGTTCGGGTTCGCCTGGCGCGACGAGTCACCCAGCGGCCTGCAGTCACAGCTGTGGCTGGGGGAGGCCCGCGACTCCACCGACCCGGCCACCGCGGGGCAGGCGCGCAGGCGGCTGCTGGAGTACAACGAGGACGACGTCGCGGCGACGGCCGCGCTGCGGGAGGGGCTGGCTCGCGAGCGGTAGCCGGGACTGGCTGCAGCAGGGCCGGGTCAGCGGATCTGCCGGATGCGATCGCCGTGTCCCCGGGACGTGTCCGCGGTCCACACCTCGGCGTCCAGGCGCTCCGCCAGGGCCTGGCACAGGCGGTCGCCCAGGGACAGGCCTGATCCGCGCTGGCACAGCTCGGCGGCCCGCTCGGCATCGCGCTCGGTCACCGGCTCGACCGTGAGTCCAGACGCCAGCAGCAGGGCCCGTGACGGCGACCAGTCACGTCCGTGGCCGAGGACCTTCTTTGCCACCCCGGACCGGGTCGCGCGGCTGGGCACGAGTCACCATCACCACGCCGTGCCCGGTCTCCAGGAGGGTGATGGGCGTGCCTCGGCCAGGCCTGCGCGGTCCCGCAGCTCCCGGGGGATCACGAACCTGCCGCGGTCTCCCACCGCGACTTCGCAGGTACCAGCCATGCATCAACGCCACCACCGTGAGCCGGCCCGTTGAGCGGCGGTCACCATATGTAGTGGCCGACACGGACCCACCGCGGTTGGATGGGGGCATGACCTTCACGACCGCACATATTTCGGTGTCCCTGGACGGGTTCGTCGCGGGGCCGGACCAGACTGTCGATGACCCGATCGGGCGCGGCGGCCTGGCGCTGCACCAGTGGCACTTCGATGCGGATCAGCCGGGCCACGAGGTCGACGCCCGCTGGGCCG